>JAKAQW010000103.1 GCA_021819525.1 Actinomycetes bacterium
AAGGTGGTGGTGTGAGATGGAGACGACGAACCGCACCTACCCGCAGAACCCCTACGGCCGCCACGAGACGACCCCGTACCCGAAGGCCCGCTGGGGGATGGTGATCGACCAGGACCGCTGCATCGGCTGCTGGAGCTGCTCTGTGGCGTGCAAGTCGAACAACAACGTGCCGCTCGGGATGTGGTGGAACCGCGTCCTCACCGTCGGCGAGGATCCGGCCGGGCTGGACCTCACCGCGACCGGCGGCATCGACGAGCCGGTCGGGCAGTACCCGAACCTGTCGCTCGCTTACCTGCCGGTGAACTGCTTTCACTGCGAGAACCCACCGTGCACGCAGGTCTGCCCGGTGGCTGCGACCTACGTCCGCGAGGACGGCATCGTGATGGTCGACTGGGAGCGCTGCATCGGCTGCCGGTACTGCATGATCGCCTGCCCGTACAACATGCGGGTCTTCAACTGGAGCGTGCCCGACCAGCAGCCGGCGAACGAGAGCACCGTCACCGGGGACACCTACCACGTCGGCTCGCCGGCCAAGCCGCCGCGCCCGAAGGGCGTGGTGGAGAAGTGCGACTTCTGCTACCAGCGGGTCGACAACGGCATGCAGCCCTTCTGCATCGAGGTCTGTCCCGGGAGGGCCCGGGTCTTCGGCGACCTGAACGACCCCAACAGCGAGGTCTCCCAGCTCGTCGCCCACGCCCCGGTCGTCCAGGTCCGCCCGGACTTCGGCACGAAGCCGAAGGTGTACTACATCCCGCCGAAGCAGACCGGTGGTGGTTCGCAGACGCCGCTCGCGCCGCTGTTCGTGGATCCCGAGCGCCGCTACCTCTCGGGCACGGTGGTGAAGCCATGAGCGAGAACCGCCAGGAGATCCAGGAGGCCCAGGAGACCCATTACTGCCCGACCGGCCCGGCGACACCGGCCGCAGGGGGACGTCGCAGAAGGAGGACGCCATGACCACCATCGCCACACTCCCCCCGCGGGCACGAGAACGCCGCTTCTCGTGGGCCGGACGAGCCGCCGTGGCGGCGCTCGTAGCCCTCGTCGTCTACGGGCTGTGGGCCTTCAGCTACGAGGTCTCCAACGGCCTCGGTGTCACCGCGATGCGCAACATCCAGATATGGGGCGCCTACATCGCCGCGTTCATGTTCTTCGTCGGGGCGAGCGCGGGTGGGATGATCGTCGCCACGATCGGGTCGATCTTCCACGTCGAGAAGCTCGAGCACCTCTCGCGCTACGCGATCTGGACGAGCCTCGTGACGATCATCGTGGCGGGCCTCAGCATCTTCCCGGACCTCGGCGAGCCACAGCGGTTCTGGCACATGTTCGTGTACGCGAACTGGACCTCGCCGATGATCTGGGACGTGATCGTGGTCCTCGGCTACGGCTTCTTCAACGTCGTCTACCTCTGGCTGCACATGCGCTCGGACCTCGCGGGCCGCTACCGCTGGCTCGGGTTCAGCGCCGGGCACGGCTCGGCGCGCGCCGAGCGGCGCTACGGGCGCATCGTGCTCGGCTTCGCCTACTTCATGCTGCCGCTCGCCTTCGCGCTGCACTCGATCACCGCCTGGATCATCGGCACCCAGCCCTCGCACCCGTACTGGTACTCGACGGTGATGGCGCCGCTGTTCATCTCCTCGGCGCTGGTCTCGGGCATCGCGCTCGTGCTCGCCGTGCTGCTCGTCCTCGAGCGCCAGGGTCGTCTCGAGATCGGTGCCGACGCGCAGCGGTGGCTCTCGGGCTTCCTGGCCGTCACCATCGCGATCAACCTGTTCCTGCTGATCGCCGAAGCGGTCACGGTGAGCACCGGGCGCCAGCCCGGCGACTGGGCGGGGCTGCACCAGCTCCTCGCCGGCTCCTACGCCTGGATCTACTGGATGGAGATCGGCACCGCGCTCGTGGCCCTCGCGCTCGTGGCCATCCCCCGCGGCCGGGCGAGCCGCCGGTTCGTCGCGCTCGCCGCGGCGCTCGGGCTCGTGAGCGTCGCCTTCGAGCGCATCCAGCTCATCGTCGGAGGGCTGCGTTTCCCGAACATCGGCTACGCGCCGGGCATCTCGCTCGGCACGCCGTCCCAGGTCACCACGACCGGCGTCCCGACCGCCTCGTCCTTCGTCCAGGTCGCGCACTACGGCCCCACGTGGCTCGAATGGTCGATCGTGGTGGGGCTCAGCCGGCGGGCGCTGCTCACACCCTGGCGAGACGCAGCGCGACACACAGCCGTCCTCGACGAGGACCGTTGCGTCGGGACGCCATGCTGCGGCGCCTGCCTCGCCGCATGCGGTGAGCTGGCGCTTCGCGTCGAGGGTGGAGCGCTTCACGTCGACCCGCTTCGGTGCACCTCCTGCGGCAGGTGCGTCCCGTCCTGCCCGACGGGCGCTCTCTCGCTGCCCGTGCGGCCCTCGCCGGCATCGCCGCCGAGATCCAGACGCTACGCGCCGAAGGGATCGACGCCCTCGCCCTCACCTGCGAGCACTCGCCGGCGTCGTTCACGCCCACCTCGGAACAGGGCGCCGAGGAGCCGGCTGTGCCCGTCGCGCTGCCCTGCCTCGCCATGGCCACCCCCGGCCTCCTGCTCGGCCTGCTCGCCGGCGGTGCCCGTGTCGAGCTCGCCCCCTGTGCGAGGTGCCCGAACGGCCACGCGCTCACGCACGTCGTCGGCTTCGTCGAACGCCTCCTGCACGTGCTCGGCCGACCCGATCTCCGCGCACGGCTGTCGCTCCCCGGGGGAAGCTTGCAAGCCGTGGCTGTCGATGCGCCGAGGGACGTGGCTCCTCAGACGCGACGGCCTGCCCGCGTGCTACTGGTACCCGATGCTCTCCAGGGCGCCAGCTCCTCAGACGCGACGGCCTGCCCGCGTGCTACTGGGACCCGATGCTCCACGGCGCCAGCTGGCCAGAGGTGTCCGCTGCGAGCTGGGGGCGCTCGGCGGGCACGTCTTCGAGGACCCGGGCCACGCGGCGCAACAGAGCACGGATCGTGGCGCGGGCCACGTGGGCGAGCAGCGCCTCGTCGAGCATCTGGCCGGCAGCCCCGAAGGGGGGGCGGTAGCGGCCCGACAGGTGCAGCTCTGCGCGGTCGGGGTCGAGGGAGGCGAGGTGCAGCTCGCCGTCGAAGCGCGGGAACAGCCCCTTCGGCCCCGTCGCCTCCCACGACAGCGGCAGGGCGAGGCCATCGCCGGTGCTCCGGGGTGCGCCGACATGGACCGCGACGGTCTTGCCGAGCCACGCCGGACCGCCCGGTCCGACGCGGAGGCGGAGCGCCTCGCCCTCCGCGGAAGCGGCTTGGAGGTGGGGAACCAGCCAGGATGCCCCCCCGCGCAGCCGGGCGGCCACGCTCGACACAGCCAGCTCGACGTGGATCGAGTCGGCGACGGCCACCTCGAGAGCCGCCAGGCGGTGGGCATCTGCGGGCACTGGGTAGGTGCCCGCCTCGATGGCCTCGTCTGTTTCGGCGAGCTCGGCCAAGGTCGTCGCCCCGAGCGTCTTCTCGAGCGCGCTGCCGACGGCGTTCCAGCTGTCGTGCACCGGGCAGACCTCCTGCCAGCGGCACGGCCCCTCTCCGAGGACGCATCCTTGGGGGAGGAGCCGACCCTCGCCGGCCTCGACGACCTCGAGGAGGCTGATGTCGTGCGGTTCGCGGGCGAGCCGGTAGCCGCCGGCGGTTCCGAAGGAGGAGACGGCGAGGCCAGCGTGGACGAGGTCGCCGAGGATCTGCGAGACGAAAGTGCGAGGCACGCCCATGTCTGCCGACACCTGGCGTAGCTTCGTGGGCGAGCCGGAGTCGTAGGCGCGCGCCAGGCAGATCGCCGATCGCACCACGTAGTCCCCGCGCTTCGAGAGCTTCAGGTCCATGGCATAAAGTATAGCTATAGACTCGACGTAATGTCTAGGACTTGAGAGAGCTGAAGAAGTGGTGCCGGGCGGCCGTCAGGGAGGCCAGATTGCTCACCGTGGCACCCAACGTCTGGCCGGAGAATGTATCGTACAGACGACGTCACGACGTCCAGCGCGATGCGGGCGAGCACGACATCGAGCGCGGCGCGAGAGAGCACGGCGTCCAGCGCGGCGCGAGAGACAGGGAGGAACACCATGCCGACCGTCGGAGGCCTGCACCGGCCCGGTGCGTCAGGTCCCGCCGCTGCAGCACCAGAGGTACAGCGGTGAACATGACGCTCTCGAAACGCGGCGACTACGTGATGCGCTCGGCGATCACGCTGGCCCGGGCGTACGACAGCGGCGCACCTCGCAAGATCCGCGAGGTCGTCCTCGACACGGAGATGCCGCGGACATTCGCGTCGCAGATCCTCGCTGACCTGGTCCGTGCCGGCGTGGCAGTGTCGAAGGCCGGACGCGAGGGTGGCTACTGGCTGGCTCGTCCACCCGGGCAGATCAGCGTCCTCGAAGTGATCGAGGCAGCCGAGGGGCCGCTTCGGGCCGAGCGGTGCGCGCTGGGGAACGGGCCGTGCCGCTGGGACGACGTCTGTCCGCTCCACGCCACGTGGTCGGCGGCGACCGCCGAGCTGCGCTCGCTCCTGGCAGCGACGACCCTCGACGAAGTAGCAGCTCGTGACGCCGCTATCGAAGCGGGCACCTACGACATCCCCGTCGACTCCCACCGGACGCACGCGTTGAGCGTCGACGTCGCCGACATGGTCCACGTCGAGCTGCCCGAGGAAGCGGTGCGAGGCGCCATCTCCAAGCACGGCATCGAGCTGGGCTCGCTGGTCGATCAAGCGGTTGCCGATGCCGAGGGTCTGGCCGCCGGGCAGCCGGGGGCGAGAGCCCGATGCTCGCTCGGGCCGCTACGCCGACGCCGTGGCGTCGAACAGCCAGCACGCTCCTCGCTCGCCTGGCAGATCCCCGGCTCCGACGCCAGCCACTTCGACGGCGAGCTGTCGGTGACCGTCGTCGACGCGGAGCGAAGCCAGCTGCACGTGGAGGGCGCCTGGCACCAGGATCTCTCCGGGATCGGCCCGCTCACCACCGCGGAGCTCGACCAGCGGGCCCGTCGGGTGCTGCGAGGGTTCCTCCGCCGTCTCGCCCACCTCCTCGAGAACCCGGTCGCTGTGCCCGAGGACGCCACCGGGCAGCCGCCGGCGCACGGTCGGGCTCGCCAGCACACCGTAGCTGTGCCCGAGGACGCCACCGGGCAGCCGCCGGCGCGTGGTCGGGCTCGCCAGCGCACCGCGTAGCCGACCCGGCAGCCGCAGCCTCCTACCGACCCGGCAGCCGCAGCCGGTGAGCCCCAGCACCAAGTGAGGCGTCCTTTCACATTTGGATATTCGGATGTAGGCTATGACACGGTCGTCGTCGCCCACCGGGGACACGGCGTCGAGGAGGAGCCCGATGTCCGGTACCGCTGTGCACCGTGTGAGCCTGGGCGTGACCGGCATGACCTGTGACGACTGCGCCCACCACGTGACGGGGGCCATCGAGTCTGCTGGTGGCCGTGACGTGGCCGTCGACTGGCGTCGGGGCACCGCCCAGTTCACCTGGGTGCCAGAGGTGGACGACACCGCGCTGCGCGACGCGATCGTCGCTGCGGGCTACCGCCCGGGCGCCTTGGAGACCCTCGGGTCCCGCTCGACGGGCGCGCTGGAGCGGGGGCACGGGCAGGACTTCGATCTCGTGGTGCTCGGCGCGGGCTCAGCAGCATTTGCCGCCGCCATCAAAGCCTCCGACGCCGGCTACCGCGTGGCCCTCGTCGAGCACGGCACCTTGGGCGGCACCTGCGTGAACGTCGGCTGCGTGCCCTCCAAGGCGCTGCTGCGAGCAGGTGAGGCGGCCTGGGCGGCAGGACACCACCGCTTCGCCGGGCTCACCACCACGTCGGGCCCGGTGGATCTCCGCGCGTTGGTGGCGCAGAAAGACGAGCTCGTCGACAGGCTGCGCCAGGTGAAGTACGCGGATCTGGTGGCCGACTACGACTTCACCGTCGTCCCAGGGCACGCCAGGTTCACCGGTCCCTCCAGCATCGCCGTGGACGGCCGACCGCTCAGCGCGCCACGCTTTCTCGTCGCCACGGGCTCCACGCCGAGCATCCCGCCCATCGCCGGCCTCGCAGATGCCGGGTACCTCACCTCCACCACCGCCTTGGAGCAGACCACCGTGCCCCGGCGCCTGGCGGTGATCGGTGCGAGCGCCGTCGGCCTGGAGCTCGGCCAGTTCTTCGTGCACCTCGGCGCCCAGGTGCACCTGGTCGACATCGCCGAGCGGGTCGCCCCCTTCGAAGAGCCCGAGGCCTCCGAGGCGCTCGCCGGCGCGCTCGGCGCCCAGGGTGCGACCGTCCACAGCGGTGCCACCATCCACGCCGTGCGCCGGATCGACGGCCACCTCGACCTCGACGTCGAAGCGGGCGGCCGGCAGTACACCGTCGTCGCGGACGAGGTCCTCGTCGCCACCGGACGCCGACCCAACACCGCCGATCTCGACTTGGAGGCCGCAGGTGTGACCACCGACGAGCGCGGCGCGCTGGTCGTCGACGCCGAGCTGCGCACCACCAACCCCGCCATCTACGGCGCCGGAGACGTCACCGGCGCTCCCCAATTCGTCTCCGTGTCGGCCTACGAAGGCGCCATGGCCGCCGACAACGCGCTGCTCGGCACGAGCCGGACCACGGACTTCACCGGACTGCCCCGGGTCATCTTCACCTCCCCCCAGCTCGCCGGGGCCGGGCTCACCGAAGCGCAAGCCCGCCGGGCCGGCTACGACGTCGTCACCTCCGTGCTGCCCGTCGACGCCGTGCCACGGGCACTGGTGAACCGCGACACCCACGGCGTGGTCAAGCTGGTCGCCGAGGCAGGCACAGGGCGCCTCCTCGGCGCCACCGTCGTCGCCGACGGCGCTGGAGACGTCATCGAAGCCGCCGTGCTCGCGATCCGCCACCGCCTCACCACCGACGACATCGCGAGCACGTTCCACCCGTACCTGACCATGGCCGAGGGCCTGAAGCTCGCCGCGCAGGCCTTCACCCGCGACGTCCACAAGCTCTCCTGCTGCGCTGCATGAGCAGCCCCGGCACGCTTCGCCGGCTCCGGGTGCAACTGCCTGACCCCCGACGTCGGCCCGCCGTTGCGCAGGTGGTCGGTCAGCTCGCCGGCGCGGTCGACGCCCGCGGGTAGCCGGCCATGGCGCGCAACAGCTCCGGCACCGCTGCCGGGTCGACCGGGCGGCTCCACAGGTAGCCCTGTGCCATGTCGCAGCCGGCTGTCCATACCGCGCTCGCCTGCCCGAGGGTCTCCACGCCTTCGGCCACGGTCTCGATGCCCATGGCATGCGCCAGGTCCGTGATGCTCTTCACGATCGCGCCGGTCTGCGGGGTGTCGAGCCGTTGGACGAAGCTTCGATCGACCTCGAGCGCGTCGACAGGGAGATCCTGGAGCGACGCCAGGGAGGAGTACCCGGTGCCGAAGTCGTCGACCGAGATCCGCACCCCGAGCTCCCGGATGCGGCGAAGGATCGCGGCTCCGGCTGGTGACGTCACTGCGCGTTCGGTGATCTCGAGCACCAGCGAGGCACCGGGCAGGCCGCTGTCGGCAAGGGCGTCTGTGACTTGGGTGAGGAACTGCGCGGTGAGCTGCCGCGGCGAGACGTTCACGCAGATCGACAGTCCCCTGCGCTCGAACTGCCAGTGCGCCGCTTGACGGCAAGCCTCTCCCAGTGCCCAAGCCCCGATCTCGACGATCAGCCCGGTGTCGTCGGCCACGGTGATGAACTCGGCTGGGGGCAGCAGCCCCGCGACAGGGTGCTCCCACCGGAGCAGTGCTTCGAAGGCGGTCACCTCGCCGAGACCCGCGCGCACGACGGGCTGGTAGTGCAGGCGGAGCTCGCCTCGCTCGACCGCGCCATGGAGCTCCGAGGCCAGCTGCAGGTGACGAGAGGCGGCCCGGTGCAAGGTGGCAGTGAACAGCTCGATGCGGGACCGGCCGAGCTGCTTCGCCCGGTACATGGCAGCATCCGCGTTGCGGAGCAGGTCTTCTGGGCCGTCGACGGGGCTGGTGGCCACTCCGATGCTGGCCGACACGAACAGCGTCGAGCCGTCGACCTGGAACCCGTCGGCGAGCTGCGCTGTCACCCGCCGGGCGATGCTCGTGGCCTCGTCCTCGTCGGCAAGACCCTCGCAGAGGATCACGAACTCGTCGCCTCCGAGGCGGGCGACAGTGTCGTGGCTACGGGCTGCGACACCGAGCCGTGCGGCCACCTCCGCCAGCAGCTCGTCTCCCGCCCCGTGACCGAGCGCGTCGTTGACCAATTTGAACTGGTCCAGGTCTATGAACAGCAGCGCTACGAGCTCGCTCTGGCGCTCCAGGCGCGCGAGGGCTTGGGCGATCCGGTCGACGAGCAACGTCCGGTTCGCGAGCCCGGTGAGCGGGTCGTGGAGCGCCAGGTGCACGAGCTGCTCCTCCATCGCTTTGCGCTCCGAGATGTCTCGGACGATCCCCTCCATGGCTATGGCGCGGCCGTCGACGTCGCGCACCAAGTTGACGCGCGCTTCGCTCCAGATGTAGCCGCCGTCTCTGTGGCGAACCGGT
The DNA here is from genome assembly GCA_021819525.1 of Actinomycetes bacterium. Taxonomy (GTDB): domain Bacteria; phylum Actinomycetota; class Acidimicrobiia; order Acidimicrobiales; family UBA8190; genus JAKAQW01. The sequence goes on from JAKAQW010000103.1 coordinate 8,528, forward strand.
GCGACGACTATTCCGTGGCCACGGCGGGCCGCGTCGAGCACCGCGTCCGCGTCGGCGTCGCTCAACAGGAAGTGCAGCGGGTCAGAGCCGGGCGGGAAGTCGGCCGGGCTGTAGCCGTAGATACGGCCAAGAGCGGAGCTCACGTACTCGAACCCTGGATCCTCGGGCCCCAGGCGGTACGCGAAGATCAGGTCCCCGGCGTTCTCGGCGAGCAGGCGCAGCACCTTTTCACTCCGGCGCAAGCTGTCTTGCGCTGCCACCTCGGCGCTCACGTCTTGGCAGACCGCCGCCAGGTAGCGCGCCGAGCCGTCGAGACCACGGACGACGGAGAAGCTGGTGCGGGCGTGCACGACGCCGCCGTCGCTGCGCAGGTAGCGCTTCTCTACTTCTTTGGAGACGACCTCACCGGCAAGCAGCTCTTCGATGTCAGCCTCGCTGCGCGCCCGATCGTCGGGATGGGTGATCTCTGCGACGGTACGCCCGACGAGCCCGCCGGGCTCGGAGCCGAGCATGGCGCAGAACGCCGGGTTCACCTCGAGCAATGTCGAGTCCAGTGCGACGAGGACGATACCCACTGCTGCATGCTCGAAGTGGCCCCTGAAGCGGGCCTCGCTCTCTTGCAGTGCCGCTTCGGCCTGCTTGCGAGCGGTGATGTCGGCGAACAGGACCAGTCCTCCGCTGTAGCCCCCGGCGTCGTCGAAGAGCGGGGAGCTTCGCACCGACGTCCACAGCGAGCTGCCGTCCTTTCGGAGAAGGCGGAGCTCCTTCCGTTCCTTCACGCCACGTCGGCGCCGTTCGGGCATGTCCGCCTGGACGCCACGGTCCTCGGCGGCCACCAAGGCAGCAGCCGCCAGACCTACCATCTCTCCGGCGCGGTACCCGAGGAGCTCCTCGGCGTACACGTTGGCGAAGCGCACCTTCTCGTCGACGCCGATGACGACCACTCCCTCCTGGGCGGCTTCGACGATGTCACGGTAGAGGCGTTCGTTCACAGACCCGGCCCGGGCTCCCCGGCGCGAGACGACGGCCTGCACGGCCACGACGGCCATACCGTGACCGCACGCACTTCGGTCCTCGCTCGTCGCATCGACACCAACCACCTCCTCGTCCGCGATGACATCGGCACGTGCCACGGCCTGCTCGAGGTACGGACCTCGGACGAGCCCCACCTGTGCCCCGGGGCCGCCGCCGCAGGCACATCGGCCACCGTCGCCACCCCGGCGCGCCAGAACCCCGCGGCCTCGGGACCCCACCCCGGCGCGCCAGAACCCCACGGCCCCGAGACCCCACCGCCTCGGGACCCCACCCCAGCGCGGCAGAACCCCGCGGCCTCGGGACCCCACCCCAGCGCGGCAGAACCCCGCGGCCCCGAGACCCGACCGCCTCGCTCGTCGAAGCCGGCCGGATCCCTCGAAGCGACGGGTATCTCGTCGTCGGTGCCGTGCCGCTCGACAGCGGCCGGGCCGCCAGGTGCCTACCTCGGTGGGTGCACCATGTGGTCTTTGATGAAGCTCAGGAGCAGGATGTGCTTCTCGGTGTCGCGCTCCATGAGCTCGACGAGCAGTGGCCACAGGCTGACGTCGCGCATGGGGCGCATGTCCTTGCGGAGCGCCTGGAGCTGCCTGCGGTCCGCGCGCTCGACGGCGAGGAACCGTTCGGTGGCTGCTTCGAGCTCGGGGTGGGCTTGCCACGACAGCACCGGCACCGCATCGGGATCGTGACGCCACGAGATGTCGTTCCCGATCGCCAGGGCGATCTGGTGGAACAGCCGGTGGTGGCGTTCTTCGTCGTCGACGATCAGGCGGATCAGGAACCGGGCTGCCTCGGGTGTCTCCGGCGCCTCGGCCAGATCCCGGTAGGCGGTCACGAGGTCGACTTCGGAGGAGGCGTGGTCGACGAGCTGGCGGTAGACCTTGTCCTCGAACACGGACAGCCCCTCAGGAGAGCTCGGGAGCTCCCGGGGTGCACTGGGGTTGGTGCTCATCAGCTACCTCCTGTGAAGTGGGCAATTCCCTCGGATGGCGTGATCTCCTACGACGCAGTGATCTCCTCGGACGCAGTGTTCTCCTCGGATCCGGTGATCTCCTGAGGTGCAAAGGACTGCCTGAGCGTGCGGGCGAACGCGTCGATCTCGGCCTCGGTGGCACCACGGCGGAACGCCGCTTCGGCGACCACCGTCGCGCCGCGGGCTTCGAGGCTCGTGCGCATCGTGGCCAGCGTACGCTTGGGCGCGACCCCGTAGCTGCAGAACACCGCGACCGGCATCCCGGCCAGCAGCGGGAGGCTCTCCAGCCAGGCACGGGTCGCTCGAGCCGGCCCGACGCGTGCGACGACCGCCCCTTCGACCCAGGTGCCGACGACGAGCGCGTCGGCCCAGGCCAGCTGGTCGGCGCCGACCGCGCCCAGCTGGACGTGGCGGATCTCGGCGACGGGCGCTTCCCGCCCCGGTGGGTGTCCCACCCTCCTGGGATGATGCGGCTGGACGTGGCGGATCTCGGCGACAGGTGCTTCCGTGGCCTCGGCGTGCTCGAGGAGCGCGGCCAGCGCGCTGCCGATCCTGGCAGTGGTCCCGCTGCGGCTCTCGGTCGCCACCAGGATCTGCTTGGGTCGCAGCTGCAGGCGGCCGGGACGCCGCGGGCTGTGGTGCACGATGGCTCGTGCGGCCGCTTTGCCGTGGGCCATCGCCTCGACGACGGTCGACGGGCCGACCAACGCGTCACCGACGAACCAGGTGCGTGGACGTCTCGGCAAGGTGGCGAGGGTGGTGGCGTGCTCACGTCCCAGCGCCAGCGTGCCGACCGGGCGGTTCCTGGCGAACGGCGGAGCTGGGTTGGCGAGAAGACCACTTGCCTGCCAGCGGCGATCGGCCAGGGCGGGCACGGTCTTGGCGACAGGGACCCCCTGGCCGATACCCGAGACATCGGGCGCGATCCGGTACCCCATGGCCATGACCACCAGGTCGACGTGCTCGACGGATGCTTCGCCCTCCACCACCTTCGGAGGCCGGGTGGCGACTTCCTGGCGGGTGCGGGCCAGCTCGGCTGCCACCACATGACCCGCGTCGCCGGTGAGGCGCCGTACGGTGGTGGAGAAGCGCACGTCGACACCTTCGGCGGTGGCTTCGTCGAGCTCGTCGGGGCGCACCGGCGCGAACCGGCGGTCCATCCAGTCGACGCAGATCGCGTCCGCACCGAGACGCCGTGCGCTTCGAGCGACGTCCATGGCGGTGTTCCCTGCCCCGAGCACCAGGACTCGGGCCGGGCGCGTCGCGGGGTCGCCGGGCGCACCAGCTGGGCGGCGCGCCAGCTCTGCCAGCGCTGTGCGGGTCGCCAGGGCATGCTGCGCGGCCTGCAAGAACCGGG
>JAKAQW010000006.1 GCA_021819525.1 Actinomycetes bacterium
GAGAGCGCTGGGAGCACTACGTCGTGCTCGCCGACAGCGACACCTTCGGGACGTCGTCCTCAGGCGCAGGCGGGCAGGGGGACGTCTGCTGTGGCGCAGCCGTGACCAGCAGCGCAGCCAGGTAGGTGACAGCGATGGACGACGCCACCGATAACGCCACCGATAACGCCACCGATATCAGAGAGGCTGTCCGGCGCCGCTACGCTGCGGCCGCGATCGAAGCCGCCGGCGCGGCGAGCGGAGCTCCGTCGTGCTGCGGCCCGTCCGGGTTCGGCGCCCGCGGACCGGCAGGCCAGGCGGTCTTCGGGGCCGCCTTGTACGACCATGGCGAGGAGGCCACCGCACCCGACGCCGTCTCGGCCTCGCTCGGCTGTGGTGTGCCAACAGCGGTCGCAGACCTGCACCCCGGCGAGGTGGTCCTCGACCTCGGTTCGGGCGCAGGCGCCGATGTGCTGATCGCTGCTCGACGGGTCGCTCCTGGCGGTAAGGCGATCGGTCTCGACATGACCCCTGAGATGCTCGAGCTCGCCCGTCGCCACGTCGTCGCAGCCGGGGTCGACAACGTCGAGCTCCTCGAGGGTTACCTCGAAGCGATCCCGCTTCCCGATGACAGCGTCGACGTCGTGATCTCCAACTGCGTGATCAACCTTGCTGCCGACAAGCGCGCCGTGCTGCGAGAAGCAGCCCGGGTGCTTCGCCCTGGTGGGCGCTTCGCCGTCTCCGACGTGATCGCCGATCCAGGCATGGACGCCGAGACGCGAGCCGACATGGCGCAGTGGACCGGCTGCATCGCCGGCGCGCTCAGCGAAGCTGACTACCGGGAGTCCTTGTCCGACGCGGGCTTCGAGGACATCGAGATCGTCGAGACCCATCGCGTGCACTCGCACGCCGCGGCTGCCATCGTCCGCGCCCGCAACACCGCTGCTCCCGGCCCCACTCCGAGAACGCGCTGAGCATGGCGCCGGTTTGTGCGAACCACGTGCAAGAGGCCGGCCCCAGGGGGCCGGCCCTCGCGAACGTGCTGGTAAGAGCCCCTGCCGGGCACTCTCGATCAGATGTCGTAGTAGAGCATGAACTCCCAGGGGTGCGGGCGCAGGCGGATGGCGTCGACCTCGTTCAGGCGCTTGTACTCGACCCAGGTGTCGATCAGGTCGTCGGTGAACACGCCCCCCGCCTTCAAGAAGTCGTTGTCGGCTTCGAGGGCGAAGAGCGCCTCGTCGAGCGATCCGGGCACCTGGGGCACCTGGGCCAGCTCCTCGGGCGGCAGGTCGTAGAGGTCGCGGTCCACGGGCTCGGGGGGCTCGATGCGGTTCTGCACGCCGTCGAGCCCGGCCATCAGCATGGCGGAGAAGGCCAGGTACGGGTTGCACGACGGGTCTGGGCAGCGGAACTCCACCCGCTTGGCCTTCGGGCTCTGCGAGTACAGCGGGATCCGGCACGCGGCGGAGCGGTTGCGCTGGGAGTAGACCAGGTTCACCGGCGCCTCGTAGCCGGGCACGAGGCGCTTGTAGGAGTTGGTGGTCGGCGCGGCGAACGCCAGCACCGCCGGGGCGTGGCGCAGCAGACCGCCGATGTACCAGCGGCCGATGTCCGACAGGCCGCCGTAGCCGTCCCCGTAGAACAGCGGCTCGCCGCCTTTCCACAGCGACTGGTGGCAGTGCATGCCAGAGCCGTTGTCCTGGAACAGCGGCTTGGGCATGAACGTCGCGGTGTAGCCGGCCGCCCGAGCCACGCTCTTCACCACGTACTTGTAGAGCATGAGCTTGTCCGCCATGGTGAGCAGGGTGTCGAAGCGCATGTCGATCTCCGCCTGCCCGGCGGTGGCCACCTCGTGGTGCTGGACCTCGATCTCGATCCCGAGACGCTCCATGGTGAGGATCATCTCCGAGCGAAGATCTTGGAAGTGGTCGGTGGGTGGGACCGGGAAGTAACCCTCCTTCGGTCGGATCTTGTACCCGAGGTTCCCGCCCTCCTCGTGGCGGGCGCCGTTCCACCAGCCTTCGATGGAGTCCACCTGGTAGAACGCGCTGTGCTGGTCCTGGGAGTACCGGACGTCGTCGAAGATGAAGAACTCCGCCTCGGGGCCGAAGTAGATGGTGTCGGCCAGCCCGGTGGACGCCACGTACTTCTCCGCCTTCTCCGCGACGTAGCGCGGGTCACGGGAGTAGGGCTCCAAGGTGATGGGGTCTCGGACGAAGCAGTTCACGTTCAAGGTACGGTGCTGGCGGAACGGGTCGAGCACAGCGGTGCTCGGGTCGGGCACGAGGATCATGTCCGACTCCTGGATCTCCTGGAAACCCCGGATCGAGGACCCGTCGAAGCCGAGCCCCTCGGTGAAGACGTCCTCGGTCAGGGCGTGGGCGGGAATCGAGAAGTGCTGGGTCAAGCCAGGCAGGTCGATGAAGCGGATGTCGACGATCTCGACACCCTCGTCCTGCACCAGGCGGAGCACTTCCGCCGGGGTCCGCTGCTGCACGGGTCCTCCTTGTCGTGTTCGGTCGTCGGCGGGCCGCCGGGCTCCGGGCCCCGCCCGATGCTGGCATCGGCCGGGCCGCTTTGCTCGTGACCGGTCGAACCGGCGCCACGGTCGTGGCGCCACCATGCTGCAAGGTGCAGCGGGCCGGGACAAGTCCACGATTCGCCGAACCCGGCGACGACCTCTGGCGCCTGGGTGGCGCCGGCCGAGCGCATCGTCGCGGGTCGGCGTTTCGCCGGTGTTACTGCTGTGTGAACAGCGCGTGAACCGAGATGCGGAAGCTGGGCTCCCGGCTCCGCCCACGCGGCCGACCTGCGACACTGGTGGTCGGCATCACGAGCGAGCAGGACATCTCACGAGCAGGACGTCTCGAAGGACCAGGAAAGGCACCACCATGCACAGCCAGCAGGAGTACGTGCTGCGGACGGTCGAGGAGCGCGGCATCCGTTTCGTCCAGCTGTGGTTCACCGACGTGCTCGGGACCCCGAAGACCTTCAGCATCACCCCCGCCGAGCTCGAGAACGCGCTGGAGGAGGGGATGACCTTCGACGGATCGGCCATCGACGGGTTCAGCCGGGTCCAAGAGAGCGACGTCTTGGCCCGACCCGATCCGAAGACCTTCCAGATCCTTCCCTGGCACGCCGCGGAGGTGCCGGTGGCCCGGGTCTTCTGCGACCTGTTCAACCTGGACGGCACCCCGTTCGAGGGCTGTCCGCGCCATGTGCTGCGCCGGACGCTGGACCGGGCTCGAGAGCGGGGCTTCACCTTCTTCGTGGCGCCGGAGATCGAGTACTTCTACTTCGCCGACGCGGATCCCTCCAAGACCCCGACCGGCCTCGACAGCGGCACCTACTTCGAGCTGACCACCGGCGACGTGGCCGACGAGATCCGCCGCCAGAGCGTGCTCACCTTGGAGGAGATGGGCATCCCCGTCGAGCACGCCCAGCACGAGGACGCCCCTTCCCAACACGAGATCGACCTCCGCTACACCGACGCGCTGACCATGGCCGACACCGTGATGTCGGTGCGCCTCGTGGTGAAGGAGATGGCTCGCCGCCACGGCGTGCACGCCAGCTTCATGCCCAAGCCGTTAGCTGGAGTCCAGGGCTCGGGGATGCACACCCACATGTCGCTGTTCGAGGGCGACACCAACGCCTTCTTCGACGCCGGAGACCCCTCGCAGCTCTCGCCGGTCGCCCGGCAGTTCGTGGCCGGGCTGCTGCACCACGCGTCTGAGATCACGGCGGTCACGAACCAGTGGGTGAACTCCTACAAGCGCCTCGTCGCCGGCTACGAGGCTCCGGTGCACGTGTCGTGGGCCCGGAACAACCGCTCGGCCCTGGTGCGGGTGCCGGTGGTGAAGCGGGGCAAGGCCGAGTCGACGCGAGTGGAGCTGCGCTCCCCGGACTCGGCCTGCAACCCCTACCTGGCGTTCGCCGTCATCCTGGCCGCCGGCATGGCCGGGATCGAGCACGACTACGAGCTGCCGGCGGAGACCACCACCAACCTCTACCAGCTCACCCCCGAGGAGCTGGCCGCCGACGGGGTGCGCCCCTTGCCGAGCAGCCTGATCGATGCGGTGACGGAGATGGAGCGCTCGGAGCTGGTGGCCGACACCCTGGGTGAGCACGTCTTCGAGTGGTTCGTGCGCAACAAGCGAGCCGAGTGGGCGGCCTACAAGACCCACGTCAGCCAGTTCGAGCTGGACCGCTACCTTCCGGTCCTGTGACCACAGTCACCTCCGCGCCCAGCGCGCCGGTGCTCTGCTACCCCGACCCGCTGCCCCCGGAGCTGGCCTCTGCCATCGACCGGGCCGGCTACCCCTGGCGGGCAGTCGACCGCCCTCACGCCGCTGCGACCGACGAGCCCGAGGACGGGTGGGCCGGCGCCATGGTGAGCGCGGTGGACGACGCCCAGCAGGCCTTCGCCCTGTGCCGGGCGTTGCGTGCCCGGGACGTGCCACTGCGGCCGCTGCTGCTGGTGGTCCGGCCCGATCAGCTCGGCGACCTGGCGCTGCGCGACGACCTCTTCGACGATTTCTGCATCGCACCCGCCCATCCCGACGAGGTCGCCACCCGCCTGGCGCACCTGTTCGTCCGCACCGGCCGGGGACTTCGGCCCGAGCTCATCGAGCACGGGCCGCTCCTGCTCAACTTGGAGACCTATCAGGCGGCGGTGGCCGGCCGGCCGCTCGATCTCACGTTCATGGAGTACGAGCTGCTGCGGTTCCTGGCCGCGAGACCGGGCAAGGTGTTCACCCGGGAGACCCTGCTCAGCCGGGTGTGGGGCTACGAGTACTACGGCGGTGCCCGCACCGTCGACGTCCACGTGCGGCGCCTGCGGGCCAAGCTCGGGGAGGAGCACGCCCATCTGATCGAGACGGTGCGCTCGGTGGGCTACCGCTTCGGCTCACTGGGCTGAGCAGACCCACCGCGACCCGGTGCCCGCCGTCGGCCCCTTCCTCTCACATGAGGCTCCCATGAGGCCGAGGGACTTGCGCTCGCATCTCGGGTGGTCACGTCGCACGGGGAGCCGCTTGGTCACCGGCCACGGCCCACACCTCTACCTCGACCAGCGCCCCGAGGGGCAGGCCGGCGACAGCCACGACCGACCTGGCCGGACGGCTGGCACCGAGGGCGGCTGTGTAACGCTCGTTGAAGACGGCGTAGTCGCCGATGTCGGCGAGGAACGCCGTCACCTTCACCACCTCGGGCCAGCCCAGACCCTCCTGGGCCAACAGGTCGGCCACGTTCGCCAGCGCCTGGTCCGTCTGGGCCACGAATCCTCCGGCTACCAGCTCAGGGCCGCTGTCGCCGGGGCGAGCACCGAGCTGCCCGGAGCACACCACCAGGTCTCCGGCACGAACCAGGGGTCGGTAGGGTCCGACGGCGGGCACGCTCAGCGCTCCCCGCGAGCCGTCGGCCACGCCGGTGCGAAGCCGCTTCGGGCCCACGCTGCGGCGGCCACCGCAGCCAGCACCGCGTCGCCGGCGGGCACCGGCGGTGCTGCAGAGGGCTCTATGACCACGGCCACCGGTGGCATGTCGCGCGCTGGGAGCACGCCGAAGGAGCGGATCGTGAGATCGTGCACCACCCCATCGTCGTCCACGGACAGCGCTTCGCGCCAGACCCACCCGAGAGCCTGGTGAGCCGCCCCGATGCAGTAAGAGCGCAGCACCACCTCGTCGAGCACCTCGCCGGCCCACACCGTCACTGTCACCGCCCCGTCAGCGTCGATCCGAGCTGCGGCCCGGGCGCCAGCCGGGGTAGTCACCTCGGCCGCGCGGCGAGCTGCAGCCCCGGGTGCCACGGCGATGCCGGTGCCAGCCGCCGGGAGCTGCGTGGGCCCGCCCGGTGGGGCCTGCGTGGGCGCGGCGGCCGGGGGGGCAGGGGCGATGCCGGTGCTTGCCCCGGGGGGCCGCGGCGCCGTCAGGAGGCTGGTGGGTGCGTCCGGGGGGGCGGCGATGCCGGCGCTTGCCCCGGGCGCCGTCACGAGGCTGGTGGGCACCGAGGGCACGGCAGAGCAGGCTGGGTCTCTCAGCATGGCCAGGGCGGCAGACAGCACGGCGCCTTCCACCCATCCCGCACCTCGGATCGCCGAGGACACCGGGGGACCAGTGGTGTCCACCACCTCCACGACCAACCCTGGGGCGGCCGAGCGCAGCGCGTCGGCCCAGCCTTCGAGACAGGAGCCCGGTGTCCGAGCCACCCGGACCACCCCGGTGCCATCGGTGGCGACGCCGGCAGCCAGTGGCGGTCGCTTGGGGCCGGCTCGCACTACGTCTTCGCGGCTCAGCACCACCCGGACAGGACGGCCGGTCCGCTCAGCGAGCAGCCGGGCAGCCGCTGGTGCCGGGCTGTGGACCTTACCTCCGAACGCACCGCCGTTGGCCAGTGGCGAGGCGGGCTCCCCTCCAGGGACGCACCACGAGGCGTCGGGCTCGAGGAAGGCAGGCTCGACGAAGGTGGTCTTCCAGCGCACCACCCATGGGCCGTTTGGTACGGGCAGTGGATGGCGCAGCGGACGGGTGGTCCGCCGGCCAGGTACCGCCCCCGCCTGGCGTCGAGCCTCGGCCAGGGTCTCGGCCACCACCCAGTCCCCCCGACCGTCTGGCACCGCCACCAAGGCGTCGGCCGGGGCGGTGTCGTCGGCGAACCCGCCACCCCCGAGGACCACGTCCATGCCGACTCGCTGAGCGGTACCGGCCTCGAGGGTCGCCCGCCGGCTCGCCAGAGCCAGATCCCGGCGAGGTGCCGCCTGCCGCCGGGGCCGGTGTGGGCGATCCTTCCCCTGATCGTCACGAGCTCCGCGGTCGTGTGCCCGGTCGTCGAGAGCCGGGAGGTCTGGGAGAGCCGGGCCGTCTGGGACAGCCCGGTCGTCTGGGACAGCCCGGTCGCCGACGGTCCGTTCGTCGGGCACGTGGGGACCGGCTGTCTCACCGACGACGCCGTAGGCGGCGGCAGCTGCCTCTATCACGGACTGCCAGCCGGTGCACCGGCAGAGGTGCGCCGCGAGTGCACGGCGCACGCTGTCTGGACCGGGCCACCCGTCGAACGCCGCCAGCCGCATGACGATGCCCGGGGTGCAGAACCCGCACTGGCTGGCGCCGGCGGCGAGGAACGCTGCTGCCCAGCGCTCTCGCACCTCGGCCGGCAGCCCGTCCACGGTGGTCACACGGCGGCCCGCCACCCGGCGAACCGCTGTCACGCACGCCACCCTCGGACGACCATCGACCCATACGGTGCAGCAGCCGCATTGGCCCTGCGGGCTACAGCCGTCCTTGACCGATCGGATGCCGAGCTGCTCCCGCAAGACCTGCAGCAGCGTGCTCCCGTCGTCGGGGACGCTGACCGACGCTCCGTTCACATCGAAAGCGACGAGCGCCCCTGTCGAACCAACCACGTTCCGTGGTACCACGATCCCCTGCGATGCGACGCCACCGGAACCCGATGCGGGTGACGAGCCACCTGGGAGGGAGCTCTCGATGGCCGCAGTGGAGCCTGCGCGTGCCGGGAGCGGGCTGCTGGGCCCGCTCAGCTGAACGAAGACCCGCAGCCGCAGGTCCGAGTGGCATTCGGGTTCGACACGTGGAACCCGGCTCCCTGCAACCCGTCGGTATAGTCGAGGGTCGATCCCGCCAGCAGCTCGGCGCTCGCCGAATCGACAGCCACCTTCACTGCCCCGGCCGTGCGGACCACGTCGTCGTCGACGACCTCGCTGTCGAAGAACATCTCGTAGCTGTACCCCGAGCAGCCCCCTGGTCGCACTGCCACCCGCAAGACGAGGTCGTCGCCGCCTTCCTGGGCGATCAGCTCGGCCACCTTGGCAGCAGCGGCGTCGGTCAGTGAGATCGGATCCGGCTTGCGTCCGATGCGTACCGTTGACATCGTCGTCACCTTGCCAACCTCCTCGTCTCGACTGTGGTCCACAGGACCGTCGTCCGTCGTCCCCTGCACCGCCAGGATGCAAACCCGCTCGAGGCGGTCTCCTGGCTCACGGCGCCCAGTGTACCGGGCCGGGGCTACCGTCGCGCACCCGCCCGCACCCGTCTCGCCAACGGCCTGGCACGCCGCGCCGTCTCGCCAACGGCCTGGCAGGGCAGGGCGCCGCCGCGCCGCCACCGGCTACCGGTCCACCGGCTCCAGGGGCCGGTACGATCATCGCGTGCCCCAACCACAGCGCGCCGCTTGGACCGACGGCGCCGAGCCACCCGAGCCAGCAGGCGAGCACGCCGCCGACCAGGCTGCTCTCACCGCGATCGACGCCGGGGCTGTACGCCGAGCGCTGGCTACCGTGGTCGACCCTGAGCTCGGCGCCGACATCGTCGATCTGGGCATGCTCCGAGACATCTCGATCGGTGCCGGTGGGCAGGTGGAGGTCGAGGTGGCGTTGACCATTGCCGGCTGCCCGCTGCGCTCCCAGCTGCGAGGTGACGTGGAGGCTGCCGTGGGCGCAGTGCCCGGCGTCAGCAGCGTCGAGGTTCGCTTCGGTGTGCTCGACCCGCAAGACCGCCGGGGGCTCATGGACCGGGCGCGACGTCGGGCACAAGAGCAGGCTCCCGACGTCGGGGTGCCGGCCAGCACCCGGGTGCTGGCCGTGACGTCGGGCAAAGGCGGCGTCGGCAAGTCCTCGATCGCCGCCAACCTCGCCGTCGCGCTGGCCGAGGCCGGGCACCTGGTCGGGTTGCTCGACGCCGACATCTGGGGTTTCTCGATCCCCCGTCTGCTCGGTCTCCACGGCCAGCTCCGAGCCGAGCACGGGAAGATCCTTCCGATGGACGTGCCAGTGGGTGCCGGCCAGCTCCAAGTGGTGTCGATGGGCTTCTTGGCCGAAGAAGACAGTGCCATCATGTGGCGGGGGTTGAAGCTGAACCGCGCGGTGCAGCAATTCCTGCAGGATGTCCAGTGGGGGGATCTCGACCACCTCGTGCTCGACATGCCGCCGGGGACCGGCGATGTCCATATGGGCTTGGCCCGCATGCTGGCTAGGACCGAGGTCCTGGTAGTGACCACACCACCGGTGGCGGCCCAGCAAGTGGCAGCCCGAGCCGCCGACATGGCCCGCAAGGGACACCTGCGGGTGGCCGGTGTCATCGAGAACATGTCCGGGTTCGTCTGCGAGCACGGCACTACGTACTCCCTGTTCGGCAACGGTGGCGGGGAGCGTCTCGCCCGAGCCATCGGCGCGCCCCTGCTCGGGTCCATCCCCTTCGACCCGAGCGTGGCCGCCGGCGGGGACACCGGTGCTCCGGCTGTGCTCGGATCCAGTCCGGCCGGGCGAGCCCTGCGAGATCTGGCCCGACGCATCGAACGAGACACCCCGACCCCGGCCGACGCCGCGAGCTGCACGGGGCGCATGTTGCACGCCGTCGAGCTGGCCGTCGAGCGAAGCGGGCCGCGATGAGCCGGTGGGCCGAGCCGACGACCCATCCGATCGGCCCGTGATCGGCACCGGCGAGCCCGGTCCGCCACCGAAGTCGCCTCCGGCGGCGACCGACCCGGCTCCTGACCCCGGCCTGACGCCTGGACCGGCTCCTGACCCGGCGACTGGCCCCGGCGTGACGCCTGGACCGGCTCCTGACCCCGGCCTGACGCCTGGCCCCGGCCAGGCACCTGACCCGTCTGCGCACGCCACCGCCGGGGCGTCGGCGGGCGCCAGGCCCGGCTCGCCGGGAACCCAACCCCGGCGCATGCCACTGGCCTTGGCCACGATGGTCCTGGTCATCGTGGTCCTCCTGGTGGCGGCCACACTCTTCGCCGTGAAGCTGACCCGCGGGTCGGCGGGCAGCGGCCCGCCACCGACCCCACTGGCCAGCCCGTCGGTCGTGCACGACACGATCGACGTCCCGAGTGCGGTGCTCGCTGCCATCGCCGCGCCGGGCCCGCCCACGGTGACTGCCCCGTCGGCGCTAGCCGGCTCGAAGCCGTTGCGCTCCGGCGGCATGCCCCTGGTGGTCTACGTGGGCGCGGAGTACTGCCCCTTCTGCGCCGCGGAACGGTGGGCCCTGGTGGAAGCCCTCAGCCGGTTCGGGTCCTTCTCCGACCTCGGCGCCACCTCCTCCGCGGCCGACCTCGTCTTCCCCTCGGTAGCCTCGTTCAGCTTCCGAGGCGCCTCCTACCAGAGCCGGACCGTCGCGTTCGCCGCCACAGAGACGTACTCGACCACCACCTCGAGCGGCGGTGCCTTCGTACCGCTCGAGCCCCTGTCGGCCATCGACCGGGCACTGCTCCACCGCTTCGACGCACCGCCGCTGGCACCTGCTGCCGGAGCGTTGCCGTTCGTGGACATCGGCGGGATCGAGGCGGTGGTCGGCGCCCAGTTCTCGCCCGGAGTGCTCAGTGGGCTGTCGTCCGCCACCGTGGCCGGCGACCTGTCGGATCCGACCAGCCCGGTGGCGATCGCCGTGGACGGCGCGGCGAACGAGATCGCCGCCGCTATCTGCGAAGCCACCGGGAACCTACCGGCGACGGTCTGCGGCTCATCGGCAACGCGCAAAGCCCAGGACCGACTGCGCGCGTCAGCCGGCTCGCCGCTCCACTAGCTGCTTGCGCTCGGTCTCGTTGAGCCCGCCCCAGATGCCGTGCGGCTCACGGATCCGCAGCGCGTACTCCAAACAGTCACGGCGCACTGGGCATGTACCGCAGATCGCCTTGGCCCGCTGCTCACGGGCCAGCTTCTCCTCCTTCCGCTCGGCATGTGCCGGCGGAAAGAACGCCGTGGTGTGCGGACCCTTGCACGCTGCCCGGGCCTGCCACCCCTCACCCATCGCTCGAAGTGCCAATTTCTCCCTCCCCGTTGTGACGCTACTCGGCGGCGGCGCACCCGACAAGGGGTCTGAGCAGCGATTTCTCGTCGAAGGATCTCCGAGGCCGCCCCCGGTCGGCGGCCGAGACCGGTGGCGGCGGTTACGCTCCCTGGCGCATGGACGTGCGCTCGTTCCTCCGGCAGAGCACGGTGCTGGTCGTGGCCGGCAAGGGTGGCGTCGGCAAGACCACGACCACCGCGGCACTGGCGCGCCTTGCCGCCGGTGCCGGACTGTCGGTCCTCGTAGTCGACTTGGAAGGCAAGTCCGGCCTGCCGTCCGCCTTCGGGAGCAGCGGCAGCCTCGACTACGAGGAGGTCGTCCTCTTCGGTGACGACCGCACCCGGCCCGCACCCGGTGACCCGGTCCCCGCCGGCACCGTCCGGGCTCGACGGATCACGCCCGACGACGCCCTGCTCGAGTACCTCGCCGATCACGGCCTACGCAGGGTGTCGAAGCGCTTGGTCCACTCCGGCGCGATCGACGTAGTCTCCACCGCCATCCCTGGCATTCGTGACATCCTGGTGCTGGGAAAGGTCAAGCAGATCGAGCGCAGCCAGGTCGCCGACCTGGTCTTGGTGGACGCACCGGCCACCGGGCACGCCATGACGTTCCTCTCCTCGGCCCGTGGCCTGCTCGATGCAGCCCGCTCCGGTCCAGTGCGCTCCCAGGCGGCAGAGGTGGTGGAATTGCTCGGAGATCCTGCCCGGTGCCAGGTGCTGCTGGTCACGCTGCCCGAAGAGATGCCGGTCAACGAGGTGGTGGAGGCGGCATTTGCCTTGGAGGACCGCATCGGTGTCGCCCTTGGCCCGGTGGTGGTCAACGCGTGCTTGCCAGATGTCCCCGAGCTCGACGAGGACCCCGCGCACGCGGCTTCGTGCGTAGGCGTGACGCTGACCGAGGACCAGCGCCGCGCCCTGGCGGCTGCAGCCGCGTTCACCCGCCACCGCTGGTCGCTTCAGCGCCAGCAGCTCGAGCGGATGGCCGAGCAGCTTCCCCTGCCCCAGATCACGATGCCCCACCTCGTCGGTGACGGCGTCGGCCCGGCGGAGCTCACGGTGCTGGCCCACGCGCTCGCAGCCGGTATCGAGCAACTGGGCTCACCACGCTCGAGCACCCGGCCCCGCTCGCCGGGGGGCGGCCCGTGACCGCTGCCTTCGACCGACCTTCGGTCGCCGAAGCTCTCGCGGAGCGGCCCTCGGCTGCCACCTCCTCGAAGGGGCCGGCACCTGGCGCCACCGGCCGAGCAGGCGGTCCCGGCTCGCAGCGGGGAGCTGGTTCGCCTCCTTCCCCCATCGGCGACCTGGTCGAGACGCGGTCCATCGTGATCTGCTGCGGTGCTGGCGGTGTCGGCAAGACCACGGTGTCAGCTGCACTGGCCCTCCAGGCGGCGCGCCAGGGGCGGCGCGCGTGCGTCGTCACCATCGACCCGGCCCGGCGATTGGCCAGCGCGCTGGGGATCGACCAGCTCGCCAACGATCCGGTGCAGCTGGCCGGCGACTGGCCCGGTCAACTGTGGGCCGTGATGCTCGACCCGAAAAGAACCTTCGACGATCTCGTCCGCCAGCACGCGGGAGACAGCCGACAGGCAGAGGCCATCCTCGCCAACCGGATCTACCGGAACCTGACCGGTGCGCTGTCGGGCACCCAGGAGTACATGGCCATGGAGAAAGTCCATCAACTCACCGAGAGTGGCCAGTTCGACCTGGTGGTGGTGGACACCCCACCGACACGCAACGCGATCGACTTCATCGACGCGCCGAGGCGGCTCACCCGGTTCCTCGGCCACCGGCTGTTCCAGCTGCTGCTGATGCCGACCAAGGCCTACATGCGAGCCGTCTCGGTGGCATCTCAGGCGCTGCTGCGCTCCATCGCCAAAGTTGCCGGCAGCGATGTGGTGGAGGACGCCGTCGCCTTCTTCAACGCCTTCGAAGGAATGGAAGAAGGGTTCCGGAGCAGGGCCGAGCACATGCAGTCCGTCCTCGGCGCCCCGGCGACCAGCTTCGTGCTGGTGACGTCCCCCCGCAGCGACACGGTGACCGAGGCGACCTGGTTCGCCGGCCAGCTCGCCGACCTCGGGTTCGCGGTGTCCGCCCTGGTCGTGAACCGGGTCCAGCCCGACTACCGTGCCCAGGGCCCGCTGCCCGAGGCTCCTCCTGCCAGCGTCCTGATGGCGCTCGAACAGAACCTGGAGGAGCTGCACCGTCGACGCCGGCACGAGGAGCGCGCCATCGCCGGCATCGTCAGTGACGTCGCGCCGGCGTCGGTCGTGCTGGTGCCGGTGCTCGACGAGGACGTCCACGACGTCGAGGGGCTCAGCGCCGTAGCCCGGTCGCTGGTGGCCGGCTCGGATGGGCGGTCCCGGTAGCACAGCCCGGCGGCCGGCGACGCCCTGTGCGCCGGAGAGCCCCGACGGTCTCGCCAGCGCGTTCGCCTGAGCACCCCAGGGCCCGAGCGAGTCGCCTCGCACCCCGGCGCTCACACACGGTACCCTGCAAGGGTGCGCACGATCGTGGTGGCCAGTGACGCGCCTTCGGTCCGAGCCGAGGTGACCGCGGTGATCGACGACGGCGACACCACGGTGGTGGCCCTGGCATCGGGCGCCGAGGTGGCCGCTGCCGTCGCCGAGCACCACCCTGATCTGGTGATCGTCGACTTGCAGATGGGCAACATGGGGGGGATGGCCGTCTGCCTGGACTTACAGCTCGAGGCCTCCTACGGCGCTCTGCCCGACGTGCCGGTCCTCATGCTGCTGGACCGCCGGGCCGACGTGTTCCTGGCTCGCCGGTCTGCAGCCGACGGGTTCGTGGTGAAGCCGCTCGACCCGATCCGGATCCGGCAGGCCGTAGCGGCCGTGCTGGCCGGCGGAACGTACTTCGACGAGTCGTTCCAGCCACTGCCGCTGCAGACTCCGGCGACATCGGGCACCGACCTGCTCCCGTCGGGCACCGCCGCACCCCCCGATGTGAGCGCGGCAGCCGCGGCCGGCACGACCGGCAGCTGAGCCGCGCCCGCTGGTGATGGCCCGGCTCCGGATCGGCCGATCGACCCCGGCTGTCGCGCGCCAGAACGCCGGCGGCGACAGTGAGGGGTTGGACCAGGCGCAGCGAATTCTCGTCGGGCTCGAGGATCTCCGTGACACCCCGGTTCGTGAGATCATGACGCCACGGGTCGACGTGGTGGGGCTGCCCATCCCGGTCTCGGCCGGCGAGCTGGCCCGGGCGGTTCGCCAGAGCGGCCACAGCACCTTCCCGGTCTACGACGACGACCTGGACAACCTGGTCGGCGTGCTCTACGTCCGGGATCTGTTCCGGGCGGGCTGGGAGATCGATCGGACGGTCGGACCGCAGTGGGATGCGAGCACCCCGAACAGCGCGCCCGCTGCCCCGGCTGCGGACACCGCAGACGATCCGCTCGGCGTCACGATCCCGGGCACCGCGAACGGGGAGCCGCGCGCCAAGCGCCAGGCCCCGTCGCCACTGGACATCTCCCGGCGGATCCGCCAGCCCTACGTGGTCCCCGAGTCCCGGATGGTGCTCGACGTGCTCGCAGACATGCGTCACGACCGGCGAGCCTTCGCCGTGGTGGCCGACGAGTACGGCGGGATGGCCGGGATCGTCACCATCAAGGATCTGCTCGGTGCCCTGGTGGGCGACCTTCGAGACGAGTTCGACCGGGGCGGCGAACCGGACTTCATCCGCGTCGACCGTGAACGCTGGCTCGTCGACGGTGGCGTCAGCGTCGACGAGCTGCGCGACCGGCTGGCCGTGCCGGTGCCCGACGGCGAGTACGTGACCCTGGGCGGCTACCTCTTCGACGTCTCCGGGCACATTCCCGAAGAAGGAGAACGGATACGAGTCGGGCGCTGGGAGTACCGGGTCGTGGAGATGGACCGCCGCCGGGTCGCGAAAGTCGTGGTGCGGGCCTTGGAGCCCGGTGACCTGGAGGGCGGCTGAGCGCGGCGGAACCCCACGCCCGAGCTGGAGCGCGATCGGGAGCGAGATCGGGGGCCGGACAGGTCGGCTACCATCGTCGTCCTGGGATGTCGCGGTAGCCCTACCAGACGGCATCGCCACGGGCTGTAGCGCAGCTTGGTTAGCGCGCCACGTTCGGGACGTGGAGGTCCCGGGTTCAAATCCCGGCAGCCCGACCACGAGATCTTCGCACGCGGACCTCCCTCACCTTCCGCTCTGCTCGAAGCGAGAGGCCGTGAGCGCGAGGCGAGGCGACGGCATCGTCGGAGATGTCGGTGGCGCCCTCGAGGTGGCCCTGTGCGAAACTGCTGGCATGCCGGACACCTTTGCCGCCCGCTTCGAGTCTGCCCGGGCGAAGCGTGGGCCGCTCGTGTGGGGGCTAGACCCATCGGGTGGCCTGCTCGAGCAGTGGGGGCTCGGCGACACGGCAGACGGGCTGGACCGCTTCGTCGACACGGTCCTGCCCGCGGCGGCGGACGCCGTCGGCCTTGTGAAGCCTCAGTCGGCGTTCTACGAGCGCCACGGCTGGCGGGGTGTACGTACCCTCACCCGGCTGGTCGCCGAGGCCCGAAACGCCGGGCTGCTGGTCATCATGGACGCCAAGCGTGGGGACATCGGGTCGACCAACGACGCCTACGGCGATGCCTACCTCGGCCCTGGCGCTCCCCTGGCAGCCGACGCACTGACCGTCACGCCCTACCTGGGGCTCGGGGCCATGGGGAGCCTCGTGCGCCGCGCGGACCAGGCTGGCAGCTGCCTGTTCGTGGTCGTCCGGTCGTCGAACCCAGAGGGCCGCGCTGTGCAAAGCGCGCTCGACCCGTCGGGCCACAGCGTAGAGGAGGTCCTGCTGGGCCAGATCGGTGACCTGAACCGGCAGCTCCGTCCGGCTGGGATCGGCCCGGTGGGCGCCGTCGTCGCCCCCCTCGAGACCCAGCCCAGGCTGGAACTGACCGCCGCCCGCGCGCTCTTCCTGGCCCCCGGCGTAGGAGCCCAGGGCGCCACCTTGGAGGACGTCGCCAACGTGTTCGCCTCCTGCCCGGATCGCGTCCTGCCCAGCGTGTCGCGCGTGCTCCTCGCGGCCGGGCCCGACCCGGCCCGCTTACGCGACGCCGCCGACACGGCCGCCGCCGAAGCACGGCGGCTCCTGCGCGCCTGACGGCCGCCCGATGCAGCCGGGCGCGCGGTCATCTCCGTACCGTGTCCACGCCGACGGGCTGCAGCGCCTCGAGGACCACCTGCGCCGGCAAGGTCCAGCGGGTTCGCACGACGGCCGCCGGCTCCACCTGGTGGGACCCGCGACCGCGCGCACCCTCGGCCTGCCGAGACCGGCAGCCCCGGCGTCGATCCACGGCCCGCGCCGGCAGCTGCGGCGGGCTCGGATCGCGGCTCCGATCGCACGGCGGTGCCGGGTGTGCTACGGAGTGACATGCCGCGCTTCGAACCTTTTCACGGTGAACGCTACGCCGCCGAGCTACCCCTCGATCTCCTGGTGGCACCGCCGTACGACGTCATCAGCCCGATCGAGCGGACGGTGTTGCTCGCTCGGCACCCGGCCAACGCCGTCGTGATCGAGCTGCCGGTGGCACCAGGGGCCGAACCGGCTGCCGACGCCTATGTGCGAGCGGCTCGGACCCTGGCGGACTGGCGGAGCCGGAAGGTGCTGGTGCGCGACCGGCATCGGGCGCTCTACCCGTACCGCATGACTGTCGCCGGCCACCAGACCACCGGGGTGATCGGCGCCTTGCAGTGCGCGCCGGACACGGGCGACGTGCTGCCCCACGAGGAGACGACGCCGCGGGACATGACCGACCGCCTGGCGTTGCTCGAAGCGTGCCGGGCCAACGTCTCGCCGATCTGGGGGCTCTCCCTGGGTAGCGATCTCGGGGACCGCTTCCGGCTCGAGTCCCCTCCTGCAGCCCAGGCGACGGTGGACGGCGTGTGCCACGAGCTGTGGGTGCTCGACGACCCTGACCAGGTGGCCGCTGTCTGCGAGGCGGTGGACGGCGCCGGGATCGTCCTCGCCGACGGCCACCACCGCTTCGCCACGGCACAGGCGTACGCCGCGAAGCAGCAGAGGGGCGCGGCGCCTGGAAGCTCGGGCGCTTCGTGGATCATGGCCTTCGTGGTCGAGCTCGATCCTCGAGAGCTGCAGGTCGGGCCTATCCACCGGGTGCTGTCGGTCCCCGGCGGGGCCGGAGAGCTGGTAGCGGCCGTGTCTCGGTGGTTCGACTTGGAGCCGTGCGCCCGCGACGACGAAACGGTCACAGCGGTCACCCCGGTCGCCTCGACGCCGACCCGGCCACCTGCCGGCGCGGCCGACCGCGGCCTGCAGCTGGTCACCGGCTCCGGGGCGTGGTGCCTTCACCCCACGAGCGCCACCGTAGCCGCCGCCAGCCCGCCGGCGCCGCTGAGCTCGTCGGATGTCGTCGACAGCTCGCTCGTCTCGGTGGCGCTGGGCGACCTGCCCGAGGTGGCCGTTCGCTTCGACCACGACGAGCGCCGGGTGCTCGATGCCGTGCGCGGCGGCGAGGCGGACGCGGCGCTGTTGCTGCGTCCCGTGCCCGTCGAGGTCATCCGGCGGTGGGCGGCGGCCGGCCACCGGATGCCGGCCAAGTCGACGTACTTCTGGCCCAAGCCCCGAACAGGCATGGTCTGGCGGGACCTGGACGGCTGACCTTTCCTGGCGGGACCTGGACGGCTGACCTTTCCTGGCGGGACCTGGACGGCTGACCTTTCCTGGCGGGACCTGGACGGCTGACCTTTCCTGCGCCCAGGTCGCATCAGCTCACGGCTCGACCCCGACGCCGGTGGTGGCCGATGGCGCGACACCCGTGCCCTACTCCTGACCGGCGCACCGAGGCCGAGCCGCCCATCCCGGCACCCGCGCCGGGGCTCGCGCCCTCCTTCGCCGATGCGTTGGCGCCGAGCCGCCCCCCCGGCACGCGCGCCGGGGCTCGCTTGCCGCCACCGCCCGAGCGGCCATCCCCTAAGGATCACGTCAGATGGCGGACAGCCACGCTTTGGGCACGGCGAAGTGCACCCCTTTGACGCCGTCGACGACCTGGGAGACCGATAGGTCGGCTGCCGCGCTCAGCCACGCGTAGGCGGTGGCCCGATCCACCCCGGTGCGCTCGGTCACCAGTGCCAGCGCCGCCCGGGTGGCGATCCGCACGGCCTCGTCGAGATCCTGGTGCAAGCCGAGGAGGATCCAGGCCTCGTCGGTCTCCCCGTACGGCAGGTCCCACGACGGGCACGCCGCTTTGGTGAGATGGATCCGCAGGACGGCTCGCAGTGACCCTTCGAGCGCCGTGAGCGCGATCTCACCGTCACCTTGGGCAAAGTGCGGGTCGCCGACTTGGACCAGCGCCCCTTCGCATCGGACCGGCAGGTGCAGACGGCTCCCCTTGCCGAGCAGACGGACGTCGAGATTGCCGCCATGGGGACCTGGCGGCACCGAATGGGCGTCACCACCGGCGGGCGCGACGGCCACCAGGCCGAGGAACGGGCGCAGCGGCAGCCGCAGTCCGCCGCCAGCGGGGGCGTGGACCGTTGCGGTGGACGGCGGTGCGGACGCCGAGGCGGCTCCGCCGCGACGAGCGGGGACCGTAGCGGCGCGAGCGCCACCAGCCACGCTCGCAGGAGCGGCGGTGGCGTGCGCGGCGCCGATCGGAGCAGGTGTCGCGGGGACGGCGGCGCGGGTGCTGCGGGTGGCAGCGCCGACGGTGGCGACGGGGTCGACGGTGGCGAAGCGGCTCACCACCAGAGGTGGGTCGCCGTTCCCGGTACCGGCTTCGGGAAGCTCGCCGGGCAGCGCCCCGCGGCCGTGGCGGTTGGAGATGACGCCGTAGGGGACACGTCGGAGCAGGTCCACGACCTCGACCGTGACGACGTCGCCGGGCTCGGCCCCCTCGACCCAGATCGGGCCGGTGACGACATGCGGTCCGTCGACGGCGGGGTCGTGCACCACCGCGCTGGCAGCGAGGGCGATGGCGTCGAGGAGCACCGCGTCGGCATCGATGCCGAAGGAGCCGAAGTAGGCCACCGGGTCACGCCCTTGGTCGAGAAGGATGCCCTCGTGACTGATGGTGTCGACGGTCACGAGGCCACCTGGTGCCACAGTGGCGATCGGCAGGGCGCCCGCGGCACGGACCCAGCCCCACGACACGGTGTCAGGACCTGCGGGCACGTAAAGGCCATAGCGAGGGCCGCGTCCCGGCTGCAGGATCTCCTCGCCGACCTGCGTCGAGGGGCAGCCGGCGCCAGGCGGCCCGGCAGCTGCAGGTGGTACCGAGGACCGCTGGTCGGATCCGTTGCTCACCGTCGCCCACCGTAACGGCCGAAGGCTGCTGCGGCGTGCAGGTCGCGTGGCTGGCGCTGCGTGAGCATCGACGGGAGATCCTGTCCTCCAAGCGTACGAGGTGGACTGCAGCTCGGCGCGCCTGCGAAGCTCGCTGCAGTGGATGCTTCGACCGGACCCGTGCAGCGCATCAGCGCCGTCACCCTTTTGACCAGCGATATGAGCAAGTCCGTCGCCTTCTACGAAGCGCTCGGACTTCGCCTGGCGTACGGAGGGGAGACAGCGGACTTCACGAGCTTTCGGGTCGGCGACGGCTTCCTCAACCTGCAACTCGATCCTGCCAGGTCAGCCGCACAGCCGATCTGGGGACGCGTGGTGCTCTGGGTCGACGACGTCGACGCGGCGTACGAACGGGCGCTGCGCGCGGGGTATGTCCCGGAGCGCGCTCCTGCGGACGCAGCCTGGGGGGAGCGCTACTTCCACCTACGCGATCCCGACGGCCACGAGATGAGCTTCGCTCGGCCGCTCGCCGATGGGGGCTCCTCGGATCCAGGCACCTCGTAGCGCAGCGCCGCCGCTGCCCTGGAGGTCGAGGAGCCTCCGATCGATCGGGGAAGCCCCCCTTCGAGCAGCGTGGGTGCTACGGAACGCATTCACCCAGCTAGCAGGCCAAATCCGCGCTGTCGAGCTCCCAGGCGCACGGATTATTGCTTGACGATAAGCAGGTATACTGCCCACGTGCGAGGGTACCAGGAACGGTTCTCGGCGCCTGTGGAGGCTGCGGCGCCTGTGGAGGCTGCGGCGCCTGTGGAGGCTGCGGCGCCTGTGGAGGCTGCGGCGCCTGTGGAGGCTGCGGCGCCTGTGGAGGCTGCGGCGGGTTCAGAGGCCGCCGCGGTGCCGGCGGAGGCTGCCGCGAGTGGCGCGCCAGGCGTCTTGGGGGCCGGTCGTCTCGACGAGCCCGCGAAGGCCGCCGCGGTACCGGCGGATGTAGGCGCGGGCGGCGCGCCGATCGTGTCGGCGGCGGAGCTTGCCGCGGACGGCGTGCCAGGCGCACCGGCACCTGGTGACCTCGACGAGCCTGCCCGGCTGCGCGCCGCGCTGCTGCGCCTCGGGCGTCGGCTGCGGGCCATCGACGCCGGCACCGGGCTCACCCCGGCTGAGCTGGCGGTGCTGGGGGCAGTGGTGCGCTGCGGGCCGGTCCGGCCGTCGGAGCTGGCTCAGCTCGAAGGGTTGAACCCGACCATGGTGTCGCGGCTGCTGGCTCATCTGGTCGACGAGAAAGTGCTGTGTCGCGACGACGACCCCGCTGACCGGCGTGGCGCGTTGGTGGCAGTGACCGCCCGGGGTCACCAGCTGCACCAGCAGCTGCGAGCAGCGCGAGCCCACGCCCTGTTCGTGCAGCTGCAGCGGCTTCCCCCTGCACAGCAGGAGGCCATCTCGGCGGCCGTGCCCGCCCTCGAGGCGCTCTCCGAGCTGCTGGGCGGGCACCGGCGGTGATCCGCCGCGGGTGGAGAGCGCTGTGGCCGTCGTGGGTCGACCGGAACCTGCGCATCATCTTGGTGGGCCGAACCTCCATGAGCGTGGCGCGAGCCATCGCCGGCGTGGTGGCCGTGCTGTACCTTGCGGCCGAAGGGTTCTCCGCCCTCGAGATCGGCGTGCTGTTCTTGGTGGTGACCCTGGTCTCCGCGCTGATGTCGACCACGGTCGGCTTGCTCTCGGACCGCGTGGGTCGCAAGCCGTTCCTGGTGGCGGTGCCGTTACTGGCCGCGGCGGCCGCGGTCGTGTTCTCCTTCGAACGTGCCCCGGCGCTGCTGTTCGTGTTCGGCGCCTTGGGTAGCTTCGGCCGCGGCGCGGGTGCCGGTGGCGGCACGGTCGGCCCCTATCAGCCAGCAGAGGCCGCCATGGTGGCCGAGGGAGTCCCCCGCTCCGCGCGGCCCGCCGCTTTCGGCCGCCTGGCCTTCACTTCCACGCTCGGAGCGCTCGTCGGCGGGCTGCTGGCGGGGCTCGCCCGCACCCATCCGCACATGAGCCTGGCTGGCGCCACCGCTGCCTACCGACCGGCGTTCCTCGCTGCTGCCGTGCTGGCTGGCGCAGCCGGCATCGTCGCGCTCTGGCTCCACGAGCCGGCTCGCGATCCGGTACCCGACCCGGTACCCGACCCGGTACGCGACGCAGCACATGAGCCGGCACACGACCCGGCAGTCACAGCGGCGCCACACCCTCGGCGAGAAGGGCTGGTGTGGCCTCGGCGGTCGTGGCCCGCGCTGTGGCGGCTGTCCACCACCAACGCGGTGAACGGCATGGGGATGGGGATGGTCGCTCCGTTCTTGAGCTACTGGTTGGCTCGACGCTACGGGGCGAGCCCGGGGACCATCGGGCTGCTCTTCGCCATGGTCAACGCCGGCACGCTGGCGTCGACCCTGGCGGCTGCGGGTATCGCCAGACGGCTGGGCACCGTTCGGGCCATCGTCGGCGTGCGAGCCATCGGCGGCCTGTTGATGATCCCGATGGTTCTCGCCCCCACCTTCTGGCTCGCCGGGGCGGTGTTCTTCGTGCGGATGCTGGCTCAGAGAGTCGGGCTACCACTGCGCCAGTCGTTCACCCAAGATGTCGCCCACCCCGACGAACGTGCCAGCGTGGCGGCACTGTCGAACTTGCCCGCTCAGGGCACCATGGCCGGCGGCCAGGTCCTCGCCGGCTACCTGTTCGACGAGGTCGGCTTGGCTGCGCCATTCGAGCTTGCCGCGGTGTTCCAGGTCGCCAACGCCGTGCTCTACGGGGTGCTGTTCGGCTGGGCCAAGCCCCGCGTCCCCGCCAAAACCCATGCCCCCGTTGACCCCGATGCCCCCGTTGACCCCGTTGACCCCAGACGTGTCGGGCTCGAAGCACCTGCTTCTCCTCCGAGCCGCTCACCTGCTGCGACCTAGGAGCCGGGCCTCCCGTCGGGGAGAGCGGGTTCTACGGAGCCCGCTCTCCTAGCTAGAAGGCCAAAGAACGGTCTCATGACACCCGCCCCAGCCGCAGGGGGGCGGTGGCTGCCGGTCGTGTGGGGGAGACGTGCCAGAATTGCGACCAGGCTCGCATGGCCCCTGGAATGCGCTGCCACGAGGAAGATGCTCACACCACAGAGCGAGGATCATCACATCAGAGGTCGGTGGACGCAGCAGGCGGCCACACGACAGACGAGCAGTGCCACTCGGCAAATCCCGCAGGGCGCTCCGGCTACCGCAGGGCGCTCCGGCTACCGCAGCTCCTTCTGCCGGCGGTTGCGCCCGCTCTTCAAGGCGTAGTTGGTGGCCACGGCGCCGACCACTGCCAACAGCACCAGCGCGACCAGGCCGAGCAGCCAGTAGACGAGCGCGGCGAGCACGACCACCCCTCCGGCCGCCCAGAAGTGCTTCCGGTAGCGCTCGGGGTGCGCCACCGGCCGGGCCACCGCCTGCACCAGCCGGTTGCTGCCTGAAGAATTCGTCGACATGATGTACCTCCACGCGTAAGGCTAGTGGCTGGCACTGCGGCGCGGCGCGCGCGGCCCACTGTGGTCGCCTCTGCCGGAGCGTCGCGTGAGGCCTGCGAGCACCTGGTGCTCGATGCGCTCCCCGGCGAGGAGATCCCGTTTTCCCCTTGGCTACGAGCAACGGTCTCTCGCGAGCACCTGCTCTCGAGATCCCAGGAGGAGATCCCAGCTGCCGCTCAGGCGGCGCGCAGGGTGTAAGAGGTGCCGACGGCGTTCGGCACGAAGGCCTCGGGGAGCGCGCCAGCCAGGCGGTGCTGGGCCTTCCAGCC
This sequence comes from Actinomycetes bacterium, assembly GCA_021819525.1. Taxonomy (GTDB): domain Bacteria; phylum Actinomycetota; class Acidimicrobiia; order Acidimicrobiales; family UBA8190; genus JAKAQW01. The sequence goes on from JAKAQW010000006.1 coordinate 22,836, forward strand.
GGTGCAGTGAGCGGGCACCACCAGCTCGGGGGCCAGCTCGCCGAGCGCGCTCACCGTGGGCTCGATGATCGGCTCGAACGCCGCGCCGGTGAGGTGCAGCCCACCCAGCAACGCGCACAACTGTGACGTACCGCAAAGGCGCAAGGCGTGGCGGCAGATGTTCACGGCGCCGGCATGACCGCACCCGGTGAGCACGACGATCCCCCGTCCGCGGACCTCGACCACCAGCGCCTGGTCGTCGAGGACCAGCGGGTCGGGCCGCCAGCCGTCTGCGCCGGCCGCCTCGTGGCCCGGCAGCCCCTGCTCGAACTCCGTGGTGCGGTCGATCTCCCCGGTGATCAGCAGCGCGCCGTCGAGCAGCACCGAGGGGTAGCGTCGCTCGACGAGCGAGAAGCCTTCCCCTTCCAGTGAGCGGCGCGACAGTGTGGGGAGCTCCATCGGCTCGGCGCCGGGGATCCGCAGCCGGCGCCGGGTCCACGCTGCGGGGTGCAAGGTGAGTGGCAGGCCCGAGCGGCCGTAGAGGCGGGCGAGACCACAGAGGCCGCCGGTGTGGTCGAAGTGGCCGTGGCTGAGGATGACCGCTTCGATGCTCGCCACGTCGATGTCGAGGCGCCGCAGGTTGGTGGAGAGCCCGTCGGGGGAGATGCCGGTGTCGAAGAGGACGGTGTGGCTCGTCTCGCCCCGATGCAAGGTCACCAGCGCGGCGAAGCCGTGCTCGGCGAGGAGCCCTGGCGTCGTGGTGCCCTCCTCGTACTGGGGCGCGTCGACCGGGGGGATAGAGGCCCGCCGGGCCCGCCGGGCGGGGCCGAGATCGGCGAGGAGCATGTCGAAGCTGTTGTCCACGAGGGTGGTGATCACCACCTCGTCGACCGGTTCGAGGCGTACCGGGTCGACGGCGGCACCATCTGCAGGGCGGGGCAGGGTCGCAGCTGCGGGGTCGTCGTGGCGGGCATGGGCGTCGTGGCGGGCATAGGCGTCGTGGCGGGCATGGTCGCCGCGGCTGCCAGTGCACATGAGGCCACGCTAGCTGGCCGGTGCCACCGGGCTCCAGGGTCCTTACCGGTGGCCTGGACCGCCAGTGCACAGGTGGTGCGACTGCAGCTCACCGACCGGGGTGCCGAGCGCCTCGGGGCCCGGTGATGTCACCGGTCTCGTGGCGACCCAGACGGGTCCCCGCTCGCGCCGATCGGTGTGTCTCTCGGAGCGAATTGCCGGTGCCTGGCGCCGCGGTGGCCTCGTGACCCGAGCGAGCTGGTCCACCCGGCGACGTGGAGCCCGGCAGTGACCGCCCACAACGCGACGGTCAGGCCAGCCACGGCGTCTGCAATGGTGACGACGACCGGCGCGTGCAGGATCTTCCCGGCGGCGAGACTGCCGAGCGCGAGCACCGCCGAGGAGAAGGCGGGCGGCCAGGGTGCAGCGGTGGAGATCCTGCGGATCCCGAGCAGCCACCAGATGCTCCACCCGACCACGAGCACCGCCAGCGTCGAGGCGAACAGCCAGGTCACGACCGCCGCGACGTGGAGATCGCTGCTGAGCGCCACGGGCCACAAGCCCTTGCGTGGGCCGGCGGCTGCCCCCATCGACGCCGCAGCGAGCCCCCCACACCCCGCCGCGATCCACCAGAGCACCCTGGGACGGCCGCGGCTGCCCCGAGCGACGACGTCGGCGCTGGCCGCGGCGCAGATCGCCCAGTAGCCGGCAGTGCCCACCACGGCACCGGCGAGCGAGAGCCACGCCAGCACGTCGCGCTCGACGCCGCCCGTGTGGGCAACGCCGGTCGCGGCCGCGATCCCTGCACCGAGCACGGCAGCGGGGGCCAGGAACCAGCCGCCGTCGACTGGGACCGGGCGACCGCCCCTGGCCACGGAGACCACGAAGCGGGCGCCGCAGACGGCGGTGCTCAGCCAGGCAGCCGCCAGGAACGCGGGGGCGACGACGGCACGGGGCACGCCTTCTTGGGTGGCCAGCCCGGTGGCCACGACGGCCAGGCCCAGCGGCACGGTCAAGGTGCCGCTTTGGGCGCCGGGGCGGCCGGGTCGTCGCCACAGAGCGGCGAGCCAGTGGCGCCAGTTGGCCCGATGCCGGGCTGCGGCGCTCGCGGCGATCCAGGCGGCCTCGCCGACGGCCAGCCAGAGCAGCGGCTCGCTGAGCCCGACCAGCCCGCACATCCCGGCCACGCGCGACGCCCCGCCGGTCGCCATCACCGCGCCGTAGGGAAGCTCGACGGCGATCCGCCGTGCGCTGTCACCGCTCATCGGTCGGGCTCCGCCTCGTGCCTTGGCCCCTGGTGGGCGACGGGGTCGATGGTGCCTGGTGGGCGACGGGGTCGATCGTAAGTGCTGCACGGACGTCGCTCCCAGGTTGGTGCCATCACCGGTCACCAGCGGCGAGACTGGCGGTCATGCGCGAGCTCGTCGTCCTGGGCACGGCCAGCCAGGCACCCACCCGGCACCGCAACCACAACGGCTACCTCCTCCGCTGGGACGGTACCGGGGTTCTCTTCGACCCCGGTGAGGGCACCCAGCGCCAGATGACACTGGCTCACGTGGCTGTCTCCGCCGTCCACCGCATCTGCGTCACGCACTTCCACGGAGACCACTGCCTCGGGCTGCCCGGTGTGGTGCAGCGGCTGTCGCTCGACGCGGTGGACCATCCGGTGGAGATCTGCTATCCGGCCGGCGGCCAGATCTACGTGGACCGGTTGTTGGGCGCCTCGGTGTTCGAGGTGCGGGCCGACGTCCGCCTGCGCCCGGTCCACAGCGCCGGCACGGTCGACCCGGGGCCTCCCTATGCCTTGGTGGCCGAGCGTCTCGACCACGGGCCCGAGACCATCGGCTGGCGGCTGGTCGAGCCCGACGGACGGACCATGATGCCCGACCGGCTCGCTGCGGCAGGGGTGTCGGGGCCGTCGGTGGGCGAGCTGCAGCGCGCCGGGAAAGTCCGGAGCGCGACGGGGCGAGTCGTGCACCTCCACGAGATGAGTGTGGCCCGCCCGGGCCAGGTGATGGCCTTCGTCATGGACACCGGCCTCTGCGACGGGGCGTTCCGCCTCGCCGAGAGGGCCGACCTGCTGGTCTGCGAGGCGACGTTCGCCGAAGCCGACGCCGCCCTGGCCCGGACCTACCGTCATCTGACCGCACGCCAGGCGGCGCAGATCGCGCTCGAAAGCGGTGCCCGGCGGCTGGTCATCACCCACTTCTCCCAGCGCTACCCCGACGAACGCCGGTTGCTCGACGAAGCCCGTGCCGTCTTCCCCGGGGTCGTCGCCGCGCACGACCTCGAGCATGTGCCGGTGCCCGCTCGTCGTCCGCCGCTGGGGGATGCCTGAGGCCTGTCCCGCAGCGAGATCGGTCGGCTGACCATGCAACCCTGGGACCACGCCGAAGTGGTGGGTACCACCAGCGCGGTGTCCCTTACACGAGACAGCGCCACGACACGAGACAGCGCCACGACACGAGACAGCGCCACGACACGAGACAGCGCCACCTGGTCCAGCTGACGGCTCGCGATCCTCGAGGCCGGCCACCTCTCGTGGTGGGCGCCAGGGGAGGTGGCGAGCGGTGGGCCACCTGCAGCCAGGCGGCGTACGAGTGCGACGATCAAAGCAGAGCACCCGCCGCGCTGCGCGGTAAGAGCACGCCTCAGGACCCCTTGCGCGGTGCCCGCTCACTGGCTGACCACCCGATCGGGGAGCTCGAATGCTCTCGCCCGAGCAGCTCGCCAGAGCGGCCCAACCGGGCTGACGAGGCGGCCGGGCGCTGGCGCAGCTGGCTCGAGCCGGCAGCTGGCTTCAGCCGACCGTCTTCTCGATGTGCCGCACCAGCTTGTCCTCGACCTCGATGTTCCACGCACTCTCTGCGACGTCGACGACGAGGAAGAGATCCGAGAGCAGCAGAGTCTCGAGCACAGCCACACCCAGATCCTGGAGCCACTTCCCGATGCCGATGCGCACCACGAAGTCGTCGGGATCGCCCGAGAGGGTGATGGTGAGCGCCCGGTCGGCGTCGACGACGCCGCGCAAGAAGCCGCCCTTCTTCGCCTGGATGACGGTGCCGTGGTTCGAGGCAGCCGACGTCTGGACGGTGAAGCCGTCACCTTTCAAGTACTGCTCGATGTCGTTCTGCAGGGCTCCCAGGTCGGTGCCTTTACCCGTGAACTTCTGGACTTTTTCTCCGATCATGGAGGTGCCTTTCGCTGGGGCGGCGGCGCACCGGCGCTGACCATGTCGGCCGATTGGTGCTCCGCCGATCCGGTAGTGGTCGACGTCTGCAGGCTAGTGGTGCACCGCGGCAGATCCTGGTCGCGGCGTCGCCAGACGCGGCGCTCCACTGGCGTGACGGGTACGGTGCCGAGCGAGACGGCGCCGTGGCGCTGCGTGCTGCGCTCCGTCAACGGGTGGCACGACGACGTGGAGAGCGGGCGGAGGCATCGGATCGTGACCGCCTCGGGCACCCACCGCGGCCTCGGCTCTCGGCGGTAGGCGTACCCGGCTATGGCTGACGGTGGAGCCACGACACGACCACCGAGGTGGGTGCTCGAGCGCTAGTGGCGTGCTCGCAGCACATCCAGCGCTCGGTCACCGTGGGATGCGAAGCGCAGCTCGGAGGCGAACGAGGCCAGGACGTGACGGTCTCGGTCGATCACGAACGTGGCCCGTCGGACCGGCCCCAGCTTGAGACCGTCGGTGACCCCGAACAACTTGGCCACCGTGCGCTCCGGGTCGGCGAGCAGCGGATAGTCGAACCCGTGCTTGTCGGCGAACCGGCGCTGCTTGGCCACCGGGTCGGCGCTGATCCCTACCCGGACGGCCCCGACTGCGGCGAACTCGGCCGCCAGGTCCCGGAAGTGGCAGCTCTCCCTGGTGCAGCCGAAGGTCATGGCCGCGGGATAGAAGAACAGCACCACCGGTCCACCTGCCAGCAGATCGCTCAGCCTGCGACTGGCACCTGTCTGGTCCGCCAGGGCAAAGTCGTCGACGAGATCGCCCGGAGCGAGCATACACCCAGGCTAGCGGCTCGGATCCCACCACGCCCGGGCGCCGCCCACACGCGGTGCTGTCATGTCGTAAGATTCGGTGAGCCACTCGGCACACGCTCTCAGCACGACGAGCCGCCCTGGGCTTCTGCGCCAATGGAGGCTTCGTGCATTCGACCTTGCTCCAACCGTCCCCGGCATCGGCTGTGGATCCCTGCCCCGCTGCCGGCCAACCCCCCGCGGTACGCCGCAACCAGCAGGCACTGACCCTGGCCATCGTGGTCGGCCCCGCGGTGGCCCTCCTGCTCACCGTGATGCTGCTGTGGGGGCGAGCGCTCGACCTCACCGACGTCCTGCTCGGGCTGGTGCTCTACCTCGTGTCGGGGTTCGGCATCACCGTCGGCTACCACCGGCTCTTCACCCACGGCGGCTTCAAGCCGAAGCGCATCCTCAAGATCGCCTTGGCCGTCGCCGGCTCGCTCGCCGTCGAGGGATCGGTCACGAGCTGGGTCGCTACCCACCGGCGCCACCACATGTTCAGCGACCAGGCGGGCGACCCTCATTCCCCGCACCGGTACGGATCGGGGCCCCTCGCCATGGTCCGAGGTCTCCTGTTCTCCCACGTCGGTTGGCTGTTCTCGTCGGACGTGTCGAACAGCGACCGTTACGCGCCTGACATCGTGCGCGACCGCGACCTGCAACGCGTGTCACGGCTGTTCCCCCTCCTGGCCCTGGCCTCGCTGGCACTTCCCTTCGGCATCGGCTACGCCCTGTCCGGAACGCTGATCGGAGCCCTCATGGCACTGGTGTGGGCCGGCCTCGTCCGCATGGCACTCCTCCACCACGTGACCTGGTCGATCAACTCCCTGTGCCATGCCTTCGGGCGCCGATCTGAAGGGACCGCCGATCACAGCCACAACCTGTGGGTGCTCTCCGTCGTCTCGCTCGGTGAGAGCTGGCACAACGTCCACCACGCCCACCCGGCGTGGGCCCGCCACGGCGCCAGGCCCGGCATGGTGGACCCCTCCGCCTGGTTGATCCGAGGGTTCGAACGTCTCGGCTGGGCGACCAAGGTTCGCTGGCCAGATCTCGCACCGGCCTGATCCACCCAGGCCCCCGGCTCCGTCTTCGCCTGCTCCTCCGAGCCGTCCCTTCAGAGTCCCAGCACGATCCATCACACTGCCCGCGTCAGGATCGCAGCCTGCTCCTCCGAGCCGCCCCGCCGGCATTGCTGCTCACGGTCTACGCCTTCGTCCAACCCTGCGCGGCGACCGGCAGGCCCGGATCCGACGACCCGGCACGGCCAGGGCGCCGGTGGGCTCGAGCCATCACGGCATCGAGCTCACGCACGCCCAGTGCGCCCACGGCGCGACCTCGGTCGACTGCCACCGCCCACCGAGCCGAGTCGGGCCAGCGCCGCAGCAGCTCGATGAGCGGCTCGCCGGGGTCGCTCACCACTACCGATCCCACCGGCACAGCCAGATCCTCCACCCGCACGGCCATCTGCTGGGCAGCGGGGAGCGCTGCCAGAGGACCGAGGGCCACCAACCCGGTGGTGGCACCCCGCCAGTCGACGACGACCGCCAGCGGCCAGGGCCCGAGCGCTGCCCTTTGGGCCAGCACCTGGTGGACGGTCAACCACCCCGGTACGACGGTGGGTGCCATCGGTGACATCAGCGACGCGACCGGCCGGTCGCCGATGCTCGCGACCACCTTCGCCTGGCGCCGCTCGGCGCTCGCCCCGAACAGCACGAACCCGCCGGTCACCGCGATCCACAACCCTTCGAGGGCTCCGGCCGCCACCATCAAGTAGAGGCCGCCGATCGTGGTGGCCAATCCCACCACCTGGCCGATCCGGGTGGTGACGGCCGTAGCCCGCGCCCGGTCCGCCAGCAGGTGCCAGAGCAGGGCGTGAAGCATCCGGCCGCCGTCGAGCGGCGACGCCGGCAAGGCATTCAGCGCGGCGAGGAGCACGTTCAGCGCGCCGAGCCAGACCAAGGCGCCGGCGAGCAGCGCCGGGCTGCCTGCTGTCCGGGCAGCCAATCCCAGGCCCACCAGCCCAGCCCCGAGCAGGAGCGACACTGCTGGGCCGACGCCCGACAGCGTCAGCTCGGCCATGGGTGAGGCGGCCTCGCCGCCGATGTTCGTCACACCACCCAACGCCCAGATCACCACCCCGTGCACCGCCAGACCTTGGCGGCCGGCGACCACGGCGTGGCCGATCTCGTGGGCGACGATGGTGACGACGAAGGCTACCGAGGTGACAAGGGCCGCCAGCGCGTACCAGTCGCCGCTCAGGCCCGGCGACATGGCCGGCAAGATGCCCCGGTCCAAGCCGGCGGCCACCACCACGACCACGACGACCAGGCTCCAGTGCGCAGAGAGCCGGACACCGGCCACATGCCCCAGACGGACCCCTTCGCGCATCGACCCTCGTCTTCCTCGAACCGCTCGTCCACCTGCGACCGCTGTCGTCACCGATCGTGCCGGGGTGCTGCGCGCGACGCAACCCGCCGGCGCGCACAGCGCTCGCGCCATGCCGACCACCACCGGGCATTGGATCTCGACGATCGCGTGCCGTCCCACGCCAGGCACGTCCAGTCTGCCTCGATCGGGCCGCCAGCACCATGCGCAGCCCGCAGGGGCCATCGCGCAAGGCCGCACCGTCCCCACCCCGCCTCGGCGATCGGGCCGCCAGCACCATGCTGCCCGTCGTGGTCAGCGGGCCTGGCGCCACCCCCGGGCGAACGGCAGGCGCCACGCGCGCGGCGTGGTCAGCGGGCCTGGCGCCACCCCCGGGCGAACGGCAGGCGCCACGCGCGCGGCGCGATCAGCGACTCGATGGCAGGTGGACCCCAACTGCCGGGGGGGTAGGCGAGCACAGGAGGCGGGGAGTCGATGAGCGGGGCGGACAGCTCCCAGAGCCGTTCGATGCTCTGCGCCGAATTGAACAGCGTCCGGTCGCCCACCATCGCGTCGTGGATGAGCCGCTCGTAGGCCTCCAGCACATCGCTCTCGTACCCGGTCTCGTGCAAAGCGAACTGGAGGCTCAGCTTGTCGAGGACCATTCCCGTCCCGGGCCGCTTCCCGTAGAACGACAGCGACAAGCGCGACGAGTCGGCCAGGTCGAAGGTGAGGTGGTCGGGGCCCTGGGCGCCCACGCCGGACCCGGCGGGGAACATGCTCTTCGGCGGCTCTCGGAAGGTGATGGAGATGATGCGAGCACCTTCGGCCATCCGCTTCCCGGTGCGGAGGAAGAACGGCACCCCGGCCCAGCGCCAGTTGTCGATCTCGCAGCGCAACGCCACGAAGGTCTCGGTCTGGGAGCCCGGTGCCACCCCGGGAGTCTCCCGGTACCCGTCGTACTGCCCGCGCACCACGTGTGCTGGATCGACGGCGCCCATGGAGCGAAAGACCTTGTGCTTCTCCTCACCGATGGCGTCGGGCTCGAGTGCCGTGGGCGGCTCCATGGCCATGAAGGCCAGGATCTGGAACAGGTGGGTCACCACCATGTCCCGAAAGGCGCCGGTGGCCTCGTAGAAGCCGGCCCGGTCGTCGACCCCGAGGGTCTCGGGCACGTCGATCTGGACGTGGTCGATGTGGTCGCGGTTCCAGATGGGCTCGAACAGCCCGTTGGCGAACCGGAAGGCCAAGATGTTGAGCGCGGCCTCCTTGCCCAGGAAGTGGTCGATGCGGAACACCTGGGACTCGTCGAACACCACGTGCACCGTGTCGTTGAGCTGGCGGGCGGTGTCGAGGTCGGTGCCGAAGGGCTTCTCCATGATGATGCGCGCCCGCTCCACCAGGTTCGCCTCGGCCAGCAGCTGCACGACCTCGGCGGCGGCACGAGGCGGGATGCTCAGATAGTGCAAGTACCGCACGGCACCGCTCAGCTGCTGGCGGGCCCGGTCGACGGCGGCTCGCAGCCCGCCGGCCCCGGCGTGGTGCGGCACGTACGCCAGCGCCTCGACGAAGCGCCGGCGCTGCTCCTCGGTCACGTGCTTGCGGCCGAACTCCTCGCAGGCGACCAAGGCGAAATCCCGGAACCGGTCGTCGTCCAGGTCGTCGAGCGCGGTGCCGACCACGGTGCACGCCGGGAGCAGCCCCGCTACCGACAGGTGCAGCAGCCCCGGCAGCAGCTTGCGGCGCGCCAAGTCGCCGGTGGCCCCGAACAGCACCACCACGTGCGGGTCGATCAGCTCGGACGCACCCACCGGCTGGGTGAGGGGCGTCCTCGGAGCCTCGACCGCCACGGCTCGCAGCTCATCGCGCTGCGCACTGTCGCGCTGCACACTGTCCCGCTGCGCGCGGCCACCTCGCACACCCTCACGCTGCGCATCCTCACGCTGCACTTCACGTCACCTCCGAGCCCTCGGGCGCCTCGTCGTCTGCCGATCCCGGGTGGCGGGCCGCCTCGTCGTCTGCCGATCCCCGGGTGGCGGGGCGCCGATCCCCGGGCAGTCGGCCCGATCCCCGGGTGGCGAGCCGCCGATCCCCGGGCAGGCGCCGGGCGCGTTGCGCCCACAGACGACCCTATGGTGGCGGCCCACCGCCGGGAGCATCCCGGTTCGCTTCGCATGGCGCTCCCTCCGGTGCCCAGTCGCCTGGTGGTGCCCAGTTCCCTGGTGGTGCCCGGTCGCCTGGTGGTGCCCGGTCGCCTGGTGGTGCCCGGTCGCCTGGTGGTGCCCAGCGGCAACGTAGCCACCGTTCCTGTGAAGAACCTGGCAGGCTACGAGGTCGCCAGGTAGTGGCTCAGGAGTCGGCGGGGAACATCCTCACCAGCTCGCTCTCACCGGTACCACCCGTCGGCGCAGCCCACCGAGGTACGAGCCCGCCCAGCCGGCTGCGTGCCCGAGCCGACGGCGCTCCGTGCACGCTGTTCGGCGGCTCGGGCACTGTACCGCCGGGACCATGTCCTGACGGGTGAGCCCGCACGGCCGAGACCCGGACGGCTCCCCATGGCGCGATGGCCGAGGTGCGAGACGTCTCGACGCCAGCTGGCACCAGCTCCAGGTCGACGGGACCGGTGTTGGCCGCCGTCGCTGCGGCCAGCACGCCGATCGATGCCGAGCCAGCGACCTGCGCCACGCTCGCGGCGTAAGCGTCGGGTTCGCTCGCAGGGCTGGAAGCGCCGCGCAGCAGCCGGCTTGCCCCAGCAGCCTGTCGCGACTGGCCTGCCCGCACGGACTCAGCCACCCGGAACAGGCGGTCGAAGACCAGGTACTTCCCGATGAACAACACGCCGTACGCAGCCAGGTTGGCCCCGTCGACGACCACGATCTCGACCAGGTGGTGCAGGTCATGGGCCCGCCCGAGCTCTGCTGCGAGATCGGCGGTCACCATGGAGATGGCGATGCCGGCCACGGACAGCACCCAGAACGGCATGACCTCGCGCCACAGGTCGGAACGGCCACCCTTGCCCCAGGTCCAGGTCCGGTTCAACCAGTAGGCGGGAACCGTGGCCACGACGTTCGCGAACACCGTGCTGGCAACCGCCCCCCACCAGCGAAAGACCCCGTACACCACGGTGAGCACCGCGAACGAGACAACGGTGGTGATCACCGAGCCCATCACGTACCGGTACAGCTTCTTCCCCTGGGGGCTCCGGTAGAACGCCCACAGCCACTCGAGACCGTAACGCATTTGCAACACAGTAGTGGGCGGCTCGTCCACCGGGTAATCGGGCGTCGTGGCAGGGCGGCCGGGCAGAGCGTCGTGGCAGGGCGGCCGGGCAGGGCGGCCGGGCAGGGCGTCGTGGCAGGGCGGCCGGGCAGCACCCTCGAGCGCCGCTGGCCGGGCATAATGGCAGTGTGCTGGACAGCGTGCCCACTGGGGTCGAGCCTGACCGGGCGGCCGTGGTCGAAGCCGTCTTGAGCGCCAGCCGGGTGCTGGTGGCGGTGGCAGCACGTTCCCTGGCAGAGGTCGGCGACGAGGTGACGCTGCCGCAGTACCGGGCACTGGTGGTCCTGGTCTCTCGCGGGCCGCAGCGAGTGGCTTCGCTGGCCGAGGCGTTGGCCGTCACGCCACCCACCGCCACCCGGATGTGTGACCGTCTGGTCAAGAAGCGTCTGCTCCGGCGCCGGACGTCGAGCGAGGATCGCCGCGAGGTCCACCTGTCGATCACACCCGCTGGCCGGCAGCTGGTGGCAGAGGTGACTGACCGACGCCGGTGTGAGATCGCGAACCTGCTGGCCGGCATCCCCGCCAAGGACCAGGCCGCGATGGTCGAGCTCTTCGGCAAGCTGGCCGAGGCGGCCGGCGAGGTTCCCGACCAGAACTGGGCGGTGGGCTGGGAGCTGTGACCGGGGCCGGTGCACACGGTGCTCGGCAGTGCAGATCTGGTGGGAACCGGAGGGCACGGGCCCGACCCGCGTCTGCCGACCCTCGTGCAGGTGCCGGGCACGCTCCAGACCCGGCGGTGGATGATCACGCCGCCGGGCCTGGAGCCCGACAGTGAGCCAGCGGGAGCAGCGGCGAAGCGCTGGGACGCTGAAAGACGTGCTCAGCCACCGAGGCTGGTTCTCAGCTCGTCGAGGTCCTGACGAAGCAGCGCCACAGCAGAGCGGATCTCGGCGATCTCTGCCCGCAGCACCTCGACGTCACTCGATGCCGCTGGCGTGCCGGTGCCGGCGGAGAGGTGCTCGCCGGGAGCGAACTGCCCGGTGGGGCCGGAGGAGCTGTGTGAGCTGCCGTACCCGCCTGGTCCGTCGCCGGCGAGCTGCTCCCAGCCGCTCACCCGAGGTGCTTCCCCGGCCATGGCACGGTGCGCTGCTCCGGCGCCGGCGGGCACGGCCGCAAGGCGGTCGTGCCCGGAGTCGCTCTCGTCTGGGCTTGGGTGGGACCCGCTCCGGTGGCGAGGCGGGCCCACCAGGTCGCTGTAGCGCTCTTCCTTCTGACCCGGCTGTCGCGACATGCGTACCACGAGCGGTTCGGAGCGCTTCGCCAGCGCACGGAGCTCGGCTTCGACGTCGTCGAGCCGGTCCATCGGCGCCATGCGCTCGGTGCGGATCCGAAGCTCCCCCACTGTCTGGGGGCCACGAAGCAACAGCACGGCGAGCAGGGCCCGCGCTCGTGGCTCCAAGCCCCACGCTTCGTCGAGCACGTGCCGGTAGCGGACCACCGAGCGGCCGTGCGAGGGCAGCACGAACCGGACGAGGCGGGCATCTCGCAGGGAGTCGAGCGACTCGCGGACCGCATCCTCGCCGAGCGCCATTACCGGGTCTCGGTTCGAAGCCTGGTTGCAGGCGAGGACCAGCGCGTTCAGGGTCAACGGGTACTGCTGGGGGGTGGTCAGCTCCTTCTCCACCAAGCTCCCGATCACCCGTGCCTGCACCGCGTCGAGCTGCATCGCACGAGTGTACGAGCACGCCATCGCCTGCTTCGCCCGGGCCCGATCAGCCTGCGCCGCGTGGAGCGAGCCAGGGTCGTGCCGCCTCAGAGGCTCCGTTCCATGGGCACGTGCACGAGCGCGGGACCCGGCTCGTGCAACGCTCGTTCGAGCTGCACGACCAGCTCGTCGGCGCTCTCGGCCCGCGTTGCCGGCACGCCCATGGCGCCGGCCAGAGCGACGAAGTCCAGATCTGGCCTGCTCAGATCCAGCATGTCTCGGGCGGCGGGGCCGGGCTCGCCGGCTCTCACCCGGGACAGCTCGAAGCCGAGGATGCCGTAAGCGTGGTTGTCGAGGATCACGGTGGTGACGTCGAGCGACTCCCGGGCCTGGGTCCACAGCGCCTGGATGGTGTACATGGCGCTGCCGTCGGCTTCCAGGCACAGCACCTGGCGGCCGGTGCCGGCGATGGCCACCCCGGCGCCTGTGGCGACGGGCAGTCCTTGGCCGATGGCCCCACCGGTCAGGGTGAGCCAGTCGTGGGGAGGCGCGCCTGCGGTGCCTCCCGGGATGTGCAGGCCGCCGGTGTTGCTCTCGTCGGAGACCACAGCGCCTTCGGGGAGCACGGCGCCGACGGCCGCAGCCAGCGACTCGGCGGTGATCGGCCCGCTGGGCCGGAGGGGGCGGGTGGGCGCCATGGTCGGGACGGGGCTGCCGGTCCCGACACCCAATTCGCCCGCTAGGGCTTCGAGCGCTGCCTCGGCGTCGTCTGCCGGCCCGGCCAGGAGGTGCACCTGGCAGCCGTCGGGCACGACGCGGCTAGGGAGATCCGGGTAGGCGAAGAACGACACCGGCACCGCGCAGTCCACCACCACCAGATGCTCGAGCCCAGCCAGCTGGAGCCGCGCCAGCTCGGCCAGGTAGGCCAGCCGCTCTACTGCCGGCACCCCGGCACCGCGCTCCAGGCGGGCAGGGAACGTCTCGCACAGCAGCTTGGCGTGGCAGCGCTCGGCGATCTGGGCGGCCCGGCGCAGGGGGTCGCCGGTGGTGGCTCGCCCTCCGATCAGCACGGCGGCCGGCGCGCCGCAGGTCAAGGCCACAGCCACCTCGCGCACCTCGCTGCGCGGCGGATCGGCGTCCCCGCCGAGGACGGCTCCCCGCGTCCCGATGGTCGTGCGCCCTGGCGGTGCCGAGCCGGTGGTGGTGCTGGGACGTGCGGAGCCGGCATGGCCGCCGCCGTTCGCACGGTCAGCCGGGACGAGGCGGTCGACCGCCTGGTCGGGCACCGCTGACCACGACACGTCGGCGGGGACGACCAGGGTGGCTACCGTGGCCGGGGGGCCCAAGGCGGCGTCGACGGCCGCGTCGACGAAGGCGGCCACCTGGGAGCTGTCGGTGACGGTGGCCACCCAGCCCGACATGGGGCGGGCCAGGCCCTCGATGTCGGTGGTGAGTGGCGGGTCGTAGCGCCGGTGGCCGGTGGCGTGCTCGCCCACCAGGTTCACCACCGGGGTACGCGCCCGGCGGGCGTTGTGGAGGTTCGCCAGACCGTTGGCCATGCCCGGGCCGAGGTGGAGCAAGGTGGTGGCCGGGCGCCTGGTCATGCGGCCGAACCCGTCGGCAGCGCCGGTGGCCACCCCCTCGAACAGCGCCAGGACCGACCGCATGGCTCGCTGGCGGTCCAATGCGGCGACGAAGTGCATCTCCGAGGTGCCCGGGTTGGTGAAGCAGGTGTCGACGCCGCGCCGCACCAGCGTCTCGATGGTCTGCTCGGCGCCGTTCATCGGCGTTCCTCCGTCGGTCGGCGGGTGCTGTGACCCACGATGTGGCCCACTGTAGGGCTACAGCCGTGGTGGGGCCGACACCGGGGCGGCCACGGGGCCGACGCCGGGCCCCAGGGTCCCTCTCGGGTCGAAGACCTGCTTGATCTGGCGGAGGAGGCTCACATGTGCCGGATCTGCCAAGGCGGCGAAGGCGGCCTGCTTCGCCCGCCCGATCCCGTGCTCGCCGGACACCGCGCCTCCGAGCTCGACGGCGTACGTGAAGATCTGGTCGAGGAGACGGGAGCGGATCGACTTGTCGGGTTGGAACACCGACAGGTGGACGTTGCCGTCCCCGACGTGCCCGCACCCGGTCACAAGCGTGCCGCTGCCTGCGGCCAGATCGGCGGCGCGGGCCAGCAGGTCGGGAATGGCGGACCGCGGGACCACCACGTCCACGATGTCGTCGGCCCCGGCAGCCTTGGCCGCGAAGAAGGCCCGTTCCCGGGCTTCGACGAGCGCGGCCCCGGCGCTCGGCGGCAAGACGTACACCTCGAGCGCGCCATGGTGGCCGAGCACCGTGCCGACGACGGCGGCATCGTCGTCGAGCTGTCCCGGGTCGCGGCTTTGCAGGCCGACCAGCAAGTAGGCGCTCGAGCGCTCGCTGACGGCCGGCTCCACTCCCAGCTCGATGCCGGCTGCCCGGGTGATGCCGGCCATCGACAGAAGGTCGACGTACTCGAGCATGGACGGCTCGACCCCGCTGGCCACCAACGGCGCGATCGCTGCGGCCAGGGTCGGGAGGTCTCCGAAGGGGACGAGGAGGGTGCTCTGGGCGGTCGGTCGCCGCTGGAGTCGGATCGTCACCTCGGTGACCAGGGCTAACGTGCCTTCAGAGCCGATGACCAGCTGGGTGAGATCGTAGCCGGTGGAGATCTTCGCCAGCCTCCCGCCGCAGCGCAGCACCGTGCCCGAGGCGAGCACGAGCTCGAGGCCGACCACGTGGTTCCGGGTCACGCCGAAGCGTACGGCCCGCATGCCGCCGGCGTTGGTGGCCACGGTTCCTCCCACGGTGGCGCTCGCCTCACCAGGTTGCACCGGGTAGAAGAGGCCGTAGGGGGCGAGGATCTCGTCGAGCCGAGCCAGGGTGACACCGGGCTGCACCACGGCCATCTGGTCAGCCACGTCCACCTCGATCACACTGGCCATCCGGTCGAAGGCCACGACGATGCCGGCGTGGTGTCCGACGCACGCCCCCGACAGCCCGGTGCCGCCCCCCCGGGCGGTGACGGTGATGCCGTGGCCGTCGCAGTGGCTGACCACGGCGGCCACCTCGGTAGTGGTGGCTGGTCGGACCACAGCCAGTGGTCGCACCGGGTCGACGGTCAGGCACTCGTCGTGGGTGTCGTCGTCGCTGATGCGGAGGCCGGAGGCGACGTGGGCTTCGCCCACGATCTCCGCGAGGTGCCGCGCCACGGCGTGCGGGCCGGGATCCGGGTGCTCGATGGTCATGGCCTGCCGGCCTTCCTCTCCTGGGACGGGGCACGGTGTCGGGCTGGGGGCGGGAGCTCGGGTCACGGTGGCAGGCGTTCGTGCAGGCGAAGTCGGGGTGGCCAGGGTATGGATCGCTGGTGACCCGCACGAGCGCGCAGCAGGGGTGGTGACCCGTGGCAACCTTAGGTGCTCGTCGTCCGGCAGGTCGCCGTGCGACGTAGGTAAAGGCGTCGGCCCGGTCGGCGCTGCCAGGAGGGGCCGGGGTCGATGAACTGGGTGGACGTGGTGGTGCTGGCCCTGGTGGCGCTGTCGGCTCTCCGCGGGCTGCGGCAGGGCGCGGCCATGCAGGTCCTCTCCTTCGGCGGCTTCTGGATCGGCCTGGTGATCGGGGCCCTGCTCACTCCGCCGTTGGCCCGCTTGGTGCACACCTCTACCGCGAAGACCGTGGTGGCCGCGGTGGTGGTGTTCGGCATGGCCGGGCTGGTCGGTGCGCTCGGACGGCTGGCCGGCAGCCATTCGAGCCGCCTGCTGCAGCGGCTGCGCCTCGGGCTGGTGGACTCGGCGTTCGGCGTGGTGGTCGGCGTGGTCGCCACGTTGGTAGCGACGTGGCTGGTGGCCAGCGTGCTGGTGAACAGCCAGTTCACTTCCCTCGACGCGGCCATCGGTCAGTCCAAGGTGGTCCGGGCGCTCGACTCGGTCATGCCTGAGCCACCCACCATCTTCTCGAAGATCGAGTCGTTCTTGTCCACCGAGGGCTTTCCGGTGGTGTTCTCGGGGTTGCCACCGGCGGCGGCCGGCCCGGTGAAGCCACCGAGCAGTGCCACGGTGGCCGAGGCCGAAGCCGCCGCCGAACGGTCGACGGTGAAGATCGTGGGGGAGGGTTGCGGCGTCATCCAGGAGGGTTCGGGCTTCGTGGTCGACGGCGACCTCGTCGTCACCAACGCCCACGTCGTCGCAGGGATCGCCCACCCGGTGGTGGAGGCGCTCAACGGTGGGCCCTACCCGACCGACATCGTGCTCTACGACCCCCGGCTGGACCTCGCGGTCATGCGGGTGCCGGGGCTGCACGAGCCGTCGTTGACCATCGACGGGTCGTTGGTGGCGCGCGGGGTGACCGGTGCCGCCCTGGGCTACCCCGGCGGCGGCCCTTTCACCGCCCAGCCGGCTGCAGTCGCAGACGCGTTCGAGGCTACCGGCCTCGACATCTACGGCCGGGTCCAGACCACCCGCGAGGTCTACGAGATCGACAGCGTCATCCGTCCCGGCAATTCCGGTGGACCGCTGGTAGAGCCCGACGGCGAGGTGGTCGGGGTGGTGTTCGCCCGGTCGACGACCAACGGTGACGTCGGCTACGCCCTCGCCTCACCGGCCGTGCTGGCAAAGGTGCACCAGGCCGAGGTGGCCACGACCGCGGTCTCCACCCAAGGGTGCATCAACTGACCGATCCAGCTCGACCTCGGGCCGGCATCCCCAGCTCGGCCCCCGGCCAGCGCGCCCAGCTCGGCACGGGCCGGTACCCCCAATTCGGCACTGGGCCGGTACGCCTTGCTCGGCACGGGCCGGTCCCCCCAGCCGCTCACGGGCCGGTCCCCCCGGCCGCTCCGCCCACGGGTGCCCCTTTGGCCATGACCCGATGTCGCGCTCGGGCTGGCGCTCGAGGGCGCAGCGCGCACCACTGCCCAGTTCCACCTGCTTCGGGGTGACCCGCCGGCAGGTGACCACGGTCCGGTGGCGCGACGGGCTAAGAATATGCTGGTGACTCTACCCATCGAGGACTACGGACTGATCGGTGACACCCATACGGCCGCTCTGGTAGGCGCGGACGGGTCCATCGACTGGTTGTGCCTGCCACGCTTCGACTCCGAGGCGTGCTTCGCCGCACTGCTCGGCGACCAGCACAACGGCTTCTGGCGCCTGGCACCGACCTCGGGGGGGCGAGCCACCCGGCGCCGCTACCGGGGCGACACGTTGGTGCTCGAGAGCGAGTTCGACACCGACGGCGGCACCGTCCGGATAGTCGACTGCATGCCCCTGCGCGAGACGCACCCCGAGGTGGTCCGCGTCGTCGAAGGCGTGCGCGGCACGGTCGACATGCGGATGGATCTCGCGATGCGCTTCGGCTACGGCCGGGTGGTGCCGTGGGTGCGCCGGCTCGACGGGCTGCTCACCGCGTTGGCCGGTCCCGACGGTCTGGCCCTGTGGACCACGGTGCACACGCGGGGCCGGGACCGGACCACGGTGGCCGAGTTCTCGGTGTCAGCGGGCCAGCACGTCCCGTTCGTGCTCACCTGGTTCCCTTCCCACGAGGATCCGCCGCGGCCGACCGACGCCGTGTTCGCCATCGACGAGACTGGGGCGTGGTGGGATGCGTGGGCGGCGCAGTGCACGTTCGAAGGCGAGTGGCGTGACGCGGTGGTCAGGTCGCTCGTCACCTTGAAAGCGCTCACGTACCAGCCCACCGGCGGCATCGTGGCAGCGGCCACCACGTCGCTGCCCGAGACCCTCGGTGGGGAGCGGAACTGGGACTACCGCTACTGCTGGCTGCGTGACGCCACGCTCACCTTGCAGTCGCTCATGCGCGGCGGGTACCACGAGGAGGCCATGGCCTGGCGTGACTGGCTGCTGCGCGCGGTGGCCGGCGACGCGGCGGACTTGCAGATCATGTACGGACCGGCTGGCGAGCGCCGCCTGGACGAGTGGGAGGTCGACTGGCTGTCGGGCTACGAGGGCTCTGCCCCGGTCCGCATCGGAAACGCCGCTGCGGGGCAGCTGCAGCTCGACGTGTACGGGGAGGTGATGTCCGCCCTCTACGACTCGGCTCGTGTCGGCGACGCGCCCAGCGCGTCTGCCTGGGATCTGCAAAAGGTGCTGCTCGACTTCATCGAGAGCGGCTGGAAGGAGCCTGACGACGGCATCTGGGAGGTCCGCGGCCCGCGCCGGCACTTCACCCACTCCAAGGTGATGGCCTGGGTGGCCGTCGACCGGGCGGTCCGTTCCATCGAGGAGTGCGGGCTCGACGGTCCGCACGACCGCTGGCGGGCGCTGCGTGACGAGATCCACGCCGAGGTGTGCGCGAAGGGCTACAACACAGACATCGGCGCCTTCACCCAGTACTACGGGTCGACCGGGCTCGACGCCAGCCTGCTCATGGTCCCGCTCGTGGGGTTCTTGCCGGCCAGCGACGAGAGGGTCCGCTCCACCGTGGAGGCCATCGAGCGAGATCTGACCGAGGACGGTTTCGTCCTGCGCTACCGGGCGGAAGACGCCGGCGACGTCGACGGCCTGACGGGCCACGAAGGAGCCTTCCTGGCCTGCTCGTTCTGGCTGGCGGACTGCCTCTACCTGATCGGCCGGGTAGACGACGCGCGCGCCTTGATGGGACGGCTGCTCGACTTGCGCAACGACCTGGGCCTGCTGTCCGAGGAGTACGACGCCCGAGCCAAGCGGCAGGTGGGGAATTTTCCGCAGGCCTTCTCCCATGTGTCTCTGGTGAACGCGGCGTACAACCTGACGGGTCACCCCGCGGACGTCGCCCAGGCCAGCCCCGAGACGTTGCAGATGATGCGCCGAGCGACCCGCCAGGCGCGCCACGGCTCCCTGCGCCTCCAGGGCCGGTTCTTGGGCATGGGGGGAGGAGCCCGGACCTCCCGGAAGGCACAGGCGAGCAGCCGCGGCGGCGGTGACAGCCGCCGGGCGAAGGATCGCTCCACGTGAAGTTCCCGCCGCACAAGGTCTCCCCCGCACGACAAACCCGCAACGCAATGGGTTCTTCACCTCATGAACCGGCCACGAAAAGCATTGTCCGAGCTGAAAGATCCCGTCACATGAGAGACCGCGAGGTGGACGGCCCCCTTGACCGGCCCCCCTTGTCGAGCGGCAGGTGACCCGTCGCAGACCACGGTGTGGTGCCCCGGTCGAAGCGGGCATCTGGTGATCGATCCGAACCAAGGAGCAGCCCATGAAGGCACTGACCGTCCAACCCCTCCACGAGGGTTCCGCCCGCCTCGACGACGTCGCCGAGCCGCCCGAGAGCGACGGGCCGGTGCTGGTGGAGACGCTGGCTGTCGGGGTGTGCGGGACCGACGCGGAGATCCTCTCGGGCAAGTACGGCTGGGCCCCGCCCGGCCGGGACCGGCTGATCCTCGGGCACGAGTCGCTCGGTCGGGTGGCAGCGGCCCCCGAAGGTGGCGATCTGGCCGTCGGCGACCTGGTGGTGGGGATCGTGCGGCGACCTGACCCCGTGCCGTGCCCGAACTGCGCGGTGGGCGAGTGGGATTTCTGCCGGAACGGGCAGTACACCGAGCGGGGGATCAAGCAGCACGACGGCTACTGCTCGGAGCGCTACCGCATCACGCCGGACTTCGTGGTGAAGGTGGACCAGTCCCTCGGCACGCTCGGTGTGCTGCTCGAGCCGACCAGCGTGGTGGCCAAGGCCTGGGAGCAGGTGGAGCGCATCGGGGGCCGCGCGCACTTCGAGCCGCACAGCGCGGTCGTCACCGGGGCTGGGCCCATCGGCCTGCTGGCCGCGCTGATCGGGGTGCAACGTGGCCTGGACGTGCACGTCATCGACCGGGTGACCTCGGGTCTCAAGCCCGACCTCGTGAAGGAGGTAGGCGCCACCTACCACACAGGTGCCATCTCCGAAGCGGTCTCCGCCCCTGACGTGGTCATCGAGTGCACCGGGGTCGGTTCCCTGGTCTTCGACGCCATGGAGCACATCGGTCCGGGCGGTGTGGTGTGCCTCACCGGCGTGTCGTCGGGCGGTCGCAGCCTTGGGGTGGACGCGGGTACCTTGAACCGCACCATGGTGCTCGAGAACGAGGCGGTGGTCGGTTCGGTGAACGCCAATCGCCGCCACTACGAGGCCGCCGCCACGGCGCTGGCCGGCGCGGACCGGGACTGGCTGGAGCAGGTGGTGTCGCGTCGGGTGCCGCTCGAGAATTGGCAGGCGGCACTGGAGCGCAAGCCCGACGACGTGAAGGTGGTCATCGAGGTCGGCTCGTGATCGGCACCACAGTCCCTGCCTTCGGTGCCCGCCACGCGGGCCGGGTCGTGCACGGCTGTGTCGTGGCGAGTGCCGCCCGTCACGCGGGCCGGGTCGTGCACGGCTGTGTCGTGGCGAGTGCCGCCCGTCACGCGGACCGGGTCGTGCACGGCTGTGTCGTGGCGAGTGCCGCCCGCCACGCGGACCGGGTCGTGCACGGCTGTGTCGTGGCGAGTGCCGCCCGTCACGCGGACCGGGCCCAGCGCCGCGGTGCCGCGGCGGGCAGGGCGCCACGGCTGGGGCCGGCGGTGGCGCGGTGAGCCGGGAGATAGCCCCGGGGGTCGTCGAGATCGACACCCTGCTCGGCGGTTGGGAGCGGGTGACGGCCGGCTACCTGGTCCAAGGTGTGGCGCCGGTGCTGGTCGAGACCGGCAGCCAGAGCTCGGTCCCGGCGCTGCTCGGTGCGCTCGACCAGCTGGGAGTGGCGCCGGGGGATCTGGCCGGGGTGGCCGTCACGCACATCCACCTCGACCACGCCGGCGGGGTGGGGGACGTGGCCCGGGCGTTCCCGAGTGCCACGGTCTACGTCCACGAGCGTGGCGCCCGGCACCTGGCCGACCCGAGCCGCCTCGTCGACTCGGCCTCGCGGGTGTACGGGACGCTGCTCGACTCGCTCTACGGCCGGATCGATCCCACCCCGGTCGAGCGCATCCACGTGCTGGCCGACGGCGAGGACATTCGCATCGGGCCCGACCGGGTCCTCACCACCGTCGACTCGCCTGGCCATGCGAAGCACCACCTCGCCCTGCACGACTCGGTGAGCGGCCTGCTGTTCGCCGGCGACGCCGTGGGGGTGCGCCTGCCCGACGCGGGCGTGCTGCGCCCGGCGACCCCGCCGCCGGACTTCGACCTGGACCAGGCGCTCACCTCGCTGCAGCGCTTCGCCGAGCGCCGGCCATCGGCACTGGCGCTGGCTCACTACGGTCTGGTCCCCGACCCGCTGGCGGTGCTCGACGAGGCGACCGGCACCTTGCGGCGGTGGGCGGAGGTGGCCGAGCAGGCCTGGCGCGAGGGGCGAGACATCGCGGCTGCGCTCGACGCCGCGTTCGCCGGCGACCTGGCCGGGGTGGACCCCGCCCAGCGCGACAAGCTCGAGACCCTGAACGGGGTCCACTCCAATGCGGCTGGGTTCCGCCGGTGGCTGGACACCCGCCAGGCTGGCGGGGCAGCCCACGTCCACCAGCACTGAGGGGGCCGCCGGGCCCCGTCGGTGCACCAGGTGCCGGTTCGCGCGGCGCACGTCGGCTTCAGGGCTGGCGTCGCAGTGACGGTCCGGTGGCTCGCGCTGGGCGCTGTAGTGGGCGACCCGTGCGAGATCGCGTGGACGGGCGCGCGCCGGGCGAGCACCGCCTTGTTCGGAGCGACGGCAATGCTGCGTCCTCGGTTGGCGTCGGTGCACTGTGCAGGGCTTGGCGTCGGTGCACGGTGCACGGTGCACGCGCTGCACACGAGCTGCGGGTACCTGCGAACTTCGCCATCGCCCCGCCGTTATGGGGACGGATCGAGTGCTCAGGTCGGCGACGGCGCGGTCGACGACAGCCTCGAGGTTGGGGTGATCACGTCTGGGTCGACCACCACGTCGACGACGGCGGGTCCGGGCGTCGCCACGGCTTCTGCCAGGGCGTCGCCCAACGACGAGCGGCTGCGGACCGAGAAGCCTGACGCGCCGAGGCTGCGGGCGTAGGCAGCCAGATCGACCTCTCCGATCTCCACCCCACAGGTGGCTCCGAAGGCCCGTGCCTGGTGCATGGCGATGGTTCCGTAGAGGCCGTTTCGTACGACGACGACCGTGATGTCACAGCCGTAGCGGACAGCGGTCTCGATCTCCTGGCCCGTCATCAAGAACCCACCGTCTCCGGCGACGCCGACGGCGGTCCGCTCGGGATGCACGAGCCCGGCGGCGACCGCTGCTGGCACGCCATAGCCCATCGCCCCACTGGTGGGCGCCAGCTGAGTGGCGGGCCGGCAGTAGCGCCAGTAGCGGTGCAAGAAGATGGAAAAGTTCCCGGCGTCGTTGGCGATGATCGTATCGGCCGGGAGGATCTTCGCCATGGCGCCCACCACTTCGGCTGGGTGGAGCAGTTCGCCGTCGAACGGCCCCGGCGGGGTGCTCTCCTCCTCGTAGGCCCGGTGACCCTCTGTCCAGTCACGCCCAGCGGGGGCGTCGGGGGCGCCGGCCAGCAGGGCCGCCAAGGTGGTGCGCGCGTCGGCGGTCACGGCCAGGTCGGGAACCTTTCCGCGGGCCATGGCCGTCGGGTCGACGTCTACGTGGATGAGCTGGGCTGTGGTGGGCGGGAGGGTGAAGCCCTGGGTGGTCGCCTCGCTCAGCCGGCATCCGATGGCCACTACTACATCGGCTTCGCGCAGCGACCCGAGGAGGCGCGGTGAGGTACCGAGGGTGAGGTGGCCGAGGTACAACGGATGGTCGTTCGGGAAGCGGTCCTGGCGGCGAAACGCCGTGTAGACGCCTGTTCCGTAGCGCTCGGCCACCTGGACCAGCTCGGGCCGTGCCCCACTGGTGCCGCCGCCTACGATCATGACCGGTCTCGTCGCGTTCGTGAGGCGGTGGCGGATAGCGATCACAGCCTCTGGCGGTGGCGCGGCCAGCGACGACGGGAGGCGGGTCGCAGCCAGCGGGCGGGCGCTTGCCTCGGTGGCCTGCCCGAGCACGTCGGATGGGAGCACCACCAGCACCGGACCTGGCCGGCCCGTGGTGGCGGCGACGAACGCCTGGTAGGCCACCTCGGCGGCACGGGACGCGTCGCGAAGCGAAGCCGTCCACTTGGTGATCGGCCGGTAGAAGGCCTCGAGGTCGATCTCCTGGAACGACTCTCTGCCCATGAAGGAGGACTCCACCTGCCCTACCAGGACGATCATCGGGGTGGAGTCGTGCAAGGCGGTATGCACCCCGATGGCCAGGTTGGCGCTGCCGACGGCCCGGGTCGCCATGGTCACCGCCGGCACCCCTGTCAGCTTGGCCTCGGCCTCGGCCATGAACGACGCACCAGACTCGTGCCTGGTCGAGATGAGCCGCGTGTCGCCATTTCGCCGCGTGGCGTCGAGCACTTCCAAGAAGCTCTCACCGGGGACGGTATAGAAGTGCCGGGCGCCGAGGGCGGCGAGAGAATCGACGAGCACCTGTCCAGCTAGTTGTCGCAACGGATCCTCCGAGCTCGGCCTCCAGACCTACAACCTATCCTGACAGGCTGTCGCGAATTGGCCCGGAAGGCACCATTCCGGGGACAAAAGACCAGCTCGCCAAGCGTTCGAATCACATTTTGCGACAGCCTCCTGAACCGATAATTGGTAACTCTCTTTCCGCAGGCCGGTTGACGGATATCTCGTG
>JAKAQW010000104.1 GCA_021819525.1 Actinomycetes bacterium
CTCGAGTCGGTCCCGCAGCGCTGGCGGCATGGTCGTCGCTGCCCATCGGTCCCCAGCAGCGGACTCCACGAGCACCCGAGGCGGACGAGATCCCTGGTCAGTCCGTCGCTTCTCGAACCCGTCTTTCCTTTGTGTGGTGATACCACTACGCTGAGTCATGATAGGTGAGCGTCGGCGCCCGCAGGGGACGCCATTGTCGCTCGCCAGGACTCAGACACCAGACCTAGGGACACCAGGGAGACGACCATGCTCAGCCGACCGTGGGGCAGCAGACGAGGCGCCGGAGCAACAGCGACGGTCGACCGGCCAGACGTCGACCTCGTCCGCTCGGCAGCCCTCTCCTCGGCAGAGCTGTGGCACGAGATCCTCCAGCGGCTCTCCGACGTGCAAGAGAGCCAGTCCACCCTGGCCCAGTCGATCGAGGAGCTGGGCTCCATCATGCGCGACGCCATCGCCCATATGGCCCCGAGCCTCGCATCTCCCGCCCGTCGCGCAATTGTGGTCGGCCACGACTCGCCGCTCGCCATCGATGCCCTGGCAGTCGACAGCCCGGCACCTGAGCTCCCAAGCGATCCGATCGCCGCGGCCGAGCACGACGCGCTCGGCCCGGCGCGCCCGCTGGGGTTCCACGTCACCCCTGCCGACGTCATCGGTCCGCGCACTACCCGATCCGAACCCCACGCGCTCGGAGCACACGAGGCTCGCGCCACCGGCTTCGTCCCGCCGGACGCAGGTGAGCCCGCAGGCGAGGACGGCCCGCCTCCGAGCGGCCTTCTCGATACCCTGCTCCCGCCACCGCCACCGCCACCGGCGGTCATGTTCCGCGTGGGCACGCCAGCAGCCGACGACGAGCCGCCTGCGCTGCCACCGCCGCCGCTGCTCCCGCCACCGCCACCGCCACCACTCGACATGGCGCCGTTCCTCGCGCCGCTGGACGGCGCCCAACCACCGACGTTGCCACCACCGCCACCGGCACCTCAGTGGGTGGGCCCCGCCGTGGCTTTCGCGGCGGCGCCGGGTGGGATCACAGGCGCTTCGCTCGAGCGCTACCTGTTCGAACCCCATGGCGAGCCCCTGCCCGATGGAGAACAGCCCCTGCCCCCTGGAGAACAGGCAGTGTGGAGCGGACCGCCAGCGCAGTGGAGCCCGACGCCTGGCGAAGCGCTCCCGCTCGATCTCTCCGCGCTCCCGCCACCGCCTGCCGACTTCGCGCCATCGATGGTCGAAGAGGTGCTCGGCGCCAGCGCCCAGGACCCCGACGCCGGCGCTACGCCGTCGACGCAGCCCGAGCACTCGGTCAGCGAAGACGTCACCATCGTGGCCCGCGGCCTTCGCAAGCGGCTCCGGCTGCGCTGAGAAGCTCCGGTGGCGCTGGGCACGACGAGCCCGCCAGCGCCACCGCGAGCCCCGGACACCAAGCGGATCAGTGCTCGTCGAGCGAGCGGCGGCGCCAGGGGCCGCGCACGCCGCCGGTCTTCTCCCACAAGGCGAGCTCACCGATGACCATCGACCGGTCGGCCGACTTGCACATGTCGTAGATGGTCAGCGCCGCCACCGAGCAGGCCGTGAGCGCCTCCATCTCCACGCCGGTGCGATCTACCGTCTCGACCTGTGCCTCCACCTCGACGTAGTCGTCACCGATGGTGAAGTTGACCTGGCATGCACCGACCAGGAGCGGATGGCACATGGGTATGAGATCGGGCGTGCGCTTGGCGGCCTGGATCCCCGCGATGCGAGCCGTCCCCAAGACGTCGCCCTTCGTGATGGCGTTGCTCGCCACCTTCGCTGTGGTCTCGGGAGCCATCAAGACCCGGCAGCGAGCCAGGGCTCGTCGGTGACTGGGCTCCTTCGGCGTGACGTCCACCATGCGGGCGCCACCCAAGGGGTCGAGATGGGTCAGGCTGCGGTCTGCCACGAAGCGAGTCTAGAGGAAACCGGCCCATGGGGTCCGATACCCCGGCCCGTCGCACCCGGGACGCTTGCATCCGGTACACTTGGCACTCGTAGCGTTCGAGTGCCAGCACGGTCGGGGCGTCGGCGCGCCCTGGGCTGTCGTGGCGAGGAAAGGAGCAGTGGTTCGATGCCGACGTACGAGTACGCCTGCACGTCGTGCGGCGAGCATCTCGAGGTGGTCCAGTCGTTCAAGGACGACCCCCTGACCACGTGCGCGAACTGCTCGGGCAGCCTGCGCAAGGTGTTCAGCCCGATCGGTGTGGTGTTCAAGGGCAGCGGGTTCTACAAGACCGACAGCCGGGACACCAAGCGGCCACCAGGAGCGACCAAGGAGCCCGCGGCCACAGCTGGTGCGGGCGCTTCGTCGAAGGGCAGCTCCGACGGCACCGCTTCGACCGCTGCGAGCGGGGGCTCTTCGTCCAACGGGAGCTCAGGTGCAGGTGCAGGCACCAGCAGCACGCCCGTCGCCGCCGCCTCCTGAGCGGACCATCGTCGATCCCTCGTCCGCTTCGCCGGCATGGCTCGCCTCGGGGGTCAACGCCCCAGTCCCCGCTGACCGCCGTGTCGGCGATGGCCGGCCGGTCGGGCGCCGGTGATCACGAACCGGTCACTGCCCGCTGACCGCCATGTCGGCGATGGCGAGCGTCAGGCCGGTCGCGGGGCCCGGCAGCCATCGCACGTCTGCTCCGACGAAGACGATGTCGTGCAGCATCCGTTGCAAGGTGGAGGCCACCGTCATCTCGCGCACCGGGGCGGCCAGCGCCCCGCCGTGGATCCACGCACCTTCCGCCCCGACGGAGAAGTCGCCGCTCACCGAGCTCACCCCCGAGTGCACGCCGGTGACGGACTGGACGTAGAGCCCGTCACCGACCGACTCGAGCACCTCCTCGGGCGACAGGGTGCCCGGGGCCAGGGACAGCGCACGGCAGCCGGCCACCGGTGTGGTGCCGTAGCCGCCGCGTACCGCGGAGCCTGTCGACACCGTGGCCGCTCGCCGGGCAGAGACCGTGTCGTGCACGAACCCGCGCAGCACGCCGCCGACCACGAGCTCGTTGCGCCGGCAGGCGAGCCCCTCGGCGTCGAAGCGCGCCGCGGTGAACGCCCGCTGGTCCGTGGGATCGTCAGCCAGCGTCACCGAGGTCGCCGCTACCCTCTCGCCGACCCGGTCGGCGAGCATGGAACGGTTCTTCGTCACCGACTCGCCCGACAGCGCACCGCCGAGGACACCGAGCAAGGTAGCGGTGACCCGGGGATCGAGCACCACCGTGCAGCGGGTGGACCGACCCTTGCCCGCGCCGAGCAGCCGGGTCGCCCGGAGCACGGCGTCGTCGGCAGCTGCCTCCAGGTCGAGATGGGCGACGCCTCGCCCGGCGCTGATGCCGACACCGGTGTGGCTGTCGGCTCCTGATCCGGCGACGGCCGACACCGCCAGGGTGCACGACGTCCGCCGGCTGGCGGACAGCACCCCGGTGGACGAGGCGACCGCCGACTCCCAGGCGACGTCCCCGTAGTCGGCCGACGACACCTGGCGGATCCGGCTGCCTGCTCCCCGCACCCGTCGCTCGAGGGCCAGGGCCAGCTCGATCTTCGCCTCGACCGGGGTCACCAGCACCGACTCGTCCCACAGGTCGAGCGACGCGCCTTCCACCCCGTCGGGTGCGGGCAGGCCTCCATGCTCGTCGGGTGTGGCGAACGCGGCGTTCTCGCGGGCGTCGGCCAGCGTGTCGGCGACCATCACCGCGTCGAGCGAGCCGGCCGAGGCGAAACCCTGGCGACCGCCGATCACCACCCGCACCCCCACCCCAGCTGACGCTGCCTGCGACACCGACTCGACCTCGCCGTCGTACGCGCGGACGTCGGTGTGCACCGAGCGTGCCGCGTACACCTCGACCTGCTCGCCGCGCCGAGCCTGCTCGGACAGCGACCGGGCCAGGGCTGCCAGGTCGCCGTCACCGCTCGTCGGTCGATCAGCCACCTGCGGTCCCCCCGACTGTCACCGCCGAGATGCGCACCGTGGGCTGGCCACAGCCCACCGGTACGTTCTGACCGTCCTTGCCGCAGGTGCCTGGGGTCATGGCGAAGTCCCCGGCCACCGCGTCGATGCGGGTGAGGATCTCCGGGCCGTTGCCGATGAGGTTGGCGTCGCGCAGTGGCTCGGTGAGATGGCCGTCTTCGATCAGGTAGGCCTCGGTCGTCCCGAAGACGAAGTCACCGGTGGTGGTGTTCACCTGACCACCACCGAGCTTGGCCACGTACACGCCGTAGGGAGTCTGGGCCACGATCTCGTCAGGGTCGTCGGCGCCGTCGACCAGGAACGTGTTCGTCATGCGCACCATGGGCAGGTGCCGGTAGCTCTGGCGCCGGCCGTTCCCCGACGAGCTGCGCCCCTGCTTTCGGGCGCGCTTGGCGTCCCAGAGGTAGTCGACCAGCACCCCGTGGTCGATGAGCACGTTGCGCGACGCCGGATGCCCTTCGTCGTCCACCAGGAAGGTGCCCCACTGCGACTCGACCTGCCCGTCGTCGACCAAGGTCACCAGGGAGCCGGCCACCTGCTCCCCGATGCGCCCGCGGTAGACCGAGGTGTCCTTGACCACGTGGTCGGCCTCCAGCCCGTGCCCACACGCCTCGTGGAAGAGGATGCCCCCGCTGCCCGCCGCCAGCACCACCGGCACAGTGCCGCTCGGGGCCGGCCGGGCCGACAGCTTGGCCAGAGCCCGGCGTGCCGCCGTGGTGGCCAGGGCGTCGACATCGACTGTGTCGAACAGCTCGAAGCCGGCAGTCGCCGCCACCGACTCGGACCCGCTCTGGCGACCCGTGTCGCCCGCAGCCACCACCGACACCGCCATCCGGGTACGGACCTGGTCCTCGGTGACCAGCACACCGTCGCTGTTCGCCACCAGGAAGCGCCGGCGGCTGTCGCCGTAGGAGACAGATACCTGCACCACCGCCGCACCAGACGCCCGGGCCGCGGCATCGGCCCTGGTGAGCAGCGAGATCTTCTCCTCCTTGGGGACACTGTCGCCCGGCCGGCCGACCGACGCCGCCACTGCTCGTCCCGGATCCCCGAGCGACACGGCGCCGGAGGCGCCCCCACCGGCCACCGAGGCGGCAGCCTCGGCCGCCGACAGCAGGCCCTGCTCGCTCAGGTCGGCGGTGTGGGCGAAGCCGGTGGTGTCGCCGGCGAGCACCCGGATGCCCGCACCGCGGTCTCGGGCCGAGGCCAGCTCCTCCACCCGGCCGTCGTCGAGCACCGCGCCGCTCGAGCGCCGGTCTTCCACGAAGATCTCGGCGAAGTCGCCGCCGCTGCGAAGTGCTCGGGACAGCACCCGCTGCGCCAGGTCGGCGTCGACCAGCATGTCGGTTCGGGGGGCCATGGCCGCGCTCCTCGCTCGTGGTAGGGCCGGCGCTGCTCACCGGCCACCATGCCACGGACCCCGGCTGGCGGTAAGACGAGCGTCGACGGGCACGTCGCCAGCGAACCGGCTCCCGGTAGCGACGGCTGTGCGCTCCCCGGCAGCCAGCAGTGGCCAACACTGCCCGCGGTTCCGTATCGTACCGTCCGTGGACTTGGAGCCGGGGCTGAGCGGCCGTGCAGTGCTCGTGGTGAGCGAGGCCGATACGGCCTCCGCCATGGGCACCGGCGCCGTCCCGGTGCTGTCCACCCCCCGACTGATCGCCTTGTGCGAGGAGGCCACCTGCCTGGCGGTGAGCTCGCTGTTGCCCGAGGCGTCGACCACCGTGGCCAGCCGGGTGCAGTTCAACCACCTCGCTGCCATTCGCGTCGGCACGGCCTTGCAGGCTGAGGCCACGTTGTACAAGGTGGAGGGGCGGCGCTTGACCTTCACCGTGTCGGCCAGCGACGCGGCCGGGCTCGTGGGCGCAGGGCGAGTCACCCGAGTGGTCGTGGACCGAGACACCTTCATGGCCAAGGCCCGCTGAGCCACGAGCAAGGCCCGCTGAGCCACGAGCAAGGCCCGCTGAGCCACGAGCACGGCCCGCCTGAGCCACGAGCACGGTGGCGGTGTCCGCAGGTGAAGGTGGCGATCGCGGTAGCGTGGAGCGCAGGTGGCGCCCACCGCCCGCCGGACCGCCGGCTGGCTGCTTCGAGACCGAGGAACTGCATGCTGCTCGACGACATCAGCGAGCCCGGCGACCTGCGCCGGCTCACCTTCGACCAGCTCGACGAGCTTGCCGGCGAGCTGCGCGACCTGATCGTCCGTACCGTCACCACCACCGGCGGCCACCTGGGCTCGAACCTCGGCGCAGTCGAGCTCACCTTGGCCTTGCACCGGGTGTTCGATTCGCCACGTGACGTCATCTTGTGGGACACCGGCCATCAGGCCTACGTCCACAAGCTGGTCACGGGTCGCCGGGGACGCTTCGACCAGCTGCGCCAGCCCGGGGGGATATCGGGGTACCCGTCGCGAGCCGAGTCGCCGCACGACTGGATCGAGAACAGCCACGCGTCGACTGCCCTCAGCTACGCGCACGGCATGGCCGCCGCGCTGCGCCTGCGCGGCGAGCTCGACCGCCGGGTGGTGGCGGTGGTCGGCGACGGCTCGCTGACGGGGGGCATGGCCTACGAAGCCCTGAACAACCTGGGCCACAGCGGCAGCCGGGTCATCATCGTGCTGAACGACAACGGTCGGTCGTACGCTCCGACGATCTCCAAGCTGTCGGCCCAGCTGGCCCAGCTCCGCCTGAACCCCTCCTACGTCCAGGCCCGCGAGCGGGTCCGCGAGCTGCTCCGAGGCATTCCCGGCCTCGGCGGGATGGCCTACTCTTCCGTCCACGGCCTCACCAGCGCGTTGCGGGAGGTGGTGACCCCCCACCAGTTCTTCGAGGCGCTCGGCATCCGCTACGCCGGACCCTTCGACGGCCACGACATCGCCACCATGGAGCATGCGCTCGCCAATGCGGCCGAATGGGACGGCCCCATCCTGGTCCACCTTCTCACGCACAAGGGCCGTGGCTACGCTCCCGCCGAGGAGGACGACGTCCAGCGCCTGCACGACCTGAGGGTGCAGCCGAAAGCGCTCGGCGACCACGACGCTTCGAGCGTGGCCCCGATCTCCTACACCGACGCCTTTACCCGGGCGGTGCTCGACGAGGCAGCCCGGCGCCCCGACCTCGTGGCCATCACCGCTGCCATGCCCGGCCCGACGGGGCTGCTTGCGTTCCAGAGCGCGTACCCCGACCGCTTCTTCGACGTCGGCATCGCCGAGCAGCACGCGGTGACCGCCGCAGCAGGCATGGCCATGGCCGGGCTGCGCCCGGTGGTGGCCGTCTACTCCACCTTCTTCAGCCGGGCCTTCGACCAGGCCAACTTGGACGTCGGCCTCCACCGCCTGCCGGTGGTGTTCGTCTTGGACCGCGCCGGGATCACCGGCGACGACGGCCCCAGCCACCACGGGGTGCTGGATCTGGCCCTGGCCCTGGCCATCCCCGGGCTCACCGTGTTCGCCCCGTCCTCGGCAGGCGAGGTGGGCGTCATGCTGAGCGAGGCGCTCGCCCTCCCTGGCCCGTCGCTCATCCGGTTCCCCAAGACCCCGGCCCGGGTCGTCGCCGACGACGAGGTCGGCAGCGGCCTGGCCGCTCGGTTGGTGCACCGCGGCGAGGGCTCGGTGTGCCTGCTGGCAGTCGGCAAGACGCTGCAGGCGGCCGAGGAGGCGGCGGCCAAGCTGGTGGCGGAGGGTGTGGACGCCACGGTGTGGGACGTGCGGGTGGTCTCGCCCCCCGATCTGCGCATGCTGGCAGACGCGGCACGCCACGACCTCGTGGTGACCGTGGAAGACGGGTTGCGGGTCGGCGGGGCCGGTAGCCACCTCGTCGCCGCCATGTCCGCCCTCGACGACCTGCCGTGCCCGGTGCCGCCAGTGCGCCAGATGGGGGTGCCCCGTCGCTACCTGGCCCAGGGCAAGCCCGACCAGATCCTGGCCGACCTGGGCCTCGACGCGGCCGGGATCGCGCAGGCCGTGCTCGGCGCCCTGGCCGTGGAGCGAGATCGCGCCGGCACCGTCTGAGGTGACGATCCCCGCTGGGCGGCGGGGACGTCATCCGTCGTGGCGGCCTCTGCCAGGGAGCCGAGGATCGCGGCCCCGGTGCCCGAGGCGAGGCGGTCCACCGGCGCACCGGGCTAGGGGGTTCGGAGCACCTCGGGCCGCCGAGCCGCTGGAGGCAGTGAAGACGTCTCGTCCGATCCGCGGCGGCCCATCGTCGCCGGCCACCAATTCCACCGGCCGAGCAGGGCGACGGCCGAGGGGACGAGCAGGGTCCGGACCATGAAGGTGTCCATCAGGATCCCGATGGCCAGCCCGAAGCCGATCGCGCGGATCTGGCTGCCGCCAGGACCACCACCCCCGGCGAAGCCGATGACGGCAAAGCTGCCGGCCAGGATGATCCCCGCCGAGGTGACCGTCGGACCGGTCCGCCCCACGGCCTCGATGACCGCTTGGCGCAGCGACCGGTGATGGGCTTCTTCTCGGATCCGGGTCATGACCAAGATGTTGTAGTCCTCCCCCAGCGCGAGGAGGAAGATGAACATCAAGAACGGCAGGATGAACGTCAGCCCCGCCTCACCACCGATGTCGATGAAGAGGAGCGTGGACAGCCCGAGCGCAGCCAGGTAGGAGAGGGCGACACTGATGATCAGGTACAGCGGCGCCACTGCGCTGCGCAGCACCAACGCCAGGAGCACCGCTATGGCCGCGATGGCGATGGGGATGACGTGGACGAGGTCGTGGTTCGAGGCGTTGCTCACGTCGTAGAGCGCGGCGGCCTGACCGGCCACGCCGTTCGCGCTGGCCCCCGAGCGCGCGGCTGCTTGCGCGAGGACCTGGCGGATCGTCGGCACCGCGTTCATGGCGGCCGTGCTCTTCTGGCTGCCGGCGGCGAACGCCGCCTCGAACTGCACGATCCGGCCGCTCGTGCTGACGAAGAGCGCGGTGGAGCGGTACGCGTCGTACAGCGCCAGCGGCACCCTCACGTGGGCCGGCTCCACCGCAGGCAGGGCTGCCGGTGCGCCGAGCTCGGCGTGGAGCGCGGCGAGCTGGGCTGGGGAGATCACGGTCCCGTTCGGATCCAGCGGTCCTGACAGGCCCCGCAACTGGTGGGAGCCTTCCAGGACGTTCTCGGCAGTGACCAGGCGAGATGGATCGCTCCAGACCGACACTGGATATCCCAGGACCAGGTTCGCGGGATTGGCGGCGCTGTGGGGGAACTCCGCGGCGAGGACAGCGTTGCCTTTGGCGGCGCTGGACCCCGCGGGAGCAGTGGTGGCGCCGCCGAAGCCCGCAGAGTGATAGCCGAGCGCCGCAGTCGCGAGCCCGGCGAACACCAGGACCCCGATGCCCAAGGTGACCGCCGGGCGCTGCACCAGGCGGCCCGCTACCCGGCCCCACAGGCCCCGCCGGTCATCGCCGGCGACCACCCGGGTGGGCCAGAAGGCAGCCCGACCGAAGATCGCCAGCAGCGCCGGCAGCAGGGTCAGTCCCGCCAGCAACATGACCGCCACCCCCAGGGCAAGGGGGATCCCGAGGTCGTGGTAGATGCCGAACGTGGCGAACAGCAGGGTCACCAGGGCCAGGATGACCGTCCCCGCCGAGGCGCTGATCGACTCGCCCACCCGGACGAGCGCGTAGACCACCGCCTCCTTCGGATCGTGGCCGTCACGCAGCGCCTCGCGCACCCGGAACACGAGGAACAGGCCGTAGTCGGTACCGGCGCCGAGCATGAGCACGATCAGCAAGATGTCGGTGATCTCGGAGATCTGTAGCCCGTGCGCACCGAGACCGCCGATGAAGCGGATCGAGATGAGCAGCGCGAAGGCCGGGGGGAGCAAGGTGACGAGCGCCGCCAGGGGTGCTCGGAAGATGACGAGCAGCAGCAAGATGATGAGGAGGAACGAGAGGCTCTGGATGCGCCCGCCGGTCTTGTTCGAGCTGTTCTGGTTCGCCACGTTCGTCGCCACCGGGCCGGCGAGGTGCACCTCGAGGCCAGGCGGGACCCCGCTGTGCGCCAGGGCCGTCGACACCTGGTCCACCAGCGTCTTCTGGGCGCTTATGTCCGAGGGGCTCACCGAGGCGGTGACCGCCACCACGGCCGCGGTATCGGTCGGCGACACCTTCGCCTCGACCGCCCTCACCACGCCGGGCACCCGGCGCACGCTGGTCACCTGGTCGGCGATGGCACCCTGGTCGACGGCGGTCAGGGTGCCGTGGGCAGTCGAGCTCACCACCAGGATCTGGCTGTCACCGCCGGCTTTGCCCAGCAGAGGCGTAGCGAGGGTGGCGGCCTGCTCGCTCGGTGCGCTGGCCGGGAGGAACTGGCTGTTGTTGTTGTTCACCTCGCTGGTCATCGAGGGCAGTGCTTTGGTGGCCACGACTGCCACCACGATCCACGCCGCGACGACGAGGAAGCGGTACCGGACGACGAAGCGTGCCAGGCCACTGAAAACCCTGTTCACAAGGATCCCTCCTCGGGAGGTCGATCACCGGAGCGCGCCGGCATCGAGTCGGGCGACGCCGGCGAGATCACAGTGGCACGGTCGTGGCGATGCGCGCCGTCGCGGCAAGCGCCGGCCCGGACACCGGGGTCGGCTCGGGCACCGCGGGATCGGCCAGGCCCGCCGCCAGCAGGTCGAACGCACGGTCGAGGGCGGCGACCAGCGACGACGCGCTGTCGCTCTGGCACCACCAGGTGAAGGCCACCCGGGCGACCGCGACTGCGACCGCGCCCACGAGCGCCGGGTAGAGGTCGGCGTCGGCGTCGGCTCGCAGGGCGATACCGGCGACGACCGCTCGCTCCAGATCCGCAAAGGCAGCCAGCTGACGGGGGAGCAGCTCGCCGGGGTAGATCTGCACCAGCTGCATCCGGGCCGCCCAGTCGGCTCGGCGCTCCGGCGTGCGCTCCACCTCGGCCACCAGGTGATCGAACACGGCGCGCAGTGCCTGGAGCCACGGCTCGCCGGGCGGTCGGCAGGCAAGCTCGCCGGCGATCCGCTCCCCGAGCTCCCGGCCCGGCCCGACCAGCGCGTCTTCCTTGCAGGAGAAGTAGTTGAAGAAGGTCCGCTTCGACACATCCGCCACGTCGGTGATGTCCTCGACGGTCACCGCCGCCAGGCCCCGCTCGCTGACCAGCCTGAGCGCGGCTACCCGCAAGGCGCGGCGCACCGCGTCCTTCTTGCGCTCCCGGCGCCCGGGCACGGTGTGGTGAGCGTGGCGGGATCCGGCCTCGTCGGCGCGGCCGGTGCCGTGCTGTGCCCCCTGCTCACCTGCCCTCGTCGTCTGCATGCGATGCAAAGTTACGTCTGATATAGCTTTTCGTCAAGTGCAGCGTTATGGCTTGGCGGGTGGGTCCGCGTCACCCCTGTGACCGCTGCGACGTGGCGGGCGACCAGACTGCTCGTCGCGCACTGTGCCGAGTTGGGTGGTGTTCGACCGCGGGGACGTCGTCAGCTGGCGCCTCGTGGAGCGATGGTCGCCTCGTCCCTGCGGCTTCGGGCATCGAGCGGGATCGACGCGTCGATGACGGTCCCCTCGCCCGGTGCCGAGCGTACCTCGAGCTGTCCCTCGAGCATGTGCGCCCGCTCTCTCATCCCGAGCAGGCCGAGGTGCACGGGCGCGGGTTCGGGTTCATCGAGGTTCTCGGGCGAAAAGCCGCGGCCGTCGTCGACCACGGTGA
>JAKAQW010000105.1 GCA_021819525.1 Actinomycetes bacterium
GGAGGCGGGCGTCATCGAGCACGCGGCGGGCACCCGTGACCTCAACCGGCTCGGCGGGCTGGTCCACCGGACGCCGGCCACGAGCGTGATCACCCTCATCGGCACCCTGGGGATCGCCGCCCTGCCGCCGTTGAACGGCTTCGTCAGCGAGTGGCTCGTGTTCCAGGGGCTGTTCCAGGGGTTCCGGCTCCCAGGGCACCTCCCCGGCGCCCTCATCGTCCTCGCGGCCGCCACCCTGGCGCTCACCGCAGGGATCGCGGTCATGGCCTTCGCCCGCACCTTCGGGGTCGGGTTCCTCGGCATGGCGCGCAGCCCCGAGGCGGGGCGCGCGAGCGAAGCCGGCCAGCCGCTGCTGGGACCGGGCATCCTCGCGGTGGCCTGCGTGGCGCTCGGGGTGGGCGCCCCGGCGGTGCTGGTGGCGCTCGACCACGTGGTGCGCTCGGTCACCGGCGTGCAGCTGCACCGCGTGCTCCTGCTGCCCAACCTCACCATCATCCCGGCCCACACGAACTTCTCCGCCTTCTCGCCGACGTACCTGGCGGTCTTCCTGGTCGCCGTGCTCGCCGTGCCCGGCGCCATCTACCTCGCCGGCCGGCCCCGGGGCCGCACCACGAAGGTCCCCGTGTGGGACGGCGGCATCGTCTCGTTCCGGTCACGGATGCAGTACACGGGCACGACCTTCGCCAACCCGATGCGGGTGACCTTCGACCGCTTCTACCGGCCAGACGTCAAGGTCGACCGGGCCTCTGAGGACCCGGCGGGGAGCTCGGGACCGGTCCACTACCGCCTCGAGGTGCTGCCGGTGTTCGAGCGGTTCCTCTACCAGCCGGTGCTCCGCCTCGTCCGCCGGCTGGCGCACGTGCTCGAGCCCATCCAGTCGGGCGACGTGAACTGGTACCTCCTCTACATCCTCGTCGCCGTCGTCGGCTGCTACCTGGCAGCCGTGCACTGACCTGTCACGACCCGGGACGGCCGGCGCTCGGCTTCGACCAGCTGGCCCCCATCGGAGGCTGAGGGCCGTGCACGCGCTGCCGGAGAGGCAGGCGCCACCGCCACGGTGGCATGGGTCGTGCGCAGCGAGCAGGGCTACGCCGGGCCGGCCCTTTCGAACGAAGAGCACTTGGTCGCCCTCGATCTGTGCGCTACTGTGGATCATGACCTCCGCCTTTGCGGCGTCGGTGTTAGCGGGGGGGCGTCCACGGCCATGGGTGGTCGCCGGGGTGGACCGGTCGCCGTCTGCCGTGCAGGCGCTGCGGTGGGCCGGCGACTACGTCACCTTGACCAAGGGAACCCTCCTGGCCGTCACCGCCTGCCCGACCTCGGACGCCTCCTCCGTCGACATGCTCGAGGTGGTGACGGCCATGGAGCAGAAGGTGATGGAGGCGTGCGTCGCGGCTCAGGCCGAGGTGGAGGCCATCGTCGCCGAGGTCCACGGCGACCGGGTCGGCTCCGTGGTGGCCCGCGCCTGTCCCGGTGGGGTCGCCGACGTCCTGCTCGACGTGTCCGACGACGCCGACCTGCTCGTCATCGGCTCGACGCCGCGCGGTCGGCTCGGGCGGGCGCTGCTCAGCTCGATCCGCCCCGGGCACCTGTCACGAGTCCACTGCCCGGTGGTGCTCGTCCGGGCCCCCGGCCATCACGACTGACCGCTCGGAGGCGCTTCGAGCAGCTCGGCTCGTGATCCCGGCCACCGCTCTCGGTCACCGCACGCGACGGCCGCTCACCACCGCACGACAGTATCGAACATATGTTCGATACGATGGCGGCAGTGGAAGAGATCGTGTCCCGGTCAGCCCTGCCGTCCGTGCGAGCCTGGTCGACCCCGCCGTCCCAGTCGACCCCGGCGACCCCGGCGACCGTCCGCGGACGCACCCTGCTCGGCACCGGGGCACTGCCGGTCGGAGCGCCTCTGGGCGACCTGTTCCCCGACCACCAACTGCGTCGAGGCAGCGTGCTCGGGCTCACCGGGCGCGGCGGGTCGGTGTCGCTCCTCCTCGCCCTGGTGAGCGGGGCGATGGCCACCGGGTCCTGGGCAGCGGTGGTCGCCGTGCCCACCTTGGGTGTCGAGGCCGCCGCCGACTTGGGTGCACCACTGGATCACCTGGCGCTGGTCCCCGAACCCGGCGATCGCTGGCCCGAGGTGGTCGGCGCCTTGCTCGACGCCATGGACCTGGTGGCCGTGGCTCCCCCAGGACGGTGCCGGCCGGCCGACGGGCGGCGCCTGGCAGCACGGGCCCGCGAACGTCGCAGCGTGCTGGTCGTGGTCGAGCCGGCGGCGCCGGGCCCGGCGAAACCGGCATCCGCGTGCCTGAACCGGTCGACCTGCACCTGGAGGTGACCTCGGCGACCTGGGACGGCCTCGACGGCGGGGACGGGGCCCTGCGCCGCCGGCACGTGACGGTCCGCTCCTCCGGCCGGCGCAGTGCCAGCCGCCAGCGAGCAGTGGCGCTGTGGTTGCCGGCCGCCGACGGGCGGCTCCAGGTGGCCGGCACCCTCCCCGAGCTGGTCCCCAGGAACCCGCTCCAGCCCAAGGCGACCCCTCACGCCCAGCCGGGCGACACGCTCCAAGGAGCTGCGCGACCCGGGGTGGCCGGCGCTGGCCGCCGCCAGCTGCTGGAACGGTGACCCGATGCCCGAGGGTAGGCACACCTCCCAGCCGGCCGGCCGGCCCGGACCGGCAACCGGTCGGCCGACGGCCGGTCCCCAGCGACCAGCAGCACGTGTGGTGGTCTTGTGGTGCCCGGACTGGCCGGTCGCGGTCACCGGGCACGACCCCGAGGAGCCGGTGGCCGTGGTCGAAGCCGGTCGGGTGGTGGCTGCCTCTGCCGCCGCCAGACGAGCCGGGGTGCGGCTCGGGCTTCGCCGCCGCGACGCTGCCAGCCGCTGCTCGACGCTGACGCTCCTTCCCCGGGACCGAGCCCTGGAGGCTCGGCGCTTCGAGCCCGTGGTGGCCGCGCTGCGCACGATCACCCCCCTGGTGGAGACGGTCCGGCCGGGGATGGCCGCCTTCGACGCCACCGGACCGACCCGGTACTTCGGCGGCGAGACACCCTTGGCCCGACGAGTCGCCGCGGCCGTCTGGGAAGCCATGCCCTCGGCTCGATGCCCGGCGCCGGCGGTGGGGATCGCCGACGGACGCTTCGCCGCCACGCTGGCTGCTCGACGGTCACTGATCGTCCCCGCCGGCGCCAGCGCCGACTTCCTGGCCCCGATGCCGGTCGGCGTGCTCGACCAGCCGGCCCTGAGCGAGCTGCTCGGCCAGCTCGGTCTGCGCACCTTGGGGGAGCTCGCCAGCCTGCCGGTCGAGGCGGTGCGATCACGCTTCGGCCCCGACGCCGTCCGAGCCCACGAGCTGGCCGGCGGCACCGATCCCCAGCCGCTTCGGGCCGAGCCGGCAGATCCGGATCTGGCCGTGTCGGTCGAGCTCGACCCACCGGCCGAGCAGGCAGAGACCGCCGCGTTCGCCGGTCGGCGCCTGGCCGCCGACCTGGTCGGCCTCCTCCAGGCACGGGGGCTGGCCTGCACCCGGGTCCGCATCGAGGCGGAGACCGAGCACGCCGAGTCGCTCTGCCGGCACTGGCGCGCCGACGAGGCCGGCACTGGGGGCGGGCTCGGGATCGACATGCTGGTGGAGCGGCTGCGTTGGCAGCTCGACGGCTGGCTGGCTGGCACCATAGCCGAGCCGTCTCCCACCGGAGGGCTGACCCGGCTCCAGCTGGTCGCCGACGAGGTGGTACCGGCCAGTGGCCACCAGCTCGGGCTGTGGGGTGAGATGTCGGACGCCGAGCTGCGGGCGAGGCGGGGGCTCGACCGGGTGCGGGGGATGCTCGGGCCTCGGGCGGTGTTCACCGCTGCGCTCACCGGGGGGCGGGGACCATCCGAACGGGTGGTGCTGGTGCCGTGGGGTGAGCACCGGCCGGCCGACGATCACCCCGCAGCGCCGTGGCCCGGGCACCATCCGCGCCCCGCCCCGGAGCTGGTGCATCGCCCAGCACTGGCCGCCGAGGTGCGCGGCGCCGACGGCGTGCGCGTCACGGTGAGCGCCCGAGGTGCGCTCAGCGCGGCGCCGGCACGGCTGTCGATCGGCACCGGCTCGTGGAGCGACGTCGTCGGGTGGGCGGGGCCGTGGACGGCAGACGAGCGCTGGTGGGATCCGAGCGCCCGCCGGCGCCGAGCATGGTTCCAGCTGCTCACCACGTCGTGCGGTGTCGACGTCGCCTACCTGGCCGCAGTGGAGAAGAACCGGTGGTGGGTGGAGGCCACCTATGGATGAGCACCGGGCCGGCACCCAACCCGGTCACCACCCGGCCGGGCGCCGGGCGGGATCTCCGCCTGCCGAGCACCTGGACTACGCCGAGCTGCACGCCCACTCGTGCTTCAGCTTCCTCGACGGGGCGAGCCACCCCGAAGAGCTGGTGGCCGAAGCGCTCCGTCTGGGGATCTCGGCTCTGGCCATCACCGACCACGACGGCCTCTACGGGGCGGTGCGCGCCGCCGACGCCGCCAGAGACACCGCCTTGGCCACGGTGTTCGGCGTCGAGGTGGCTCTGGGTCGCTCCCGGCGACGCACCGGCGCCGCCGACCCCGAGGGGCGGCACCTCGTGATCCTGGCACGGGATCCCGACGGCTACGCCCGGCTCAGCCGGGTGGTGGCCGAAGCCCAGCTGGCCGGTGGGGCGAAGGGCCGCCCCCGCCTGGAGCTGGCCGCGCTGGCCGACGCCCACGGCGGCCACTGGCTGGTGCTGACCGGTTGCCGCAAGGGCACCGTGCCCGCCGCGCTCACCGAGCAGGGGCCGGCGGCTGCCAGGCGTGCCCTCGACGAGCTGATCGACGCCTTCGGCCACCAGCACGTGGCCGTGGAGCTGTGGCGCCACGACGACCCGGTCGACGTGGCTCGCAACGACGCCCTGGCCACCTTGGCCGTCGATCGCCACTGCGATCTGGTGGCCACCACGAACGCCCACTACGCCACCCCTGCCGGTCAGCACCTGGCTGCCGTCCTGGCCTCGCTACGGGCCAACCGCCCGCTCGACGCCATGGACGGCTGGCTGCCGGCTGGGCCCGGCGCCCATCTCCGCTCGCCGGCCGAGCAGGCCCGGCGCTTCGCCCGCTGGCCCGGTGTCGTGGCCCGGGCCGGGCAGCTCGGCCGGGAGCTGGCCTTCGACCTGCGTCTGGTGGCTCCCGGCCTGCCACCGTTCCCGGTGCCGCCCGGCCACGACGCCATGAGCTACCTGCGCCACCTGGTGGCCGAAGGCGCCTCCGCCCGCTACGGGCCGCCCCACGCCGAGACGGTGCCCGGTGCCTGGGCGCAGATCGACCACGAGCTCGATGTCATCGAGCAGCTCGGCTTCCCCGGCTACTTCCTGGTGGTGTGGGACATCGTCACCTTCTGCCGCCGCCACGACATCTACTGCCAGGGCCGGGGATCGGCCGCGAACTCGGCGGTCTGCTTCGCCCTCGGCATCACGAACGCCGACGCCGTACGCCTCGGCCTGCTCTTCGAGCGGTTCCTCTCCCCCGCGCGCGACGGCCCGCCCGACATCGACATCGACATCGAGTCGGGACGACGCGAGGAGGTGATCCAGTACGTCTACGAGCGCTACGGCCGTCTCCACGCCGCCCAGGTGGCCAACGTGATCACCTACCGGCCCCGATCGGCTGTCCGCGACGCGGCCAGGGCGCTCGGCTACGCCCCGGGGAGCGTCGACGCCTGGTCGAAGCAGCTCGGCCACCACCACCGGCTCGCCCCGCTGGTCGCCGAACGTGACCCCCAGGGACGACCGGTCCACGACGTGCCGCCGGCAGTCGTCGAGCTGGCCGCCCAGCTGGAGGGGCTCCCCCGCCACCTGGGGGTGCACAGCGGGGGGATGGTGATCTGCGACCGGCCGGTGGTGGAGGTCTGCCCGGTGGAGTGGGCCACGGCACCGGGGCGCACCGTGGTGCAGTGGGACAAAGAAGACTGCGCGGCGGCCGGCCTGGTCAAGTTCGACCTCCTGGGCCTCGGGATGCTGGAGGTGCTGCACCGCACCGTCGACCTCGTCGCCACCTGCTACGGCGAGCACGTCGACCTGGCCGCCCTCCCCCAGGAGCCCGAGGTCTACGACATGCTGTGCCGGGCCGACACCGTCGGGGTGTTCCAGGTGGAGTCCCGGGCCCAGATGGGCACCTTGCCCCGGCTCCGCCCCCGGAGCTTCTACGACCTGGTGGTGGAGGTGGCCCTCATCCGACCCGGGCCCATCCAGGGTGGATCCGTCCATCCCTACCTGCGGCGCCGGGCCGGGGAGGAGCCGGTCAGCTACCTCCACCCGCTGCTCGAGCGCAGCCTGGGCAAGACGCTGGGCGTCGCGCTGTTCCAGGAGCAGCTCATGCAGATCGCCATCGACGTGGCCGGCTTCACCCCGGCCGAGGCGGACCGGCTCCGCCAGGCGATGAGCGCCAAACGCTCGAGCGAGCGCATGGAGGCGCTCCACCGGCGCTTCGCCGCCGGCATGGCCGAGCGGGGCATCACCGGCTCCGTCGCGGAGGAGATCTGGGCGAAGATGGCTGCCTTCGCCAGCTTCGGCTTCCCCGAGTCACATGCGGTGAGCTTCGCCCACCTGGTGTACGCCTCGGCCTGGCTGAAGCTCCACTACCCGGCTGCCTTCTGCGCCGGGCTGCTCAATTCCCAGCCGATGGGGTTCTGGGCACCACGCACGTTGGTGGCCGACGCCCGGCGCCACGGCGTGACCGTGCTGCGTCCCGACGTGAACGCCAGCGAGGCCCTGGCCAGCCTGGAGCAGGTC
This sequence comes from Actinomycetes bacterium, assembly GCA_021819525.1. Classification (GTDB taxonomy): domain Bacteria; phylum Actinomycetota; class Acidimicrobiia; order Acidimicrobiales; family UBA8190; genus JAKAQW01. The sequence continues at coordinate 6,783 of JAKAQW010000105.1, forward strand.
CTCGGTGCCGACCGGGCCGCCAGCGGCGACAACCGTGTCGGTAGCGGCCACCACATGGCTGTCCGCCTCGGGCTGGCCTCGGTGCGATCTCTCGGCATGGCGGCTGCCGAGCAGGTGGCTGCCGGGCGCCCCTACCGGGATCTGGCCGACCTGGCCCGGCGCTCGGGGCTCACCTCCACCCAGCTACAGGCACTGGCGATCGCCGGCGCCTGCGCCAGCCTCGACGGTGGTCAGCGCCGCAAGTCCCTCTGGGCAGCCGGCGCGCTGGCCGGGCAGCGTCCCGAGCAGCTCCCCGGCATCGTCGTCGGAGCCGAAGCCCCGCCCTTGGCGGCTATGACCGCCACCGAGGAGGTGGTGGCCGACCTGTGGGCCACGGGCATCACCACCGGCATCTCGCTCACCGAGCTGGCCCGCGACGAGCTACGCCGCCGGGGCGTCACCGTGGCTGCGGCGCTGGCGGATCTGGCCGACGGCACCCGGGTCACGGTGGCTGGCGTGGTCACCCACCGCCAGCGCCCCGAGACCGCCCGGGGGATCACCTTCGTCTCGCTGGAGGACGAGACCGGGCTGGTCAACGTGGTCTGCTCCATCGGGGTGTGGGCGCGCTACCGCAGCGCCGCCCAGTCAGCTGGTGCCATGGTGGTCCGGGGCCGGGTGGAGGCTGCCGGCGCCGTGGTGAACGTGGTGGCCGAGCGGATCGAAGCCCTCGAGCTGGCCGCGGGCAGCACCGCCCGCAACTTCCGCTGAACCGGCAACGACGACCACGTCGCCGCCGGTGCGGTCGCCGAACGGCACCCGGTCGCACAAGACGATCTGGAGCAGCCACAGCGTGCCGTAGACCCCGACGTTCGCCAGTTCCACCGCCACCGTGGCGGCCCCCTGGCCAGCTCCGCTCGAGGGCACCAGCGCGGAGGTCAGCCGCCCGACACGTCCTGGATGCGCTGGCGGCCGGCGGCGATGAACGGCATCATGGCCCGCAGCTCCTCGCCGATCTTCTCCACCGGGTGCTCGGCCCCGGCGCGGCGCAGCGCCTCGAACTTCTGGCGTCCGGCCCGGTTCTCGGCGATCCACTCCTCGGCGAAGGCTCCCGAGCGGATCTCGTCGAGGATGGTGCGCATGGTGGCCCGCACGTGGTCGTCGATGACCCGCGGACCGCGGGTCATGTCGCCGTACTCGGCGGTCTCGGAGATGGAGTACCGCATGCCGGCGATCCCCTGCTCGTACATGAGGTCGACGATCAGCTTCAGCTCGTGCAGGCACTCGAAGTAGGCCGACTCGGGCTGGTAGCCGGCGCCGACCAGGGTCTCGAACCCGGCCTGGACCAGCGCGCTCAGCCCGCCGCACAGCACCACCTGCTCGCCGAACAGATCCGTCTCGGTCTCCTCGGCGAAGGTGGTGTCGAGCACCCCGGCCCGGGTCGCCCCGATGGCGTGCGCGTAGGACAGCGCCAGGTCGTGCGCCTTGCCCGAGGCGTCTTGGGCCACCGCCACCAGCGACGGCACCCCGCCGCCCTCGGTGTAGGTGCGCCGCACCAGGTGCCCGGGGCCCTTGGGGGCGACCATGGCCACGTCCACCCCGGCCGGCGCGGCGATCTGGCCGAAGCGGACGTTGAACCCGTGGGCGAACAGCAGCGCGTCCCCTTGGCGGAGATGCGGGGCGATGTCCGCCTCGTACACCGCCGCCTGCTCGGTGTCAGGCAGCAGGACCATGATCACGTCGGCCTCTTCGACCGCCTGCGCGGTGGGCAGCACCCGCAAGCCGGCCTCCTCGGCCTTGCGGGCCGACGAGGACCCGTCGCGCAGGCCGACTCGGACATCGACCCCGGACTCGGCCAGGTTCAAGGCGTGGGCGTGGCCCTGGGATCCGTAGCCCAGCACCGCCACCTTGCGTCCTTGGATCAGGCTCGGGTCGGCGTCCTTCTCGTAGTACAGCTTGGCCATCGTCATCCTGTCTCGTGTGTGGCCGGCGGCGTCGCCGCCGGCGCTCCGATCGTTCTCCGGCCACTACCTTGCCAGATCCTCTCCGTCGAGCTGTCCTCCCGTCGAGCCAGGTCCTGCTCCGCGGCTCGTGGCGATGACGGCCCGACATACTTCCCACGGCTAGACCGGCGTTCCCCTTGCGCGACCAGAGCCACCGCCACATCCCGGCGGCGCGGCCGCGCCCTCGGCCGGCATCGGTGCCCTCAGCCGGCTTCGTCGGCCACCGCGTGCAGCCGGCGCCGCGACCCGAGCTTCGGCAGGGCGACGCGGCCCGTGCGCTGCAGCTCGACGATGCCGAACGGGGCGAGCAGGTCCTCCACGTCGTCGAGGGTGTCCGGCGCTGCGGTCACCGCCACGGTCACCTGGTCGGAAGCCACGTCGAGCACCGTGCCGGCGAACATCTGGACCAGGGCCGCCACCTGCACCCGCTGCTCGCCGCCGGCACCCACCGTCGCGAGCAGCAGCTCGCGCTCCATGGCCTGCTCGGGGGCCAGCTCGGAGATCCGGACCACGTTCACCAGCTTGTCGAGCTGCTGGACGATCTGCTCGAGAGGAGCGGACTCCACGTCCACCACGATGGTGATCCGGCTGAAGCGCTCGTCGTCGGTGGGCGCGACTGCCAGGGAGAAGATGTTGTAGCCGCGCCGGCTGAAGAGGCTGGCCACCCGGGCCAGGACCCCTGCCTTGTTCTCCACCAGCACCGACAAGATGTGGTGGCGTGGGCCGGCAGCCCCAAGGATCGGCCCGGTCATCGCCCACCCTCGCCCTCGGTCGGTCCGACGATGATGTCGTCGTTCGAAGCGCCGGCAGGGACCATGGGGTACACCTTCTCGAAGGCGTCGGTGCGGAAGTCGATCACCACCGGCCGGTCGTCGACGGCGTTGGCTTTGTCGATCGCCGGAGCCACCTCGGCCGCGCTCTCCACCCGCAGACCCACGCAGCCCATGGCCTCGGCCCACTTCACGTAGTCGGGGAGGTCCGGGGAGAGGTACACCTCGGAGTACCGCTCCTCGTAGAACAGCTCCTGCCACTGGCGGACCATGCCCAGATAGGCGTTGTTCAAGATGGCGATCTTCACCGGGATGCGCTCGGCGGTGGCGGTCACGAGCTCCTGGGCGGTCATCTGGAAGCAGCCGTCGCCGTCGACGGCCCACACCATCTTCTCGGGCCGGCCGACCTTGGCGCCGATGGCCGCCGGCACGGCGAAGCCCATGGTGCCCGCCCCCCCGGAGTTGACCCAGGTGTAGGGGTGGTCGAAGCGCCAGTACTGCGACGCCCACATCTGGTGCTGGCCCACCCCCGAGGCCACGACGGTGTCGTCGGGCGTCATGTCGCGAAGCGTCTCGATCACGAACTGGGGCTTCAAGGGGCCGTCGTCGGTCTGCTGGTAGGTGAGCGGGTACTGCTCTTGCCACCGGCGGAGCTGCGCGCGCCACGGCTCGACGTCGGGGCGACCGGCAGCCGGGCTCGCGGCCGCCACCTGTCCCTGGTCCCCCAAGCCGAGCTCGGCGAGCGCGCTGAGCAGCTCCTCGATGACCACCTTGCAGTCGCCGGCGATGGCCACGTCGGCTCGACGCACCTTGCCCAGCTCGGCGGGGTCGATGTCCACGTGGAGGATCTTGGCGTCGGGGGCAAATGCCGAGATCTTCCCGGTGACCCGGTCGTCGAAGCGGCTGCCGAGCGCCAGGAGCAGATCCGCGCGCTGCATGGCGGTCACCGCGGTGTAGTTGCCGTGCATGCCGGGCATGCCCAGGCACAGCGGGTGGCTGTCGGGGAACGCCCCGCGGGCCATCAAGGTCGTGACGACCGGGATGCCGGCGCGTTCGGCCAAGGTCCGCAAGGCGTCGGCCGCGCGGGCTTTCAAGATGCCCCCGCCGGCGTAGATGACGGGGCGCTTCGCGCCGAGGACCAGCTCGGCAGCCCGGCGCACCAGCGCCGGGTCGCCTGCGGCGGGGGGATGGTAGCCCGGGAGGTCGAGGTCGCCGACCGACGGCCAGTACCACTCCATGGTGGCGTTCGCCACGTCCTTCGGCACGTCGACCAGCACCGGGCCCGGGCGACCGGTGCTCGCCACGTAGAAGGCCTCGGCCACCACCCGGGGGATGTCGGCTGCCTCGGTCACGAGCCAGTTGTGCTTGGTGATGCCCATGGTGACCCCGGTGATGGCGCACTCCTGGAAGGCGTCGGTGCCGATGGCGGTGGACGGCACCTGGCCGGTCACCACCACGAGGGGGATCGAGTCCATCATGGCGTCCAGGAGCGGGGTCACGATGTTCGTGGCGCCCGGGCCGCTGGTCACCATGGCCACCCCCGGGCGGCCGGTCACCTGGGCGTAGCCTTCGGCGGCGTGCCCGGCGCCCTGCTCGTGACGGACCAGGATGTGGCGGATCGACGAGTCGAGCAGCGGGTCGTAGACCGGCAGGATGGCCCCGCCGGGCAGGCCGAAGACCACGTCGACCTGTTCCATCTCGAGGCTCTTGATGAGGGCTTGGGCTCCGGTGAGCTGCATGGTGGGATGTCCTGTTCGGGTCGGGGCTTGGTCTGGCCGGCTGGCCTGACTGTCGATCAGGTCGGGGCTTGGTCGGGAGGAGGTGCCGGCGCTGGGAGCAGATCGGAGGGGCAGGGTTCGGTGGGCGGCTGTACAGGGAGATGGTCAGTTGCGTCGGCTGGTCGGGTCGGTTCGCAG
>JAKAQW010000007.1:0-10665 GCA_021819525.1 Actinomycetes bacterium
AGGCAGCCGGATCGCTGCTCGCAACGGGGGCAGGATCGGTGCTCGCAACGGGGACGGCAGATGCAGATGGTCCACCTGTCACCGAGGCCGGACCAGGCGCCGGCGCCGACGCTGCCGTCGGATCGGAGACCGGTGCCGGCACTGCCCCAGGATCAGCGGCCGGTGCCGAGGGAACCGCTGGTGCGAGAGACGGTGCCGGGCTCGGGGCTGCCGCTGCGGCCGGGGGGGCCGCCGACCGCTGCACGCCGCGTGCCGCCGCCCGGCTGGCTGGCTGTTCGCCAACAGGACGGTTCGCCGCGATCCAGCGTCCCTCTTTCACGGCTTCGGCCATCACGCTGCACATGAGCGTTCCAGAGCGGATGGCGTCGTCGTTCCCCGGGATCACATAGGTCACCAGGTCGGGATCGCAGTTCGTGTCGACCACGGCGACGATGGGCAGGCCGAGCTTGTTCGCCTCGGTCACCGCGATGTGCTCTTTCTTCGTGTCGATGACGAACACGGCGTCGGGCAGGCGGTCGAGACCACGGATACCACCGAGGTTCCGGCGCAGCTTGTCCAGCTCACGGCGGTGGCGCAACGCCTCCTTCTTCGGCATGGCTTCGAAGTCGCCTGAGCGCTCCATAGCCTCGTACTCGCGCAGCTTGCCGACCCGACCGGAGATAGTGGCGAAATTGGTCAACGTCCCACCCAGCCAGCGTTCGTTGATGTAGGGCATGCCGCATGCCCCCGCGTAGGTGGCCACTGGGCCCTGGGTCTGCTTCTTGGTGCCGACGAACAGGATGATGCCGCCACCCGCGACGAGATCTCGGACGTACTGGTACGACGTCTCCAGGCCCCGCAGGGTCTTCTGGAGATCGATGATGTAGATCCCGTTCCGCTCGCCCAGGATGAAGCGGCGCATCTTCGGGTTCCACCGGCGTGTCTGGTGGCCGAAGTGCATTCCGGCCTCCAAGAGCTGGCGCGTGGTGACGACGGCCATGGATGATCCTCCCATCGGTTGTCCTTCCCCGGTGCAGCGCACCGCTGTGGTGCGACCGTGGGTGCATCGGGTGCTGACGGTGAACGTTCCGGCGCCCGCAGGACCCCGGGACCCGCAGGTTGCGGGCCACGGAGATGCTAGCCGACCCAGAGCCGGTCGCCGTCACCTGGGTGCCGACCGGCGTCGCTGCGAGAGGCAGGCTGCCGGTCCCTGAGCAGTGGCTGCCCGCACCACCAGCACCACGAGAGCAGGCGGATGCCACCTGGTCGCGGCGTCACCTGGGTGCTCGCCGTCTTCGGTCAGCTCGCCCCGACGCCGGCTCGCCGGCTCCGCCGTCCCCCGCTGCTGGTCGTGGCTCTGCCCGAAGCCCCCTCGACCGCGATCCGTTCGCTCTCTACACCCGGACGATCGCCGAGACGGGCCCGCAGCTGCAAGACGGCCTTGGTATGGATCTGGCAGACCCGGCTCTCGGTGACGCCGAGGATCTCGCCGATGTCCGCCAAGGTCAGGTTCTCGTAGTAGTACAGCGACAAGACGGTGCGCTCGCGCTCCCCGAGCTTCGCGATGGCGCGACCGAGGATCTCCTTCGCTTCTTTGTCTTCGAACATGGCCACCGGGCCGGCGGCGCCGTCTGCGATGGTGTCGCCCAACGTGGTCCGTTCGGTCCGGTCACCGCCGAACATGAACACCTCGTCGAGCGCGGCCACCCCGACGAACGAAATCTGCCGCAGGACATTGTGCAGATCGTGCTCGCTCACCCCCATCTCCGCAGCCACCTCCGCATCCGTCGGCGTGCGCAGCAGCGAGGCTTCGAGCGTGCCGTAGGCCTGCTCGACCGCTCGAGCTTTGGCCCGAACCGACCTGGGCACCCAGTCGATGGCTCGCAATTCGTCGATGATCGCCCCGCGGATGCGGGGGATGGCGTAGGTCTCGAATTTGACGGCACGGCCGGTGTCGAAACGGTCGATGGCGTCGATGAGCCCGATGATCCCGTAGCTGACCAGGTCGGCACCGTCCACGTGCTGGGGAAGCCCGACGGCCACGCGCCCGGCTACGTACTTCACCAGTGGGGAGTACAGCACGATCAGCTGCTGTCGGGCGTCGAGGTCACCTGTCCGCTTGTAGGTGTCCCACAACGACGCCGTGGAGTCGTCAGTGGCCAAGGCTCCTCCCCTGTGCACGGGCCCCCCGAGCGCGAGGGTGGGTCGCTTCGTGGACCGCGAGCAACCGTTCCTTGCTGACATGAGTGTAGACCTGTGTCGTCTGCAAACTGGCGTGGCCGAGCAGTTCCTGCACCACCCTGATGTCGGCGCCCCCGTCGAGGAGGTGGGTGGCAAAGCTGTGGCGCAGCGCATGGGGATGCGTCGGCACCGGTGCACGGCTACGCACCACCCGGTACACGTCGCGTGGCCCGATCCGCCCCCCGTGCCCGTTCACGAACACCGGCCCCGATCCCTCGCCACCGGGCACGGCCAGCACTGGCCGCAGCGCCATCCAACGGCGCAGCGACACCGCACACGTCTCGTGCATGGGGAGGCGCCGGCGCCGGCCCCCCTTGCCAGTCACGGCAAGTGACCGGTCGGCAAGATCGAGATCCTCGATATCGAGCCCGCTCAGCTCGGAGACTCGCAGGCCACAGGCGTACAGGAGCTCCACGATGGCTTCGTCGCGCTGTTCGAGAGCCGCGGTGCGCTCGGGGTTCGCTGCCGCCAGCCGGTGGCCCGAACGCGGCGAGGCCTGCAGCGCCACCGCAGACGGCGAAGCGCGCGATCGTCTCTCGGCTCCACGGCCACCTCCGCCTGCCACAACCGCAGATCCGCCTGGAGCCGCGCCGGTGGCCCCGCCGCCTGGGGCTCCAGCGCTCGCGGCACCGCCCTGACCTGGCACGATGGACTCGCCGGCTGGAGCTGCGCCGGGCCTGGCGGCTGGAGCTGCGCCGGTGGCCCTGCCGCTCGCAGCGGCACCCTGGGCACCGAGCATGACCTCGATCTCCGATCGGTCCAGAACACGGGGCAACCGGGAGGTGCCAGCCGACACCCGCAGCCGAGCCGTGGGGTCGGAGTCGAGGATCCCACAGGCGCCCAGCCAACCGAAGTACGACCGCAGCGCTGCCGCCTTACGAGCCACCGACGCCCGCGCATATCGACGGGTGGTCAGGTATGCCAGGTACCGCCGGACGACCAGACGGGTGACGCCGGTCGGATCGGCGATGCCCGCCCGCTCGCACCAGTCGGCGAAACCGCGGATGTCGGTCAGGTATGCTCGGCGGGTAGCTCTCGAGCTGGCGTGCAGCGACCGATCGTACGTCGACAGCTCCCACGCCATGCAGCGAGCGTAGCGCCTCGAGCACTGATCTTTGGACGGCGTCGTCCATTAGCCACTCTTTGCAGTTAGAGGCTCAGCGAACAGGACTCAGCTTGGAGGCCTTCCCCGTACTGTCGATGTCCCTGCCAGGTGGTTCTTGGTGGTCACCTCGGAAGTTCCACCTCTGTCCGTTGGGCCTGGCATCTACCTGGATTCTCACGCGAAGTGATCGTCCAGGCCGACGCGACCGGCTGCCGCCCATGGGGCAAGATCGGAGGGTGACACCGATGCCCACGACGTCCGTCTTGCTCCGCGCTCGGCTGCCATGAGCGCCCGCATCCTCTTGGTGGAGGACGACGAGCGCATCCGAGTCTCGCTGCACCTGGCCCTGGAAGACGAGGGCTACGAGGTGGACGAGGCCGCCAGCGGCGAGGTGGCGCTCGAGCGGTTCGCCGAGCAGCCCACCGACGTCGTGCTCATCGACGTGATGCTCCCGGGGATCGACGGCTTCGAGTGTTGTCGCCAGATCCGCCGCTCGTCGACCGTGCCCATCATCATGGTGACGGCGCGCACCGACACCCACGACGTCGTGGCTGGCTTGGAAGCAGGAGCCGACGACTACGTCACCAAACCGTTCGTAGCCAAGGAGCTCTCGGCCCGGATCCGGGCGCTGCTGCGCCGCTCGCGGCCGGTGGACGAGCCGAGCCTGCTGCAGTTCGGGGACGTCGAGCTGCGCCCCGACGAGGGGATCGTCCGACGCCACGGCACCGAGGTGCACTGCACGCGCACCGAGTTCCGGCTCCTGTGCGAGCTGGCTGCCAACCCGGGGAAGGTCCTCAGCCGCGAGCAGCTGCTCGACCGCGTCTGGGGCTACGACTACTTCGGCGACGGCCGCTTGGTCGACGTCCACGTCCGGCGGCTGCGCACCAAGATCGAGCCCGATCCGGCCAACCCACGCCACATCCTGACGGTGCGCGGGTTGGGGTACAAGCTGGCCGTGTAGCCGGTCACGTCGTGGCCCGTCCCAGAACCGCCCGCACCGCCCAGAATGCAGGCGGGAGCACACACGGCTCCAGCGCCACAGGACCCGGGGAAGCCCGCGGCTCAGATGGCGCCGGCGCAGGCGGCACGCACCGCGCCGACACCACCAGGCGTGCCCGGGGCTCGAGCGCCACAGGACCCGGGGAAGGCCGCGGCTCAGATGGCGCGGGCAGCTCCCTCGACAGCGACCTCCGCGCGCCAGGGAGCGCCACGGCCCAGCTCGCCGGGCACTGGCCTGTCGTACGCCTCCCCGGAAGCCGTCTGGGGCTCCGAGCGCGCATCACCGCCATGTTCGGCTTCGGAGCCCTGCTGCTCTCGGTCTTCATGGGGGTGAGCACCTACTTGGTCGCCCGTCAGTTCAGCCTGCACCAACGCGAGGTGGCAGCTATCCGTCAGACCTTCGTCGATGCCTTGGTGGCCCGGTCGTCGCTGCGTGACACCAGCACCGACATCGTGTCGCTTCTCGAGTCCCTCGACACCTCGGGATCCCGTGCCCTGGTCGTCCTCCACGGACGCTGGTTCTCGGCCTCGGTCCCCTTGGGCGAGAAGTCCATCCCGCTGGCCATGCGCCGCTTGGTGGCGTCAGGCACGGCCGGCAGCCAGCTGATCGTCTTGTCAGGCACCCCCGAGCTCGTGGTGGGGGTGCCGATCCCGAGCGTCGGTGTGGACTACTTCGAGGTCATCTCCCTGGAGGACATCGCCCGGTCGCTGCAGATCCTGGCTCTGGCGCTGGCCGGTGCCGGGGCGGTCACTACCGTGGCCGGGGCCGTCATCGGCCGATGGGCCAGCGGGCGGGCCCTGGCGCCGTTGAGCGACGTCTCGCACGCGGCGGAGGTCATCGCCCACGGTCAGCTGGGCACTCGCCTGCGCACGGCAGACGATGCCGATCTCGCTCCTCTGGCGGAGTCGTTCAACCGCATGACCGACGCCCTCCAAGAACGGATCGAACGCGAGGCCCGCTTCACCTCGGACGTCAGCCACGAGCTGCGGTCGCCGCTGACGACGCTGACCACTGCCGTAGGCGTGATCGAGGCGAACGCCGGCGGGCTCGGCGACCGAGGCCGCACGGCCCTGCGCCTGCTCGCCACCGAGATCCGCCACTTCCAGAAGATGGTCGACGACCTGCTCGAGATCAGCCGCGTGGACACCGGGGCCGTGGTGCTCTCCACCGACGAGGTCGAAGTGGCCGAGCTGGTGGACCACTTGGCCTCGGTGGGCAGCGCCCGAGGTGTGCCAGTAGCCATCGACCCCGCCGTGGCCCACCTCCGGCTCTCGGTCGACAAACGCCGGATCGAACGGATCGTCGCCAACCTCGTGACGAACGCCGCCCGTTACGCGGGTGGTGCCACGCTGCTGTCCGCTGAACCTGGGCCTGGCCGCCCCGCCTCCGGCATCGACGGTCCTGATGTCGCGGCGTCGCAGGACGGCGGCGCCGGCCCTGCCGCGGAGGGCGCGTCCGATGTCTCGCCAGGTCGCTGGGTGCACCTGGTGGTCGCCGATCGGGGACCGGGGATCGCCCCCGAGGAACGCCAGCGCATCTTCGAGCGCTTCTACCGCGGGAGCGCCTCCGGACGGCGAGGCGCCACTGAAGGCACCGGCCTGGGCCTGGCGCTGGTTGCCGAGCACGTGCGACTGCACCATGGCCGGGTGTGGGCAGAGGATGGCATCGACGGCGACCACCGCTTCGTCGTCGCCCTGCCCACCGTCGACGGGCCTGTTCCGCCACCCTCCCCTGAAGGACCTGCCAGCCGCGCCGACGACCACGCTCACGGCCGGATCGACCGCACCAGTGCTCGGGGGGTCCTGAACGCCGCCCCGACCAGCCCGATCGGCCTCCGAGCCGACCTCCCTGGCGCCGGGAGCCGTGGCGCGAGCGGTGGCGGCGGCGGTGGCGGTGGCGGTGGCGGTGGCGGTGGCGGTGGCGGCGGTGGCGGTGGCGGTGGCGGACGAAGCATCGCCCCGACCAGGCGGACCGACCTCCCTGGTGCCGAGGCCGAGCCGTGATCACACGTCGCCGTGCACCGCGGGGCTCGCGGCACACCCACCCGACGCGCCTCCAGCGATGCCTGGCCGCTGGGGTCGCGGGCGCCATAGCGCTGTCACTGGCCAGCTGCGGCATACCGGTCGGGGACGAACCCGCCGCCATCGCACGCCAGAACGTCCCGTTCGGGCTCCTGCGTCCGGTGACGTCGACCCCCTCCGCCTCCAGCACGGCACCGTTCCCACCCAACGACCACGTCATCCAGATCTACCTGGTGAACCCGGCCGGGGACCTGGTCGCCGTCGACCGGCTGGTGCCTGGGCCCGTCGACCTCACCACCATCCTGCAAGCTCTGGTGGACGGGCCCACAGCCACCGAGGCAGCTGCCGGTCTGCAGGACCAAGTCCCGGCGCAGACCCGGGTGCTCACGCCGGGCACGGTCGCCGGTCCCGTCGCCACGGTGAACCTGAGTGCCGCGTTCGGCCAGCTGGCCGGTCAGGCCCAGATCGAGGCCATCGCCCAGGTCGTCTTCACCGTGACAGCCGACGTGACCGGGGTGAGCGAGGTCGCCTTCGAGGTGAACGGGCAGCAGACGTCGGTGCCAGAGCCCGACGGCGCCCTGGTGAACGACGCCACCCGAGCCGACTACCACTCCCTGGCGCCCTGAGCACTCCCTGGCACCGGTCCGGCCTTCACCTCGGTCGGCCCTCTGCACTCGCCCGCCTGGGCTGGCCGGCATCTACGCCACCTGGCACGAACCGTCACCGACCGCGCCGGCTCAGGTGGCTTCGACCGCCATATCGTTCCACGTCACCCGGGGCGCATCACCCCACAGCCGTTCGAGGTCGTAGAGCCGGCGGGTCTCGTGGAGGAACACGTGGACGACCATGTCGCCGTAGTCCATCAACACCCACTGGAGGTCACCCATGCCCTCGATCCGGAGCGGGGCACGTCCCGCTTGGACTTTGAGCTGCGCTTCGACGTCCTCGACGATGGCCTTCACTTGTCGGCTGTTGCCGGCCGAGGTCACGACGAAGGCATCGGTGACCGCGAGAAGATCTCCCATGGCCATGACCACCGTCGCCTCCCCGAGCTTGGCGTCCGCGCTCCGAGCCGCCACCAACGCAGCGTCGGGAACTGACCCCGGTACGACTGGATCGGGCGCAAGCCGCGCCCGGCCACCAGGCACCGAGACGTCGGCAGTGCCTGGTGGCCTGCTCTTGGTCGACATGGGCTCCCAATGCGTCACGTGACATGTCCGGCGTTGATCAGCACCCACACCGTGAGCCCGACCAGGGCTGCCAGCAGGGTGAGGACCCCGGCGGGGATGAGCCGCTCGACGACGACGGGGCGGCGGTGCCGCGGTCCACCTGCTCTGGCTCGCGACACGCGCACTTGGGATCCCCGGGGGCCCGGGAGATCGAGAGCTCCTGCTCGTCCCCCCGCGAAGGGTCGGTACCCCTGCACCCGGGGTCGCTGTCGGCCAGCCAGCACGCTCATGTGGCTCCAGCGTACAGACCTCGCTGCTCGATGCAGCGCATTGCAGCCTCCGGTACCAAGAAGTCCACTGGCCTGCCCTCGCGGAGCCGCTCACGCAGCTCACTGCTCGAGACATCGAGGCGCGGCACCGGCAGGTTCACGACCGTCCAGCCCGGTGGCACCGTCCCGGCCGGCGCCCCACCGCGGCAGGCCACTACGAGCGATGCCAGCGCCGGCAGCTCCGTCGCCCGATCCCAGGTGCCCATCTGGGCAGCCACATCGGCACCCACGATGAGCAGCAGCTGCGTACCCGGGTACTGGCTGCGAAGCGACGTCAGGGTGTCCACCATGTAGCTGGGCCCGCCACGATCGACCTCCAGCGAGCTGACCTCGATCCCGGCGAGCCCCTCCACCGCGGCACGGGTCATCGCCAAGCGGTCCGCAGCCGGCGTCATGGCCCTCGAGCCTCGCTTCTGCCACGGATCGTTGGCCACCACCAGCAGGACGCGATCCAGACCCAGCTGGTGGCGGGCCTCCACCGCCACCACCAGGTGGCCGATGTGCACCGGATCGAAGGTGCCGCCCAGCACGCCGATCCGTGGCACGCCGATCCGTGGCACGCCAAGCGGGGTGGCGCCGTCAGGCACGGTGGTCTCTGCTCAGCCGGCCGAGATGCCGTCTGGGTGCCATGGCCGCAGCCTACGGGCCGCCAGAGGGACACGGGAGAGCGCTTAGGCTGGACCCATGACGCCCGTGGCCTGGACACCGCAGCGCTGGCGGAGCCGACCCGCAGACCAGCAACCAGACTGGCCCGACCTGGGCCAGCTCGACGCTGCCCGCAAGGAGCTAGCCGGCCGGCCGCCGCTCGTGTTCGCCGGCGAGGTACGACACCTCACCGAGCAGCTCGGCGAGGTGGCCAGTGGACGGGCGTTCTTGTTGCAAGCGGGTGACTGCGCCGAGTCCTTCGACGACCTGTCAGCCGACGCCATCCGGGACAAGCTCCGGGTGATCCTGCAGATGGCCGTGGTCCTCACCTACGGGGCCGGGGTGCCTGTGGTCAAGGTAGGACGGATGGCCGGGCAGTTCGCCAAGCCGCGGTCCTCCCCGACCGAGGCGGTCGGCGACCTGACCCTGCCCGCATTCCGGGGCCACATGGTGAACGACGACGCTCCGACGACCGCCGGCCGCCAGCCCGACCCGGGCCGCCTGCTGACCGCGTACAACCACGCGGCCGCCACGCTGAACCTGGTCCGAGCCTTCACCAAAGGTGGTTTTGCCGACCTGTCCCAGGTGCACTCGTGGAACCAGCAGTTCGTGGCCTCCAGCGACGAAGGGCGACGCTACGAGCAGATCGCGGCCGAGATCGACGGCGCCCTGCGGTTCATGGCCGCCTGTGGCATCGACTTGGGCGCCGAGCAGTCCTTGCACCAGGTCGACTTCTTCACCAGCCACGAAGCGCTGATCCTCGATTACGAGGAGGCGCTGACCCGCTGCGACTCGCTCACCGGCGACTGGTACGACTGCTCAGCCCACACCCTGTGGATCGGCGAGCGCACCCGGGCGATCGACGGTGCCCACGTCGACTTCCTGTCCGGGGTGCGCAACCCTATCGGCTGCAAGATCGGGCCGTCAGCCACCGTCGACGAGGTCTTGGAGCTGTGCCGTCGGCTGAACCCCGACCGGATCCCAGGGCGGCTCACCTTCGTCACCCGCATGGGGGCGACCCGGGCCGGCGACCTGCTGCCGCCTCTGTTCGCAGCGGTGGCGAACGCCGGCACGCCGGTGGTGTGGACCTGTGATCCCATGCATGGCAACACCTTCACCAGCGCCGGGGGCCAGAAGACCCGGCGCTTCGACGACATCTTGACCGAGCTGCGGGCGTTCTTCGCCGCCCACCGGGCGGTCGGAACGTGGCCGGGGGGCATCCACGTCGAGCTGACCGGTTCGGATGTCACCGAGTGCCTCGGTGGCGACGGCCAGATCGGCGAAGATCAGCTGCACTTGCGCTACACCACCACCTGCGACCCCCGGTTGAACGCCCGTCAAGCCATCGATCTCGCCTTCCGGGTGGCCGAGCTGTTGCGCACCTGAAGTGGTCCCCGCTCCTCGAGCGGAGGGCCCTCCGCCGTGGCGAGTCGCACCGGAGATCCGTGTGGGTATGCGCTGGTGCTCCCGATCACCGAACCGCTCGGCCAGCCACAACGTCGCGCCAACAGCAGCCCCTGCAGCAAAAACTCCTTCGGCACTGCCCTGACGTCGATTGGCCCGATGGCGCGATAGCGCAGGTGGCAGCCGCTTTCTTCGAGGCTCGCCTACGAAGCGGCCCCGGGCATCACAATTAACCCTTGCATCGAAGCGGTGCGCCTCGCAGAATAGGGCGTCCTGTCCCGCGGCTCTTTCGTCGCCGTTCGGACCCGCCCCCGATCGACTCGAGCGCTTCTCCGTGAGAACCAGCCCCCTCTCGCCCACTTGTCGCCCAGGAGGCGAGCTCGCTGCTCCCGGCTCAGAGCCGAGCACGAGGCTCGCCCGAGTGACACATAGGCTCCAAGGAAGCCGACGGGCCCGCTGGTGGACGGCCGCGCCGACCGCGACCACGTGGCGCACCGGCCGGGCGAGTGTCGTCGTGGGGCTCGTGGCCTCGGTCTGCGCCGTCGTCGCCCTCATGGCTGGAGGCCCGGTCTACGCCACCGGTCCAGCCATCCCACCCGGTGCCCATCGGGCGGTCCTGACCGCCGCCACCTCCACCTCGAGCAGTTCGAGCACGACATCCTCGGGCTCGAGCGGATCGTCGGGCTCCACGTCGAGCGGATCGTCGGGCTCCACGTCGAGCGGATCGTCGGGCTCCACGTCGAGCGGATCATCGGGCTCCACGTCGAGCGGA
>JAKAQW010000007.1:10675-45332 GCA_021819525.1 Actinomycetes bacterium
CCTCGTCGTCGGGCACCTCGTCGTCGGGCACCTCGTCGTCGGGCACCTCGTCAGGCACCTCGTCAGGCACCTCGTCGTCGGGCACCTCGTCAGGCACCTCGTGCACGCCGATACCGAACGCGTCGTACTGGCTGGTGGCCAAAGACGGCGGCCTGTTCTCCTTCGGCGGTCTTCCCTTCTACGGATCGATGGGGGGCCGGCACTTGAACAAGCCGGTCGTCGGCATGGCTCCCGCACCGGGGGGAACCGGCTACTGGGAGGTGGCCAGCGACGGCGGCATCTTCGCCTTCGGCAGCGCCCCGTTCTACGGCTCGATGGGCGGCACCCCGCTGAACAAGCCGGTGGTGGGCATGGCACTGGACCCCGCTACCGGCGGCTACTGGGAGGTGGCCAGCGACGGCGGCATCTTCGCCTTCCACGCTCCGTTCTACGGCTCGATGGGCGGCACCCCGCTGAACAAGCCGGTGGTGGGCATGGCCGCCACGCCTGATGGCGGCGGGTACTGGCTGGTGGCCAGCGACGGCGGCATCTTCGCCTTCGGGAACGCGAAGTTCTACGGGTCCACCGGCGCTATGACCCTCCAGGCGCCGATCGTCGGGATGGCTGCCACCACGGACGGGGGCGGCTACTGGCTGGCGGCCCAAGACGGCGGCATCTTCACCTTCGGTGACGCCAAGTTCGAAGGCTCGCTGGGATCCGACCCGCTCACCTATCCGGTGGTGGCCATGGCCAGCACCGGAGTGCCTGGCGACGGCTACTGGCTCACCAACGCGAACGGCGCGGTCTCGTCGTTCGGCGACGCCGGCAACTTCGGCTCCGCCCCCCAGCAGCTCGACAGTCCGATCGTGGGCATGGCCGACGGACCGGGCAACGGCACGGTCACCGATACCACCGCCCCCTCGGGCTCCTTCGGCTATGACGTCTCGGCGTTCCAGTGCAACCAGAGCCTGCCTTCGGGCCACGTCTTCGGCATCGTGCAGGCCACCGGATGGTCGAGCTCGGCTCCCAACCCGTGCCTGGCCAGCGAGGCTGCCTGGGCCGGAGGCGGGCTGCAGTTCTACACGTTCCTGGCCGACGGCACGAGCAGCACGGACCAGCCTGGTTGCAACGGTGACCAGCACTGCAACTTCGGCTTCGAAGCCGCCCGGTACGCCTACGACTACGTCAAGAGCCAGAACGTGAACCCCGACGTTCCATGGTGGGTGGACGTGGAGCCGGCCAACTGGGGCTCCAATACCGCCGCGAACGACCAGGTGATCGAAGGTGCCCTCATCGAGCTGCGCGGCCTCGGGCTCAACACGGTGGGGATCTACACCTCCCCGCTCACCTGGAACGCCATTGCCGGTGACTTCCAGCCGCCGGTGCCGATCTGGCTGGCGTGGTACACGAACGACCCGACCCAGAACTGCACGACCGGCGTCCAATTCGCCGCCAGCCACCAGGACATGCTGCCCACCGGCGGTGTCATGTTCACGCAGTACACCGACAACGCCGCTGGTCAGGGCATCGACGGCGACTACGCCTGCTGAGCCCGGCGCGCGCTCGCCTCCGGCTGTCGTGGGACGCCGGCGAGCCTCGGTCGTACCACACCGTCGGCGCTCGAATCGAGCGCCCGGATCCGTCGAGCCGTGCACAGTTGGCTCGAGCAGCGGTGCCCTGGACCTACTGGCCCACGCGACCTTTGCGACGTGTCTCGAGCCCTCAACTCCTACAGGCCAGGTGGGCGGCGTCGTTGTAGCGAAGCAGTCGCCATCCACGGTGCCCGTGCTCCCATTCGGTGATCGAAGCGTGGGTGGTCCGCAGCTGCAGGCGAGACCGGCCGACGGTCATCCACGACAGCAAAGTGGCTTCGACCACCCCGGCATGGCTCGCCACCACCACCAGCTCGCCAGGGTGACGCCGCACCAGCTCTTCGACCGCTGCTGCCGCCCGGGCGACGAAGCTGGACCAGCTCTCCCCGCCCGGTGCCAGAGGCCTGGTGGGATCGGAGTCCCAGTCCGGCTCGCCGAACCGCTCGATGGCCTGCGCCCACGCGAGCCCGTCGGAGCGTCCCGGGTGCAGCTCGCAGAGGTCGCACCGGCGCTCCAAGACCAGGTTCCCGGGACCGACTTCCGAGCTGATGAGCTCGGCGGTCTCCACTGCCCGTGGCAGGACACTGCTGTAGAACGCGGTGGCCGCCCGCAGCTCGCCACTGGCACCCAGTCGGCGCGCCAGCGCATCGACCTGCTGGCGGCCCAGATCGGTGAGGCCACGGCATCCACGGGTGCCGCCGACCACGCCGGCCACGTTGCAGGCCGCCTCGCCGTGGCGGACCAGCACCAGGCGGGTAGCCGCCTCGTCAGGCAGTGGCACCGTCCGCGCCTTGTCGGGGACCCCGAGCAGTCCGGTCATGCCAGCTGTGCCACGAAATGCTCCAGCTGCCGAAGGTTGCGCACCTCGACCACGTCGTCGCAGTGCGCACCGTAGGTGGCGACGATGGAGTCGCCGCTACCCCAGTAGGCTCGGGGCTCGGGGTTGAGCCAGTAGACGTGACGGGCCCGATGCCTCAGCTCCTCGATCACCCAGGCTTGGGGAGCGTGGTAGTTGTTGCGGGCATCGCCCAGCAGCAGGACGCTGCTGCGGTTGGTGACCTCGTGGCCCCAGCGCTCCCAGAACACGCTGAACGCATGTCCGTAGTCGGAGTGGCCATCCACCCATACCACGTCGGCTTCGGTGTTGACCCGGTGCACGGCGTCGGCCACGTCGTCGGCTTCCTCGAACAGCCTGGTCACCTCGTCGATGCCGTCGATGAAGACGAAGCTGCGCACCTGCGAGAACTGGCTGGCCAAGGCGTGCACGAGCAGCAGCGTGAAGCGGGCGAAGGAGGCCACCGACCCCGAGATGTCGGCGATCACCACCAGCTCGGGCTTGGCCGGGTGCGGCGGGCGGAACCGGAGATCGACGGGCACGCCACCGCTGGACAGCGAGTGCCGGACCGTAGAGCGGAAGTCGAGGGCGCCGGTGTGCCCGTGGCGGCGCTTGCGCGCCAGACGGACGGCCAGCTTCCGGCTGAGCGGGTGCAGAGCGCGCTGCAACGCCAGGAGCTCGTCGCGCGTCGCGTGCATGAACTCGATCTCCTCGGGCAGCGGAGCGCGCACCGACTTGGCCAGGGCGGCGGCGCCACGGTCAGCCACCAGCCGGCGGCGGATCTCGTCCTCGACAGCGGCACGTACCTGGTCGAGGCGGTGGCGAACCTCGTCGTGGGCAAGCCGCTCTTCGAGGGCGCTGAGCGTCCGACCGAGGGCCTGCTGGCGGGCGCTTTCGAGCAGTCGGACCATCACCGCGTCCAGGTCGAGCTGGCGCAGCGTCCGGTAGAGGTAGTACGTGCCACCAACCGGTCGGCCCGGCTCCATGCCGGCGAACCTGGCGACCGCGAGCCGGGCGATGGCCGCCACCTGCCCGTCGTCTCCTGCCAACAGCGCCCGGTATAGCTGCTCGGCCAGCTCCTCGGCGCTCGCCGGGGCACCTGCGCCCCCCGAGGCACCCTGGCCTTCGCCCTGCCCGTCGGCACCAGACGCCCCGGCACCTTGCGGCTCGGAGCCTGCCCCCATGGCGTACTCCGGGCCTCGCAGCGAGAAGTAGACCTCGAAGGCGGTGTCGAACGCCTTCCAGTGCGAGGAAGACTTGACCAAGGTGGCCGCCAAGGCGTACTTGAGCGCCAGGCGGTCTTCCATGGGCACGTGGCCGATGGCGGTCGCCGCGTCGATGGACTCGGTGAGCGACACCGGCAACCCTGCCGCCCTCAGCTCCTCGACGAACCCGGTGAGCAGGTCCAGCACCGGGTGCTACCGGACGCTGCCGACCGACAGGTCGAGCTCCTTGGCCGCCCGCTCCAGGTCGCTTCGGTACTTGAGCAAGACGTGCAACGTCGCTCGAGCCTGCTCGGCGTCTACCTGCTCCACCCCCAGCAGCACCAGGGTCCGAGCCCAGTCGAGGGTCTCGGAC
Source organism: Actinomycetes bacterium (assembly GCA_021819525.1). Taxonomy (GTDB): domain Bacteria; phylum Actinomycetota; class Acidimicrobiia; order Acidimicrobiales; family UBA8190; genus JAKAQW01. Next base: position 14,660 of record JAKAQW010000007.1, read on the forward strand.
ACCGACGGGTGCTTCTTCAGCTCCAAGGTCCGCAACGAGCGCACGATGCGGGCCACCTGGTCGGCGAGCTCCTCGCCGATACCGGGAACTCGGCTCCTGACGATGGCCCGTTCGCGCTCGAGAGTGGGGTAGTCGAGATGGAGGTACAGGCAGCGTCGCTTCAACGCCTCTGACAGCTCCCGGGTGTTGTTCGAGGTCAGGAAGACCATGGGGATCCGCGTGGCGGTGATCGTGCCCAGCTCGGGTATGGAGACTTGGTACTCCGAGAGCACCTCCAGGAGCAACGCCTCGGTCTCGAGCTCGACGCGGTCCACCTCGTCGATCAGCAGCACCACAGGCTCGGTGCTGCGGATCGCCGAGAGCAACGGTCTGGCCAGCAGGAACTCTTCGGAGAAGATGTCCTCCTCCACGTCGTGCCAGGTGACCCCGCGCGGCCCCGCGGGGTCCGCGGACCAGCGGTCATCGCCCTCGATGACCTGCTGTGCCTGGATCCGCAGCAGCTGCTTGCGGTAGTTCCACTCGTACAGCGCCTTGGACTCGTCGAGCCCCTCGTAGCACTGCAGGCGCACGAGCCGGCTGCCGGTCACCCGGGCCACGGACTTGGCCAGCTCGGTCTTGCCGGTGCCGGCAGGCCCCTCGACCAGCACCGGCTTGGCCAGGCGGTCGGCCAGGTGGACCACGCCGGCGATCCCGTCGTCGGCCAGGTAGCCGGCGTCGGCCAGCCGCCGGCGCACGTCGGCGACACCGGTGAACCGGGCCGGACCTGGTTCCGGGAAGCCGAGCAGCCCGCTCGGAGCGCTCACGTCCGCACCTGGCCGTCGCCACGGACCACGTACTTCACCGAGGTGAGCGCCCGAAGCCCCATCGGCCCTCGCGCATGGAGCTTCTGGGTCGAGATGCCGATCTCGGCTCCGAGGCCCAGCTCGGCGCCGTCGACGAAGCGGGTCGAGGCGTTCACGAGGACCGCAGCGGCGTCGACTTCGGCCACGAAGCGCTCGGCAGCCCGGAGATCCTCGGTGACGATGGCTTCGGAGTGGCCGCTTCCGAACCGGGCGATGTGCGCCACGGCCGCCTCGAGATCGTCGACGACGGCCACCGACAGCTTCGGGGCCAGGAACTCCGTGGCATAGTCCTCGTCGGTGGCGGCACCCATGGTCGGGACCACGGCGCGTGCCCGGGCATCGCCGACGAGCTCCACCCCTCGCAGCGCCTCGGCCATCTGTGGGAGCAACGTGGCAGCGACATCGCGGTGCACCAGCAGCGATTCGGCTGCGTTGCACACGCCGGGCCGCTGCAGCTTGGCATTTGCCACGATCGCCACGGCCATGGCCGGATCGGCCCTGGCGTCGACGTAGACGTGGCAGTTCCCGTCGCCGTCGATGACCGTGGGCACCGTGGCGTGCTGGCGCACCGACGCCACCAGCGAATGCCCCCCGCGGGGAATGAGGCAGTCCAGCGCGTCGAGCTGCATGAACGCGAGCGCTCCGGAGCGCTCGGTGTCTTCGACCAACGTGACCGCGTCTTCGGGCAAGCCGACCTTGCCGAGCGCGTCGCGCAGCGCGCCGACCACCGCCTGGTTCGACCGCAACGCGCTCGACGATCCGCGCAGCATGATGGCGTTCCCCGCCTTCAGGCACAGGCCAGCCGCGTCGCTGGTCACGTTCGGGCGGTTCTCGTAGATCACCCCGATCACGCCCAACGGCACCCGGACCTGGGTCACCCGGAGGCCGTTGGGTCGCACCCATCCACCTACCACCTCGCCGACCGGGTCGGCTTGGGCACACAGCGCCCGCAGCCCGGCGGCCATGGCCTGCACCCGCAGGTGGGTCAGCGTCAACCGGTCGAGCTGGGCGGGACTGGCGCCTGCGTCGACAGCGCGGTCCACGTCGGCCCGGTTGGCCACAAGAAGCTCGTCGGCCCGAGCCTCGACCAGCTCCGCCGCCGCCACCAGAGCGGCGTCCTTCACGGTGGTACCAGCACCTGCCACCACCCGGGCTGCCGCTCGAGCACGCCGGCCGAGGTCGTGAAGATCGAGAGCCATCGAGACAGGTTACCGTGGACGTCACGCCAGGCCGACGGGCACCTGCCCCGCGCTCGACCGGCCGCGCGGGACGGCCCTGGCCCTGGCACCCGGCCGGACCTGCACCGGACGAACAAGCGCCCTGGCCCGTCAGGCGGGGCAGTCCCTGGCCACGCTGCCGGCGGGGTGCACACGATCCCCGACCAGTCAGGCGGGGCAGTCCCTGGCCACGCTGCCGGCGGGGTGGTGCTCCGTGGTTCAGGTCAGCACGACGAGGTCGTCGCGGTGGACGATCTCGCCGGCGCCGTCGGGCAGCTCCGTGCTCCGGTGGCCCGCCCAGGCCCGAAGCCGCTGGTCGTCGTGGCGCACCAACCCTTTGGCGAAGACGGCGCCGTCGGTTCCGGCGATCTCTACGGCGTCATCCGCGTCGAAGCGACCCTCGACCGCCTGCACCCCCGCCGCCAGCAGTGACGCGTCACGCTCGCACAGCGCTCGGCGAGCGCCGTCGTCGACGACCAGCCGTCCCGCCGCGCGCAGCGCGAAGGCGATCCACAGCTTGCGGGCGGGGAGCCGTCGCCGGTGTGGGCGGAAGACGGTGCCTATCCCCGCCTCGTCGTTGACGGCCGCCAGCACCACCTTCGCCCGGCTGGCGTCGGCGATCACGGTGCGGACTCCCGACCAGCCGGCAATACGGGCCGCGGCCAGCTTGGCAGCCATCCCGCCGCTGCCGACCGGAGATCCGCTCCCCCCCGCCGCCGCTTCGAGCACGTGGTCGATCTCGGCGACCTCTTCGATCAACGACGCCTCGGCGTCGAGGCGCGGATCGGCGGTGAACAGGCCCGGTGTGTCGGTGAGCAGGACCAGCAGGTCGGCGGCGACCATATGCGCCACCAAGGCGGCCAGCCGGTCGTTGTCGCCGAAGCGGATCTCGTCGTCCGCGGTGACGTCGTTCTCGTTCACGACGGGGACGACGCCCATGTCCAGGAGGGCGGCCAACGTCTGCCGGGCGTGCAGGTACTGCTGGCGCTGGGCGAAGTCCAGCGGGGCCAAGAGCACCTGGGCGGCGGTCATCCCCCGGTCGCTGAACTCGTCGTCGTAGACGCGCATCAGCCGGTGCTGGCCCACGGCCGCCAGGGCTTGGAGCACCACCGGGTCGGTCGGGCGTCGCCCGCCGCCCATGGCCGCCCATCCCGCCGCCACTGCACCGGAGCTGACCACCACCGCCTGATGGCCCTGGGAGCGCAAGGCCACCACGTCGTCACCCAGCCTGGCGACGGCGGCCGCGTCCACACCGGCCTCGCCGGCAGTCACCGACGACGACCCGATCTTCACCACCACCGTCTGGGGTGAGAGCCCTGTCCGAGCTGACGGCTCGGTCATCGGTCGCTGTCTCGCACTGGGGCGAGGACCGTGGGCTCAGGACTGGACCGCTTCGGCGATCCACCAGACGAGTCCTGTGCCGCGGAGGCGCCGGGGGCGTGTGGTGCTGCCGAGGCGCCGGCGGCGTGTGGTGCTGCCGAGGCGCCGGAGCCGGGCTGGGACGCCGAGACCCCTGCTCCGGAGCGGTCCCGCCGCCGCCGGCGTCCACCGGGCGTGTCGGTCACCACCACGTCGTCGCGGTGGTACTCGAAGCTGAGCGCCCCCACCTCCACCAGATCACCGTCGCGGACCCCCGCCCGGCGCAGGGCACGCTCCACCCCCAACCGTCGCAGCCGCCGCTGGACGACGTCGGCGGCCTGGTCGCCCGTCACATCCGACAGCGCCACCGCCCGAACTGCCTGCCGCCCACCCACGACGAAGTGGTGCTCGGCCACTTTGGTGACCCCCACCCCCTCAGGAAGCGGTCGGTGCACCACCGGCTCGCGCACCTCGACGCGACTGGCGCTGCGGGCTTCGGTCACCATGGCTGCCAGCCGGCCGACGAGATCCCCGAGACCCTGGCCGGTCACCGCGGAGATGGTCAGATCGCCGGGAACGCCGGTGGTGGTGACGGCTGCACCAGCGTTCGCACCAGCGATGTCGAGCTTGGAGCCGACGACCAGACGAGGCCGCTCGAGCAGCTCCGGGCGGTACCGTCCCAGCTCGTCGAGCAGCACCCGTAGCTGGTCTTCTGGCGCCCGGCTGTCCGCCGGTGCCATGTCGAGCAGCATCACGAGCACCCGGGCCCGCTCCACGTGGCGCAAGAAGCGGTGGCCGAGCCCCCGGCCCTCCGCCGCTCCCTCCACCAGTCCGGGCACATCGGCCACCACCAGCTCGGTCTCGTCGCCAGGCCGCCCCACGCGCACGACGCCGAGGTTCGGCTCCAAGGTGGTGAAGGGGTAGTCGGCGATCTTCGGCTTCGCTGCCGATATCCGCGAGATCAGCGTCGACTTGCCGGCGTTGGGGAACCCGACCAACGCCACGTCGGCCACCAGGCGCAGCTCGAGGTCCAGCCAGCGCTCCTCGCCCACCTCTCCCTGCTCGGCGAAGTCCGGCGCCCGGCGGCGGTTGCTGGCGAACCGGGCGTTCCCGTGGCCGCCGCGGCCGCCGGCAGCGGCCAGCCACCGGTCACCAGCCACCGCCATGTCCGCGACCACGGAACCGTCCAGCTCGTGCACGGTGGTCCCCACCGGCACAGCGACCTCCAGGTCCGCACCCCGGCTGCCATGGCGACGCTTGCCCTGACCGTGGCGGCCGTCGGTGGCCCGGCGATGGGGATGGTCCCGGAAGGCCAGCAGTGACGCCTGGTTCGCGGCGGCCACCAGCCACACGTCGCCGCCGTCGCCGCCGTCGCCGCCGTCTGGGCCACCCATCGCCACGTGCGCCTCGCGCCGGAACGAGACCGCGCCGGCTCCCCCGTCGCCTGCCTTGGCATGGAGCTGCGCTTCGTCGACGAACCCGGGCACTGCCTGATCCTAGGTGGGCGGTCACCTCTCGCCGACCCTCGCCGGCCCGACGCAGCGCCGTCAGCGATGATCGAGTATGTCGACCAGGCGCCGGTTGTTCCGGGTGCCGAACTTGACGAAGCCGTCCCTCGAGGCGAACAGCGTGTCGTCGCCGCCGCGGCCCACGTTGCGGCCAGGGTGGAAGTGCGTGCCGCGCTGGCGGACGATGATGGCGCCGCCGCGCACTGCGGTCCCGTCGAACGCCTTCACGCCCAGCCGCTGGGCGTTCGAGTCGCGGCCGTTACGGGTAGAGCCGCCGCCTTTGGTCTTCGACATGGTGTGCTCCTCCGATCGCTCAAGACACCGAGATGTCGGTGATCTCGAGCGTGGTGTACCGCTGGCGGTGGCCCCACCGGCGGCGCTGGTTCGTCTTCGGCTTGTAGGTGAACCCGCGGATCTTGGGACCCAGCTCGGTGCCGAGCACCTTGGCGGTGACGACGCTGCCGGCGAGCTCTCGTGGCGTAGCGAGCACCCTCGCACCGTCGACCACCAGGACCGGCTCGAGCCGGACCTCGCTGTCAGCGGCAGCGTCGAGCAGCTCCACGCGGATCTGCTCACCTGCTGCCACGCGCTCCTGCTTGCCCCCGCTGCGGATGACTGCGTACATAGAATGGCCATCTTAGCCGCTGCCCGGCCTGGGTCCCGGCAACCCCCTGGCGCCGTGGGACGCTGTCGGTGACAGCACCCGATCCGGCCGGGACACCCGGCAGCGGCGGCTCCTCGGTGGCGGCCGAGGACGGTGGCATCTTCGCCCTCGGCGACGCCGGGCTCTCCGGCTCCACCGCCGACGCCGTGCTGGCGGCACCCGTGGTCCCGGCACGGTAGCTTCCGGATGGAAGCTGGCCGAAAGCCCTGTGGGGCACCGATCGGCGCCCACAGACGATGCCCCCCTGTCGAGCTTTTCGTCGGGGCAGGTCAGACCAGGGTGGCGTCGAGCACGATGCCGCGGCCACCACAGACCGCACAGACCTCGGAGAGCGACTCCACCAGCCCTTCGGACACCCGCTTGCGCGTCATCTCGACCAGGCCGAGCTCGGAGATGTCGAAGACCTGGGTCCGGGTCTTGTCACGGGCCAACGCAGCGCGTAACGCAGCACCGACCTTCTCGCGGTTCTCCCGGATCTCCATGTCGATGAAGTCGATGACGATGATCCCGCCGATGTCACGCAGGCGAAGCTGGCGGGCGATCTCGTCGGCCGCTTCCAGGTTGTTGCGGTAGACGGTCTCCTCCAAGTTCGAGGTCCCCACGTTCTTGCCGGTGTTCACGTCGATGACGGTGAGCGCCTCGGTCCGCTCGATGATGAGCGACCCACCCGACGGCAGCCACACCTTGCGATCGAGCGCCTTGTGGAGCTGCTCGTGGACGTGGAACCGCTCGAAGACAGGTAGCCTCTCCGCCGCGGTGTCGTACAGCTCGACCCGGTCCACCAGCTCCGGGTTGACCTGGGCCACGTACGATCGGACCTCCTCGAACAACGACGGGTCGTCGATCATGACCGCTCGGTAGTCGCGGTTGAGCTCCTCGCGCACGATCCGCACCGCCATGTCCGGCTCCCGGTACAACAGAGCGGGGGTGCGGGCCCGCTCGGCCGCTTCCTCGATGCTCGACCACCGCCCGAGCAGGCGCTGCACATCGGCGGCCAGCTCCTCGCGGCTGGCTCCTTCGGCAGCAGTGCGGACGATGAGCCCGTGGCCATCCGGACGGATCTCGTCGACGATGCGTCGCAGGCGCCGTCGCTCGGCGTCGTCGAGACGCTTGGAGATGCCGAAGGCTGTGGAGCTCGGCACCATGACGGCAAAACGGCCCGGCAGCGAGACCTCCTGGGTGAGCCGAGCCCCTTTCGCCCCGATGGGGTTCTTCGTCACCTGGCACACTATGAACTGGCCCGGGGTCAGCATCTCCTCGATGCGAGGGAGCCCTCCGGCCGACGTCTCCACGTCGTCGCGGTCGTAGCGCACGTCGCCCCGGTACAAGACGGCGTTCTTGGGCGTGCCGATGTCCACGAAGGCGGCCTCCATGCCCGGCAGCACGTTCTGTACCCGCCCCAGGTAGATGTTGCCGTCGATCTGGGTGGCGTCGTCCGCGGCGCGCGAGACCAGGTGCTGGACGAGGGTCCGTCCTTCGAGCACGGCGATCTGCGTGGCGTGGGGTCGTACGTGGACACACATGGTGTACCGCCCCAGCGCCCGACCCCGCCGCTCGCGCCCGGTGCGCCGGCGTGACGAGCCTGTGGCGACGCTGTCGGCGTCGTCGCGCTCGCCGTCGTCAGCTCGCTGGTCCTCTCCGACCGCACCGTCCTCGTCGGCCAGGCCGGCACCGCCCCTACCGATCTGACGGCCTCGACCCGACCCGATCTCGTCGAGTGCCGCTCCAGCCAGCGCCCCGCCGACCAGATCCGTCGCCGGACGCGCTTCACCCGGACCGTGCGCCGATCCCGGCGAAGTGGCTCCCCGGTCGTTACCGGGATCCGCAGAGCCGGGATCCGCAGAGCCGGGATCCGCAGAGCCGGGATCCGCAGAGCCGGGATCCGCAGAGCCGGGATCCGCAGACCGTCTCCCGCTGCCGGTGGCTACGCTTCCGCCGCCGGTAGCTACGCTGCTCGCCGCCCCACCGGGTCGGGGATCTGGACGTCGGGTGCCGCCTGGTGCCGGCACGCGACCAGAGCGCCCGCCGCGACGACGCCGGTTCCGGCTTGCCGGTCGAGCACCGTTCGGGGCGCTGCCCTGCTCGTCGGCGCTGCCGGCCACGTCCCGCCCACTACCCGCGCCAGAACCTCGCGCCGGCGCCGGCGGCCGCGCCGGGCCGTTCGCAGCGACAGGGGGCCCCGGAGCCGAAGCCCCATCAGGTGACGGCGCCGGGCGGGTGTCGCCGATCTTCGGTCTGGGCGGAGCGGGTCGAATGTCCCCGATACGCGGGCGATGGCCAGGAGCAGGTGGACCCCCTGGCGCGGAGCCGGCCGGCTCGGGGGGCGGCTCGGCAGGAACGTCGGACATTGGGAAGATCCTTCCTCGTAACTGTCACAGGGCACCCCCGCCGGGTGTGGCCGCTCGTGGCGGCCCCGCGACGATCGGCTCGGCCCGCCCGCCGTCGATCTCGATCCATTGATGGGTGCGCACGGCTCGGCCCAGCCGCAACGCCAAGACGTCGGCCAGCTCCGACGGTCGCACGCCACGGGGGCGAGTGGCCGTCTCCACTCGCAAGACCGGCGGGCCGGGCGCCTCGCCGGCATCTACGGCCATGGCGAGGAGCGACGGCCGCAGGTCGTCCTCGACTTGGCGGCCTTTGCGCTCACGGCGTACCGGCAGGCTCGATGCCGACATCACCTGGGCGACGTGCTCGGCGACGTCGACCTCGGGGTCGCCGGCGAGCACATCGACCTCCCAGGTGCACGCCACGACGGCCTGCTGCAGCGACGGAGCCCCAGGCGCCAGCGCCGCGGCCCCGATCACCTCGATGCCATCGGGGAACAGCGGGCTCGAGGTCCCCGCAAATGCCTCAGCCACCTGCCCGGTCCACTCCTCGACGTGGCTCTGCTCAGAGGGTGCGTACGACCAGGGCTGCTCGTGTGCGCCGTGCGGCTCATCATGGGTGGTCGTGGCCCGGGGCGCTGGCCTCTTCGAGGTGCCGAGGCCAGCTCGAGCTGGGTCGAGGGCGATGTCGAGGTACTCGGCGGTGGACTCGCACCCAGTCGGCAGGGCCAATCCGAAGCTCAGCAGCGGATGTGGGGAGAACCCTCCTGAGTAGGCCACCGGCAGTCCCGCTCGGCGCAGCGCCCGCTCCCACATCCGGGCCACGTCGCGATGGCTGGTCCATCGCACCTTGCCCAGCTTGGCGAAGCGAACCCGGACCCGAGCCAGCGAGCCAGGGGCCGGTCCCGCGGGGCCTGCCGACGCCGACCGGCTGCGGTCACCGCCGGAGCGAGACGGCATGGCTCCGTCGGTGACGGCACACGACGCAGCCGAGGTCCCGGCGCGAAGCGAGACTCCGGCACCGCTCGAACTGCCGGATCCAGCCGGAGCCCTCGAACCTCCCGAGGCGCCCCGGACGTCGAAGGCGCGAAGCGCCCTGGTGGCCGTCACGACGTGCCCGCTGGGACCGCGCTGCGGAACCGAACGGGCACCGAACCGCCCGTGCCGAGATCCTGCCCGGTGCCCTGACTGCCGCCAGCTGGCGGAACGGCCGATGCCACGACGTGCTCGACGCCCGCTTCAGTGCATGCACCGCAGTCATAGCACGGCGTCCACCGGCAGTCTTCCACCGGAGCCTCGGCCAGGGCATCCAACCAGTCCTGCCAGAGAAAGTCGCGGTGCAGACCCGCGGACACGTGGTCCCAGGGCAGCACTTCGTCCTGGTCGCGCGGCCGGTAGACCGCCTCGTCGAGCGTCATGCCGCAGGCGGCCAAGGCCTCTTCCCACCTGGCCAGGTCGAAGTGCTCCGACCACTCCTGAAAGGTGCCGCCGGCTCTCCAGACGTGCTCGATGACTGCGCCCATCCTGCGGTCACCTCGGCTCACCACCCCTTCGGCTGCCGAGGCAGCCGGATCGTGCCACCGCAGGGTCACGCCCCGGGCCCGAGCGAGCGCTTCTTTGAGCAGCCCGACCTTGCGTCGCAGCTCGGCGACGGTGTCCTGCCCGTACCACTGGAACGGGGTGTGCGGTTTGGGCACGAACCCGCCGACGGATGCCACCACCGTCACAGACGGGTGGTGCCGGCGCCCGATCTCGGCGCAGGCCAGGGCCAGATCGGCGATGCCGAGGACGTCGTCGTCGGTCTCGGTCGGCAGCCCGATCAGGAAGTACAGCTTCACCCGGCGCCACCCTTGGGAGAAGGCGGCGTCGACTGCGCTGTAGAGATCCTCCTCACGGATCAGCTTGTTCATCACCCGGCGCATCCGCCACGTCCCGCCTTCGGGGGCGAAGGTGAGCCCGGTGCGGCGGACCTTCTGGATCTCCGCTGCCAGCTCTACGGTGAAAGCGTCGACCCGGAGGCTGGGCAAGCTCACCGACACCTGCCCGCAGGAGCCGGGGTCGCCGACCACCGCTGCCACGGCGTCTTCGATGCCCGAGAAGTCCGCGCTCGACAGCGACGTGAGCGCCACCTCGTCGTAGCCGGTGTCCGCCAAGCCCTGGCGGACCATGGCCGAGACCTGTGCGGCAGGCCGCTCTCGCACCGGGCGGGTGATCATGCCAGCCTGGCAGAACCGGCACCCTCGGGTGCAACCCCGGAACACCTCCACGTTGAGCCGGTCGTGCACCACCTCGACGAGCGGAACCAGCTGGTGCTTGGGGTACGGCCATGCCCCCAGGTCGGCCACCACGCGCTTCTCGACCCGCTCGGGAACCTCTGGCCAACGCGGGACCACCCCTGCCAACCGCCCGGCTCTGTAGCGCACCTCGTAGCACCACGGCACGTACACACCAGGCACGTGCGCCAGGCGGCGCAGCAGATCGGGTCGCCGGCGCAGCTCGTCACCTCGCCAGGTGGCGATCACGTCGTTCATTTCCCCCACCACCTCCTCGCCGTCACCGATGACGAAGGCGTCGACGAAGTCGGCGAGCGGCTCAGGGTTGTACGCACAGTGCCCGCCTGCCACCACGAGCGGGTGTGCCAGCTCCCGCTCGTCGCTACGAACCGGCACGCCGGCCAGGTCCACCAAGTTCAAGACGTTGGTGTAGGTGAGCTCGGCCGAGAGGTTGAACGCCATGACGTCGAACTCGGCCGCGGGCCGGTGGGTCTCCACCGAGAACAGCGGCACTCCCGCCGCTCGCATGGCCGCCTCCATGTCGGTCCACGGTGCATAGGACCGCTCGGCGGCGGCATCAGGACGCTCGTTCAGGATCTCGTAGAGGATTTGGAGCCCCTGGTTGGGCAGGCCGATCTCGTAGGTGTCCGGGTAGAGCAACACCCAGGACACGCGCCCTGGCCCGTGGTCGGGCCGCTGGGCACCCAGCTCACCGCCGATGTATCGGGCCGGCTTCACGACCTGGGCCAACAGGGGTTCGATCCGAGGCCACAGGGAAGTCATCGTCCTGACCAGTGTAGATCGCCGGGCGCGCCCCCACGACCGGCGTGGCAGCCGGCTGGCCCACCGAGATGGACCAGCTCGACCGGCCTGGCTCGGTGGACCGCACCTCCCAGGTGCACCCCCGCCTGGTGAGCGGTGCGGCGCCCTGGCCGGGCCCGGCTGCCCGGGCCGCTGCGCCGCGGCCACCTGGCCCGGGCCGACCCTCCGCTGCGGCGGGCTCTGGGACGGCGGGCTCCGGGACGGCGGGCTCCGGGACGGCGCTGCCAGCGCACCGGCTCGGGGCCGGGGCTACGAGGCGACCTGGCTCCGGGCCGCCGCCGATCCCCCGGCGCCGATCGCCGAGGCCGGCGACCCTCCCGGTGCCGGCACTGCCCAGCGAACAGCCAGCACCACCAGCGGGGCCAGCACCACGCCTCCGATGACGGTGACGACCATGGCGGGCAGCAGCGCAGTCTCGAACAGCCTGGGTACGCCGAGCAAGGTCGCGAGCACCACGTAACCGAAGGTGCCGGCACCGGCCCCCGCGCCGAGCACCAGCGGCGCCGGCCACCACGGCGAGCGGACCAGACCGGAGCTGGCATGCCCCGCCGCGTAGGCCACCAGGCAGCCCACCAAGGCCGAGAGCCCGAAGATGGTGGGGAGAAAGAGGTCGGCGACCAGGCCCACGACGAAGCCGACCGAGGCGCCACGATCCGGGCCGGCGACGTACCCGCAGGCCACCGCGACCAACAGGAGCAGATCCACGTGCGCCCCGTGCAGCTCGATGGCGTCGAGGATGGTGTTCTGGACGACGACCGCCAGCACCAGCACGACGGAGATCCGCACCAGGTCGGCGACCGCCAGCGGTTCGTCGGTGGACCGGCTGGTGGTCATCCCGGCGGCTCCACCTGCACGATGTCGACGAAGCTCAGGTTCGACAGATCGGCAGCCGGACGAGCCCGCACGGTCTGCGTGGTGGCCGACGCGCTGGCGTGGAAGGTGGTGACACGGGCCACAGGGATCCCTGCCGGATAGGCACCGAGCTTCTCCGACGAGCTGGCCAGGACCATGCCGCGGCGCAGGTGGACGGTCGGGGCCACGTACTGCACCTGAAGTGGGTTGCCGGGCCCGCCTCCGACCACCGTGGCAAGGGTGCCGCTGGTGCCGACGGTCACCGACACGACCGACCGCACGTCGGTGACCAGCTGCACGGTGCACTGGCCGCTGTCCACCTGGATGACATGGCCCACCAGGCCGGCACCGTCGACGACCGGCATGCCCACCCCGACGCCTTGGGTCGATCCCTTGTCGAGCACCACCGTCGCCTCGAAGTTCGAGGCGTTCTGACCGATGACCTCGGCGGCCACAGTAGGAAGGGCGGCGACATCTGCCCAGGGCAACTTCTCGAGCGCGGAGAGCATGTGGAGCCTCTGGCGCACGCTCTGGAGCTGCTCGGCAGCCGCTTCGCGCCGAGCGAGCTCGAACCGGAGCTTGGCGTTCTGCTGCTGGAGCGACCCGTAGTCGATGGCTCCCTCGAGGAAGCTGCCCACGGGGCGCAAGACGTCGTCGACCGCCCGGTCCAGCGGCGCGACGGCGTCGCCGGCGGAACGTCGGGCGCTGGTGATGGTCCCACGCAGATCTCCGCGGAAATCGAGGGTGATGATGGCGATCGACAGCAGGACCAGCACACCGATCCCCCATCCAGAGCGTCGGGAGCGTCGGGCCCTGCGCCGAGGGGGCCTGGCCACTCGGACGCCGCCTCAGCGGCCGGGTTGGGTGTCGCAGAGCGTCATCCGACCGACGATGTGATGAGGACCTGCTTGAGCGCCTCGAACTCCTCGAGGCACTGCCCACTGCCGATGGCCACGCAGTTGAGCGGATCCCGGGCGACCACGATCGGCATCCCGGTCTCCTCCTGGAGCCGGGCGTCGAGGCCGTGGAGCAGCGCACCGCCTCCGGTGAGCACGATCCCCTGCTCCATGATGTCGGCTGCCAGCTCGGGGGGGGTCTTGTCCAAGGTGACCTTGACGGCGTCGATGATCGCCGAGACCGGCTCTTCGATGGCGTGGCGGATCTCTTCGGTCGAGACCACCACGGTCTTCGGGAGGCCGGTGACCAGGTCACGGCCGCGGATCTCGGCGTGCAGCTCCTCCTCGAGGAGGTAGGCCGAGCCGAGCGCGATCTTGATCTCCTCGGCGGTCCGCTCCCCGAGCGCCAGGCTGTACTCCTTCTTGATGTAGGAGATGATGGCCTCGTCGAGCTCGTCGCCGCCGATGCGCACCGACTGGCTGGTGACGATCCCGCCCAAGGAGATCACCGCCACCTCGGTGGTGCCGCCGCCGATGTCGACCACCATGTTCCCGGTGGGCTCGTGGACCGGCAGACCAGCCCCTATGGCAGCCGCCATGGGCTCCTCGATGATGTAGGCCTTGCGGGCGCCGGCATACTCGGCTGCTTCCATGACGGCGCGCTGCTCCACTCCGGTGATGCCGGAAGGGACGCAGATCACCATGCGCGGCTTCGCGAACCGGCGCTGGTGGACCCGCTGGATGAAGTAGCGCAGCATCTTCTCGCAGATCTCGAAGTCGGCGATGACCCCGTCCTTGAGCGGCCGGATCGCCTGGATGTGGCTGGGCGTGCGGCCGATCATCCGCTTGGCTTCAGCCCCTACCGCCAGCGGCCGGCCATCTTTGACGTTTATGGCCACCACCGACGGCTCGTTCAAGATGATCCCACGCCCTCGGACGTAGACCAGGGTGTTCGCTGTCCCGAGGTCGACAGCCATGTCTCTACCAAGCAGGAAGAATCGGTTGTCCGCCATGCGGTGTCCTCGCTCTGCGGGTCGGTGCGGATGCAGTACGACAGATTGCACCGGCGCCAGGCCGAGCGGCTGGCGGCTGTCCGGGCGGTCCAAGGCTACGGGACGGCACGGCTGCGCACAAGGCGCCCTGCTCAGCAGCCGGCTGGGAGCGGCTCGGGGCGGTCCACCGGCAGGCGGGGTGGTACACAGGCCGCCGTGGCCCCGGGATCGACCTGCTGCGCACGCCCCACCGGGCACGCCCCCTGGAGGCTGCCACGATCAGCACCTGCCCCGCCGGCGCGCCGCCGGCCATGCTCCGATGCCGGGCCCGGCTCGTGCAGCAGCAGCACCTGCCCCGCCGGCGCGCCGCCGGCCATGCTCCGATGGCCCCGGGCCCGGCTCGTGCAGCAGCGGGCGCTCGTGGCGTCAGGCCAGCTCGGGGAAGAAGATGGCGATCTCGCGCGCCGCTGCTTCTGCCGAGTCCGAACCGTGCACGAGGTTCTCGGTGAGCACGGTGCCCAGATCGCCTCGGATGGTGCCGGGGGGGGCGACCGCAGGATCTGTGGGACCCATCAGGGTCCGGACGATCCGCCAGGTGTCGGGGGGACCCTCTACCACGAGCGCCAGTCCCGGCGAGCGGGTGATGAATTCGATGAGCTCACCGTAGAACGCCTTGTCACGGTGCTCGGCGTAGTGGCGGGCAGCCGTGCCGGCGTCGATCACTCGCAGGGCGCCAGCCACCAGACGCAGGCCTTTGCGCTCGAGACGGCCTACGATCTCGCCGACGAGACCGCGTTCGACGGCGTCGGGCTTGCAGATGACAAGTGTGCGGTTCATGACGCGGGCAGGCTAGCGGGCCCTGGCTGGCCCGTCGACCTGCTGACAGGCAGGTGGCCCGCTGCCTCGGCCGGCGTCAGGATCTGCGCATCAACGCGCGTCGAGCCTGTCTCCGCGGCTAGCGAGATGGGCTCGAGCAGCAGCCACTACGTACAGTGACCCCATGACCACAAGTCGATCGTCGGTGCCCAGAGACCGCCGGGCCGCGTCGACGGCTTCTTCAACGGTGGCGGCTTCCTCGACGGCCATGTCGAGGCTGCGGGCAGCCGCTGCCAAGGTGGACAGCGCCATCGAGCGCGGCGAGGGAGCCGGGCACACCACCACCTGACGCACGCCGCTGGCCAGCAGCGGCTCCAGCATGGCGCTCGGGTCCCGCTGGGTCAGCATCCCCACCACGGCCACTGATCGTCCGGTCACCGGGAGGTCGTCGACCAGGGCCTGAGCAAGCGCGGCTGCACCCGCGACGTTGTGGGCACCGTCGAGAACGACGAGCGGCGAGCGCCCCACCACCTCGAGACGGCCCGGCACGCGCAAGGCGCCGAACCCCTGGTCCACCACGGGTCGGGGGATCGGGGCACCGAAGAAGGCCTCCACCGCCGCCAGCGCGCAGGCCGCGTTGTGGCCTTGGTGAGAACCATGGAGCGCGACGAGCACGTCCTCGTAGCGGCCGTGAGGGCCCCACAGATCGACCAGCCGACCGCCGACGGCCACCAGGTTGCGGCTGCATCCGAAGGCCTCCCCGGCTCGCCACAACGGAGCCAGGTTGGCGGCGGCAGCCTCGGAGAACACGCCAGCCAGCTCTGGCTGGGTGGCGCCGAGCACGAGCGGGGCTCCAGGCTTCACGATCCCAGCCTTCTCGGCAGCGATGTCGGTCAGGGTCGGGCCCAGCACCTCGACGTGGTCGTAGCTGATACTGGTGACCACGCAGACGTCGGGGTCGACCACGTTCGTGGCGTCCCACCGGCCTCCGAGGCCCACCTCCACCACTGCCACGTCGACAGCGATGTCCGCGAACCACGCAAAGGCGGCGGCCGTCAGCAGCTCGAACCGAGTGAGCCGGCCGGTCACCTGCGGCTCGAGCGCACGGAGGGTGCCGAGCACCTCGGCCAACGATTCGTCGGTGATCGGCTCACCATCGGCTACCAGACGCTCGTGGACGGCATGGAGGTTCGGGCTGGTGTAGACGCCCACCCGCAGTCCCCGGGCCGCCAGCAGGCTGGCGATCATGGCCACGGTGGAGCCCTTGCCGTTGGTGCCGGTGACGTGGACCACCCGGTAAGCCCGCTGCGGGTCGCCGAGCAGGCGGCACAGCGCTCTGATCCGGTCCAGCGTCGGCAGCTGCGCCCGGGTGGGCGTGGTCTGCTCGAAGTTGGTGTGCCCGTCCAGCCAAGCCAGGCTGTCGGCGATGGATCCGAAGCGCACCACACCAGGAGCACTGCCGGGCTCACCAGGAGCACTGCCGTGGTCCTCCGCGCGCCATACGAAGGCGTCGGAGCTGTCGAAGCCGGACATCGGTCGGACGTGGCGCAGGGTCAGGAGGCCGCCCGCCGGGTGCGAGGCGTCTTGGTCGGCTCGGTCAGCGGCACCAGCGTGGGATGGACCCGGTCGAGGACCACGGCCCGGTCGATCACGCACTTGCCGACGTCGCTACGACTGGGCAGGTCGTACATGACGTCGAGCAGGACCTCCTCGAGGATGGCCCGCAGCCCTCTCGCACCGGTAGCCCGCAGCAGCGCCTGCTCGGACACCGCTTCGAGCGCGTCGTCGGTGAACTCCAGCTCGACGCCGTCGAGGTCGAAATGGCGGCGGTACTGCTTGACCAGTGCGTTCTTCGGCTCCATGAGGATCTGGATGAGCGCAGACTTGCCGAGGGAGGAGACCGCCCCCACCACGGGCAACCGACCGATGAACTCGGGGATGAGCCCGAACTTGATGAGATCCTCGGGCAGGACGTGGCGAAGGACCTCGTCGTCGCGCACACCGGCGTTGCGCCGCACCTCGGCTCGGAACCCAATGCCCTTGCGCCCGATCCGGCTCTCGATGATCTTGTCCAGACCGGCAAAGGCTCCGCCGCAGATGAACAAGATGTTCGTGGTGTCGATCTGGATGAATTCCTGGTGCGGGTGCTTGCGGCCCCCTTGGGGTGGCACCGAGGCGGTGGTCCCCTCCAGGATCTTGAGCAGCGCCTGCTGCACCCCCTCGCCCGACACGTCACGGGTGATCGACGGGTTCTCGCTCTTACGGGCGATCTTGTCGATCTCGTCGATGTAGATGATGCCGGTCTCGGCCCGCTTGACGTCGTAGTCAGCT
The DNA here is from genome assembly GCA_021819525.1 of Actinomycetes bacterium. GTDB lineage: Bacteria > Actinomycetota > Acidimicrobiia > Acidimicrobiales > UBA8190 > JAKAQW01. The sequence goes on from JAKAQW010000007.1 coordinate 31,556, forward strand.
GCCTGGATCAGCTTGAGCAGGATGTTCTCGACGTCCTCGCCCACGTAACCGGCCTCGGTCAACGCCGTGGCATCCGCGATGGCGAACGGGACGTTCAACATGCGCGCCAGCGTCTGCGCCAGCAGCGTCTTGCCACAGCCGGTCGGGCCCAGGAGCAGGATGTTCGACTTGGCCAGCTCCACCTCGTCGGAGTGTGCCGTGCCGCTCTGCACCCGCTTGTAGTGGTTGTACACGGCGACCGACAGGATCTTCTTCGCGTAGTCCTGGCCGATGACGTAGTCGTTCAGGAACTCGAAGATCTCCCGAGGCTTGGGAAGCTCTTCGAACGACACCTCACTGGTCTCGGACAGCTCCTCGGCGATGATGTCGTTGCACAGATCGATGCACTCGTCGCAGATGTAGACCCCCGGGCCTGCGATCAGCTTCTTCACCTGCTTCTGCGACTTCCCACAGAAGCTGCACTTCACCAGATCCCCGCCGTCCCCGAATTTTGCCACCGGTGACGCTCCCTTCCCCTGCCGAAGTCTAGGCGACACCGACCGCTTCGGCAGCGGCCTCGGCGTCGCGAGAGGTCAGGATCTCGTCGATCAGCCCGTAGGCCACGGCCTCGTCGGCGGTCATGACGAAATCACGATCGGTATCAGCATGGATACGCTCGGTGGGCTGGCCAGTGTCGCCGGAGAGCAGGCTGCTCAGCAGGTCGCGCATCCGCATGATCTCCTTGGCCTGGATCTCGATGTCGCTGGCTTGGCCCCCCACCCCCCCGTAGGGTTGGTGCAGCAGGATCCGCGCGTGGGGAAGCGCGAACCGCTTGCCCCGGGTGCCGCCGCCGAGCAGGACGGCAGCGGCCGAGGCGGCTTGGCCGTAGCAGAACGTCGACACGTCGGGCTTGATGAACTTCATGGTGTCGTAGATGGCGAACAACGCCGTGATGTCACCGCCCGGCGAATTGATGTAGAGATGGATGTCCTTGTCGATGTCCTCGTACTCCAAGAACAGCAGCTGGGCACAGATCAAGTTGGCCACAGCGTCGTCGATCGGCGTGCCGAGGATGATGATCCGCTCCTTGAGCAGCCGCGAGTACAAGTCGTAGCCTCGCTCGCCTCGGGCCGTCTGCTCGATGACCGTCGGCACCAGGTACCCCTGCGCGCTCACGACTCGACCTCCACGCTGTGACCCTCCTGTGCTCGGCGGTCCGGGCTCTGCTCGTCGACGTCGTCGGTAGTGCTGGCATCCTCGGCACCAGAGTGCAGCGCGCCCTGGCCGTGCTCGTCGTCGGTGGGCCCGCTCACTTCTGCCTCCATCTGCAGGTCACGGCGCGACACCGGCGCTCCCTCCTCGTCTACCAGCTCGACATTCTCCTCGAGCCATCGCAGCGCCTTGGCCTTCCGCTGCTCCGAGCGTACCGCGGAGAGACGCCCGGCGCGTTCGAGGCGGCGGCGAAGCTCGGCCGGCCCGGTGCCGACCTGGGTGGCCATCTCGGCCAGCGATCGGCTCAGCTCGTCTTCGGAGACCTCGATCCCCTCTGCCTGCGCTACAGCGCGCAGCGCCAGGTCGAGCAGCACGGCCCGGCGAGCCTCACCACGAAGCTCTTCGATGAGCCCCTGCTCGTCGCGCCCGGAACGAGCCAGCAGCTCGGCCAGGGTCATCCGCTGCTCGTTCAGCCGGTGCGACAGGTCGTGCAGGCGCTCGTCCACCTCGGCATCGACCAGCGTGGCCGGTGGCTCCTCGCTGACGAGAGCCACCAGGGCTTCCGCTGTGCGCTCCCGGAGGACCATGCGCGCGTGGCGCGCCTTCATCTGCCGTAGCCGGTCACGCAAGTCCGCACGCAGCTCCTCCAGGCTGGCCGCCTCTGTCGATTCCGCCACCCACTCGTCGGTGAGCTCCGGCAGGCGCTTCTCCTGGACGTCTTTGACCGTCACCTCCACCTGCAAGGCAGCGGTCGCAGAGCCGGCAACACCGGTGTCCTCGTGCTCTTCGGGTGCGCCGTCGCCGGTGCCGCCCGCCGTGGCGTCTTCGGGTGCGCCGTCGCCCGCGTCGCCCTGCTCTGCGGGTGCGCCGTCGCCGGTGTCGCTTGCCGTGGCGTCTGCGGATCCCGATGCGTCGTCTCCCGCGGCGGGGACCGAGAACCGCACCACCGTGCCGGCTTGCGCTCCGCGCAGATGATCGTCGAGACCGGGCAGACCCGTGCCGCTGCCGAGCTCGTGCACGTAGTCGTCCACATCGAGGCTCGTGCCGTCGGGTCGGGTGCCGTGCACGTCCACTGTCACGAAGTCGCCGTCGGCGGCAGGCCGGTCCACCAGGACCAGCTCGCCGTCGGTGTCACGCAACCGGTCGATCTGAGCGTCCACCTCCTCGTCGGCGACCGCCAGGGCCGGTACCATCACCTGCAGTCCCAGGTAGCCGGCCACCGACACCTCGGGGCGAACCTCGACGACGGCGTCGACGGTGAGAGGGCCGGGCTCGTCCGCCCCGCGCACATCGATCTCCGGAGCCGCGATGGGGTCGAGCTCGGTGTCGGCCACCGCCTGGGCGTACACCTCCGGGAGCAGGTCATTTATCGCTTGTTGGCGTAGCGCCGCCGAGCCCCCCAGCCTGGCTTCGAGAATCTGTCGAGGCACCTTGCCGGGGCGGAAGCCGGGGACCCGGACTTGGCGGCCCAGTCGGCGGACGGTGGCGTCGAGGGCGTCGTCCACTTCGGAGCGATCGACTTCGATCGACAGACGGACCCGGTTGCCTTCGACCGGTTCGGCATTCGCACGCATAAGGGAAACCGAGTGTACCGGTCATCCAGGCACCAGCCGACAACCTGGACTGCCTTGCCAGCATCCGCCCGCTCGGGCGCAGGGGGCGCTAGCGTCTGGCGGTCCCGACGTGGGCGGGGCTTCGACCAGGAGGAACGACGTGACGGCGTACGAGGGATACTGCGTGAAGTGCCGCGAGAAAAAGCAATTCGACGGGCAGGAGGTGGAGCTGGCCAACGGACGGCGTGCTGCGCAAGGAACGTGCCCGGCATGTGGCACGAAGATGAACCGCATGCTCGGGAACAAGTAGCAGGCCGCCACTCAGAGGGGCATGGGACCGGCACGAGATCTCGTGCCGGCGGACGGGCTCAGGAACCAGCACGGGCTGCCGACCCCGAGCTGCCGGTGCGGCTGCCCGAGCGGAGGTCGGCTACGGCATCGAGGATGGCACCCTCGCGTAGCCCCCACTCGCTCACCACCAAGCGCTCGGCACCGAGCACCTCGGTCACCGCATGCATAGCTGCAGCACCGAACGCGATCGAGCGGGCCCTTCGTGTGGGCATGCCCGGCAATGCGAGCCGCTGCGCGAGGGTGAGCCGGCACAGCGTGCCGGCCAGCTCGTCGAGCTCTCCGGCCGGTAGCTCGACCCGGTCGACCGGACCCGGTGCAGCCGTGGCGCCTTGGCGGACCCGAGCGGTCGCCAGCCTGGCCAGCACCCGGGCCGTCCCACCACTTGCCACCACTCGTCGAGTACAGACACCTAGCGCGTCGAATTTCGCTCGCCAGTCGGCCACCGCCTCGGCGACCCGCCTGGCCACGACACGGCGACCTGGGGGACCTACCGGGTCGATGTCACCGAGCTCGCCTCTCAGCCGGGTCGCCCCGACCGCCACGCTGGTGGCCACCAGCAGGCTGTGGTCGTCCCCAGCGGCGAGCTCCAAGCTGCCACCACCGAGGTCGATCCCTGCCGAGGGCTCCGGGTCGCTCCACACTGCCGCTCGCTGGCCACGGAAGCACAGGCGTGCCTCCTCCGCCCCGTCGAGCAGGTGCACCCCCACACCGATGATCTCCGCGATCCGTGCCGTGACTGCCCCGCCGTTCACGGCGTCGCGTAACGCCGCGGTGCCCACCGCGACCACCACATCAGGCTCCAGGTGGCGCAGGCGACCAGCCATGCGGCTGGTCACCCGCAACGACGCGGCTACCCGGTCGACCGGCACCGTGCCGGTCGCCCCCACTGCCGCGCCCAGGTCGAGGGTCGAGCGGTACCTCGCCACCGGCACCAACGCGTCGCCCTCCACGTCGCACACCTGCAGGTGGAACGAACTGCTTCCCAAGTCGTACACCGCGGCGCGGACGGCCATCGGCGCGACGCTACCGGGTCCACGCAGTCGCGGGGCACGGCACCCGGTGCGCGAGCATGGACCGGTGGACACGCCAACCGCCCTCCACCCTCGAGCCTCGGTCACCCCGGCCCCGATCCCTGCCAGGCGGAGCGCGACCCGATGAGCGCCCCGGCGATCCTCGGCATCGTCGTCGGTGCCAGCCTGGTCATCGACGTCGTCGCCCAGATCCTCGGCCACCTGCGCACCAAGGGTCCCACCCAGGAGCTGGCCCGCTCGATCGTCACCCACGTCCGGCGCCCGGTCCAGGTGATCATCCCCCTGGTCGCGCTGGAGGTCGCGCTCACCGCTGTCCGCCTGAGCCACTCGCTGCGCTCCGACCTGCTCCACGGGGTGGGAGTGCTCCTGGTGGGAGCCGTCGCCTTCCTCGTCATCCGGCTGACCTACGTCCTCGACGACATCTTGCTCATGCGCTACCGGATCGACGTCGCCGACAACTTGCGCGCCCGCCAGGTCCACACCCAGGTGCAGGTGCTCCGGCGGATCACGGTGGTGGCCGTGTCGATCGTGGCGATCGCCGTCGTGCTCCTGAGCTTCTCCCAGGTGCGAGCGGCCGGCGCCGGCCTGCTGGCCTCGGCTGGCCTGATCGGCGTGGTCGCCGGCATCGCCGCCAAGCCGACGGTCGCCAACGTGGTCGCCGGGCTGCAGCTGGCGATCAGCCAACCCATCCGGGTCGACGACGTCGTGGTGATCGAAGGTCACTGGGGCCGCATCGAGCAGATCGCCTTGACCTACGTGGTGGTCAGGGTGTGGGATCTGCGGCGGCTGGTCATCCCGATCGCCTACTTCGTGGAGAACCCGTTCGAGAACTGGACCCGCTCCACCGCCGACATCCTCGGTTGGGCCCACATCGAGGTGGACTTCAGCGCCCCTGTCGACGACATCCGCCAGGAGTTCCGCCGGATCCTCAGCCAGTCCCCCGACTGGGACGGCAACGTCTCGGTCCTACAGGTGACCGGGGTCGGTCCCACCACCATGCAGCTGCGCTGCCTCATGAGCTCCCGCGACAGCAGCGCATCGTGGAACTTGCAGTGCGAGGTCCGCGAGAAGCTCATGGCCTACCTGCACCAGCATCACCCTGGGGCGATCCCCCGCCTGCGCACGGCAGAGGCCGAGCCTGATCGGGCAGCTCCGGTCCCTGGCGACATCTGGGCGCCAGCGAACGGGGGAACGCTCTCGACGCCAGGCCGGGGGACCAAGCGCTGGGCCCCGCTCGACTTCGAGACCTCACAGCCGACCGGCGCACCAGAGCCGACCGGTGCCCCACAGGCGACCGGCGCACCACAGGCGACCGAGGGGCCACAGGCGACCGGCGCATCACAGGCGACCGAGGGGCCACCAGCGCACACGCCCAACCCTGAGCCGCCACCGCCGACGGCTCCGCCACCGCTGACCACCCCCGGCGCGCCCGGTCCCGGGCCGCCCAACCCGCCCAACCCGCCCACCGTCCCTGCCAGCACCGACGCCACGACCACCGACTACGGTGGCGTGTCGTGAGCGCTGCCCCTCCTTCTGATCCTTCTGACGGCCCCGATCCTCCCTCAGTTCCCGGTGACCTCGGCCGGCGAGTGGCCCGGCGGCGCAAGGATCTGGGGCTCAGTGTCGACGAGGTGGCCAGCCGAGCTGGCATGCATCCCAGCTATCTCGCCTATGTGGAGAGCAATTCGGTGGCACGGCCCAGTGAAGCCACCTGCATCCGGCTGGCTGGTGCCCTGGCCACCACGGTGCCGTGGCTCCGTGGCGGGACGGTCGACCGGCCCGTCGGTGCAGGAGCCAGTGCAGGCGGCATCCCCGAGCTGCACGTGCTCGACCCGGACGAGTCCTTGCGGCACCTCGACGGCGGTGGGATCGGCCGGGCGGTCTTCGACGACGACGACGGACCCGTCGCCCTGCCGGTCAACTACAAGATGGTGGACGGGGCGCTGGTGTTCCGGACCGGCGACGGCACCATCGCCACCGCGCTGCGCGCCGGTCATCCGCTGAGCGTGGAGGTGGACCATCTCGACGAGGTCCAAGGCGAAGGGTGGAGCGTGCTGGTACGGGGAACGGCCACCGAGGTGACCGACCCCGGACGCCTTGCCGAGCTGGCCGATCTCCACATCGAGCCGTGGGCCGACGGAGACCGGCATACTGTCGTGGTCCTCGAGCCCGCGACCGTCACCGGCCGGCGGATCGTCCGCAGGCACTGACCAGCCGGGGCTGTACGCGATCTCGGCGGCCTGGTATCCGCCGCCTGGGCTTCGCCTCCGGGATCGGCGGCCTCGGGCTTCGCAGCCTGGGATCCGCAGCCTGGGATCCGCACCTGGGCTTCGCCGCCTGGCATCCGCACCTGGGCTTCGCCGCCTGGCATCCGCACCTGGGCTTCGCCGCCTGGCATCCGCACCTGGGCTTCGCCGCCTGAGATCCGCAGCCTGGCATGCGCGGGATCGGCCGCCTGGCGCGTCCCGCCCGCCTGAGCACGGGGTACAGGCGCCGGACGGCTACCTGGCCGGGTTCGGGACCGGGGCGCGGCGATCAGGTGATCGACGCTGTGTAAATCTGCTCGATGGCCGACTCCAGCTCGGCAGAGAACTCGCGGTCGCTCTGGTCGACCCGCAACCCTTCGGTGAGCGCCCGCGAGAAGCTGGCGATCATACGGTGGTTGCGAGCGAGACGCTCGCAGGCCTCGTCGCGCTGGTAGCCGCCCGACAGCGCCACCACCCTCAGGACGTTGTGGTGGTCGATGAGCCCGGCGTACAGGTTGTCGCGCTCGGGAAGGGTCAGCTTCAACATGACGTGCTCGTCGGTGGACAGACGGTCCAGACGCTCGGCGAGAGCGTCGCGCAGGATGGTCTCCGCCGCCTCCTTGTCGGGGCTGTGGATGTCGACCTCGGGCTCCAGGATCGGGACGAGCCCGGCTGCGGCGATCTGCCGGGCGACTTCGAACTGCTGGTCGAGCACCTTCTCGATGCCGCTCGGATCGGCCAGGTGGATGAACGAGCGCATCTTCGTCCCGAACACCTCTCTCGCGACGGCCTTGGCCAGCAGCGCGTCCAAGTCCGGGATGGGGTTCATGAGCCGGACCCCGCCGGACTCGGGCGCGAGCCCCTTGTCCACCTTCAAGAACGGGACGACCCGCTTGCTCCGCCACAAGTAGGCGGCAGACTCGAGCCCACCGATCTGACGGTCCATGGTGTCCTCGAAGAGGATGGCGCCGACGACTCGCTCACCGGTGAAGCTCGGATCGGTGATGATCCGGCTGCGCATCTCGTGCATGAGGCTCAGCATCTCGCTCTCGTCGCCATAGGCGTCGCGGCCGATCCCGTAGTGCTCGAGCGCGCCTGGGGTGCTCCCGCCGCTCTGGTCGAGCGCGGCGATGAACCCGGTCCCGTAGGCCATCTTCTCGAACTGCTCGTCGTTCATGGTGTGATCTCTCCGTCCGCTAGGTCATAGGATCTCAGTCCGACGCGCGCTCGGCAGCAGTCTGCAACCCGACGCGATGCAGCACCACACTGGGTCATAGGATCTCAGTCCGACGCGCGCTCGGCAGCAGTCTGCAACCCGAGGCGATGCAGCACCACACTGGCCGGGCACCACCCCACCGCTGCATCCAACAGGAGGTTGGCGCCGACCAGCCCGGTGAGCACCCTCCAGCGCGGCGAACGCTTGCGCCCAAGGGCCAGCGTAGCCAGCACGAGGGTCCCGGCCAGCACCGGCACCGCTCGCTCGATCGTCCATCCTCGTGGCTTCGGCATCCCGAACGCCCCACGTTCTATGACACCTCGGATCTCTCGATGCTCCATCACGCTCCTCCTTCTGTCCTGTGTCTGCACCCTCAGTCTGCCGCGCCCCGTCGCGCACCGTAGCGAGAGGTCGGCGTGCCGTCTCGCGACACCGCCCGAGCAAGCCGTGCCGTGCCACCTCGAGGCTCTTCCGGCGGCTGCCCAGCGACGTAGGTCGTCACGAGGACGTGGGTCGTCTCTAGGACGTGGGTCGTCACGAGGACGTGGGTCGTCACGGCATCGACAGCACGCGCGATCCCCCGGCGCTCGGCCATACTGGTGGGGCCGTGAAGCTGCGCTCGAACGGCCTTCCGCCGGTGGCCCTCGCCATGGTCGTCGGATCCCTGCCGGTGTTCCTGGTCGGGACCCTGGCCGTGGAGATCCGCCATTCGCTGCACTTCGACACCGAGGCGCTCGGTATCGCCATCGCCGTCTACTACCTGGGGGCGGCCAGCAGCTCGCTGCCGGTGAGCCGGCTCGTGGAGCACGTCGGCGGAGCGCGGGTCATGCGTATCGCCATGCTCGGTGCTGCCGTGCTGTTCGCGCTGATCGGCGGCCTGGCCACGTCATGGGCGGCGCTGGTCGTCTTGCTGCTCCTCGCCGGCGGCATCAGCGGCTCGATGAACCCTGCCGCGAACCTGTTCCTGGCCCGACGAGCCGAATCGACCCACCACGGCCTGGTCTTCGGCATCAAGCAGGCCGCCGTGCCGTTCGCCTCGCTGCTCGGCGGGCTGGCCGTTCCCGCTATCGCACTGACCGTGGGGTGGCGCTGGGCGTTCGGTGCCGGTACCCTGCTGGCCCTCGTCGCGGCGGCGGTGATCCCCAGATCGCGCACCACCCTGGCAGAGCATCGCCGCCGACACCCCTACGCAGCCAGGGCCCCGGTGGCGAGCGCCGCACTCATCACCTTGACAGTCGGACTGGGTCTTGGCGTCATGGCATCGAGCGGTGCCACCGCTTTCCTGGTCAGCGCGGCCGTGTCGTTGGGCTTCGCCAAAGCCAGCGCCGGGTTGGTCGCGGCAGCAGCCGGCGGGGCTGCGGTGGCCACCCGCATCACCATCGGGGCCCGAGCAGACCGCCGCGGCGGTGGGCATCTTCGTGTCGTGGTCCTGCTGATGCTGGTCGGGGTCGCCGGGTACGGGTTGCTGGCCAGCGGCACCCTGGAGCACAGCCACTGGCTGTTCGTGCTCGGAGCGCTCCTGGCGCTCGGCGGGGGCTGGGGGTACAACGGCCTCTTCACCTTCGCCGTGATCCGCACCCACCGCGACACACCGGCGGCTGCCACAGGCGTCACCCAGATCGGCGGGCGCCTGGGCGGCATGCTCGGTCCCGCCGTCTTCGGCCTCGTCGCCGACCACGTCTCGTACTCGGCGTCCTGGGTGGTGGCCGCTGTCACGGCCGCTGTCGCTGCCGCTGTCGTCGTGGTCGGCAGACGGCTCTTGGTGGCCGCTCGGAGCCAGTCCCCCGCCCCGGGACCCACGGCGTCCGAGCCACCGGCACCGGCTCCCGGAGCCCCGGTCCCCGACGCACAGTGAGCTCGCGCCTGAGGCCGGGTCGGCCGTGCCCGAGCCGGGGCCGATGGTCGTCGAGACCACGTCCGGCGCAGCGCCGGGATGCTCTTCGACCACGAGCCGGAGGTCGACCTGCGGCAGCGGCCAGCGCGTGGAGGTGGAGCACCGGATCCTCACCCGGCGTCGAGTCGACCACCTCCACCTGTCCGGCGGTCGGCGTAGCACGGTGAGGAGCTCGACCCTACTGTGGACACCTGAGAGCCGCGACTCGGACAGTACCGGCGTTCGCTGTCGGGGTGGGCTGAAGCGCCTCATGGGAGCAGCTACAGGAAGCCGGGGAGACCTCCGATATGGAAGGGATGGCTATGAGCTCAGGCTCGTCACCGAAGAGCGCCGCCGGAGAGCGGTTCCTCGCGTCGCTCGTCGATTCCTCAGACGACGCGATCGTCGGGCTCACACCACAGGGAACGGTGACGTCGTGGAACGGCGCCGCTGAGCGTCTGTTCGGCTACAGCGCCGAGGAGATGCTCGGACGCGACACCACGCCGCTGGTCCCGCCGCAGCGCCGAGGTGAGCTGGCTGAGGCACTGGCCCGCGTCCGAAGCGGAGAGACGCTCCGCAACGTGACAACCGAGCGGCTCCGGAAAGACGGGACGCCGCTCGTCGTGTCCATCACGGCCTCGCCGGTGATCGGGCCAGACGGCACGCTGCTCGGCATGTCGGCGATCGGCCGGGACATGACTGCGCAGGTCGACGCAGCACAGCGCCGGCGCAGCTCCGAGCGCTCTGCCACCGAAGCACTGGCCCTGCTCCAGACGCTCCAAGACAGCGCCCCTGTGGGGTTCGGGTTCGTCGACCGGGAGCTTCGGGTCCGCCGGCTGAACGAGACGTTTTGCACCTTCGGCGGCTTGCCGGCCGACCGAGAGCTCGCAGGACGTCCAGCACCAGAGGTCATGGCGGCGTGCTGGGCACAGGTCGAGCCTCTGCTGCGACAGGTGTGCGACGCCGGAGAGGCCGTCGTGAACGCCGAGCTGACCACGCAGATCCCCGCTGAGCCAGGTGGAGCGCGCCACTGGCTCACGAGCTTCTACCCGGTCCGCATCGACGACGAGATCGTCGGCGTCGGCGTCGTCGCGCTCGACATCACCGCACGCAAGCAGGCCGAGGAGGCGCACATGCGGCTCACCCGGGCCGCTGTCGGCGCGCTTGCCAGCGCCGTGGAGTCCCGTGACCCGTACACCGACGGTCACCAGAGCCGGACGGCAACCATCGCTTGTGCCATCGCTACCGAGCTCGGCCTCGACGAGGGCACCGTCAGGGGGATCGAGATGGCTGCACGCATCCACGACATAGGGAAGATCGCCATACCCGCGGAGATCCTCACCTCTCCGAAGCGGCTGAACGCCCCGTCGTGGGAGCTCATGAAGCTCCACGCCACCACCGGCGCCGACATCGTGCGAGGCGTCGAGTTCTCGCACCGTGTCGCCGACACGGTCGAGCAGCACCACGAGCGCCTCGACGGCAGCGGCTACCCGAATGGCTTGCACGGTGAGGAGATCCTCTTCGGGGCACGCATCATCGCCGTCGCCGACACGCTCGACGCGATGACCGAGCATCGCCCCTACCGTCCCGCCAGGGCCATCGACGCAGCGCTGCGCGAGATCGACGAACAGCGGGGACAGCTCTTCGAGCCCGCCGTCGTCGATGCTTGCGTGAGCCTCGTTCGAGAACGACGCCTCGATCTGGAGTCGTGATGCTCCTCCCTCGCTCCCCCTGCTCACCACAGCGGGACTCTTCGCGGCCACGGCGGCTCCCGACGCGCCGGTGCTCGGGCACAGCACCGGCGGCGGCCGTCTTCCACGCGCGACCGGGGAGCTCGGCCGAGCACAGTCGACGCCGCCCCGGAGCTGGGGGTGACCAGTGAGCGCCGATCCTCCCGGAGCGCCGTCACCGCACAAGTCCCACGCGCCGGGTGTAGTCGATACGAAGGTCACGTCTTGGACCAGGACGTTCTTCTCCTACCCGGACCGGGTCGCAGCGCTCTTCTGGGCCGCCGCTGTGGTCGCGGTGCTCTCGGCCATTCCCCTCGAGCGCTGGACGCGCGGCGAGGTGCTCGCCCTGGTGGTCATCGTCGGCGTCTGCGCGGGCGCCTGCGGCGTCCGGCTGCTTGCCGGCAAGCAGCTTCCCCACTGGACGCTGCACGTCGACGTCGCGGTGATCACCGTGCTCGCAAGCGTCCTCGCCGGCATCGGCGGTGCCCGCCACATCCCCTTCGCCGACCTCTACATCTGGGTCGCCATCTTCGCCGCGTTGTACTTCAGCGCCTCGGCCGCGCTCGCGCACATTGCATGCGCCGCGGCGGCCTACGCACTCGTGCTCGGCATCGGTCCGAAGATCGATGATCCCTGGGCAGCGTGGCTGGCGCTCTTCGGCACCGCTGCAGTGGCCACCGTGGTCGTGATCGGGCTCGTGGGTGTGCTTCGGGTCGCCGCGCGCGAAGACCCGCTCACCGGCCTCGCCAACCGGCGCTCGTGGGACGAGCGCTTCGACGAGGAGATGGAACGCTCCAGGCGGACCGGCTGCGCGCTGTCGGTGGCGATGTTCGACCTCGATGGCTTCAAGGCGATCAACGACGCCAGCGGCCACGACGCCGGTGATCGCCTGCTCCGACAGCTTGCCGACGCATGGCAGGGCGCGGTTCGCGGGGGCGGGGACTTCCTCGCTCGCCTTGGCGGCGACGAGCTCGCCGTGCTCGCGCCGGGATCGGACGAGGTCGGCATCCGCCGGCTCGCCAAGCGCCTCGTCGACGTCCTGCCCGACGGCCTCTCGGTCTCCGTCGGCGTCGCCACCTGGGACCGAACCGAGCGCGCCTCCGAGCTTGCTCGACGAGCCGACCAGGCCATGTACGAGGCCAAGCGGAGCAGGCGGCGCGGGGAGGTGCCCCGCCCAGGCTGATCCGTGGGTAGGTGGTTCGTGGCATCTGTGGTGCACCAGGGGTGCCCACACCGTCTTGTGCGAAATGCCCACTGCGAGCCACCTGGAGGAGGCGCCTGGGATGGAGCTCGACTTGGGAGCTGACCTCAGCTGCGAGGACGACGACGGCCTGAACTGCGCGCTGCTCTCGAAGGCCGTGCACCCCGAGCGGGTGAAGCCCGGCGCGGTGCTGCGTGCGGGCGCCGACCGGTCCTGGTCCTGGGCACGCGTCGTGGCCGTCGACGAGGACGGCCAGGTGCACTTCCAGCAGATACGCGGCGCCGAGGCAGCAACGTCGGGGCACCTGGCCTCCGCAAGCTGAGCACCCCGGCGCAGCGCGGCCTAGGCTGGGGCAGTACCAGAGACGACGACCAGAACGTCCCGAGCCCCCCGGTGCCCCGGGGGCTCGACCACCGGAAGGAAGCGCACCGGACGACCCCACCAGGTCCGTGTCCTACCTGGTCAGGGGGTCGGGGGATGTCGGGGACACGCAACACCGGGGAGTAGCGCAGTGGTAGCGCACCTGCTTTGGGAGCAGGAGGTCGCGGGTTCAAGTCCCGTCTCCCCGACCAGCTCGGAGGCCATTTTTAGCCTCACCAGCTTCAGAGCGTGCCAGATGCGTGCCCAGTTGGTCGGCTGTGGCAGCCCGGATCCTCTCGTCGAGCCCAGCGGTGAGCGCATCGTCGAGCGCTGGGAACAGGTGGCCGTAACGATCCAGGGTAACGGTGATGGAGCTGTGCCCGAGGCGCTCCATGACGGCCTTCGGGTGACCGCCTCCGGCGATGAGCAAGCTGGCACAGGTACGTCTCCGGTCATGCCACCTGGTGCCCGGCACTCCAGCCCTGGCAGCAGCCGGGATGAAGTGGCGGCGGCAGACCGCCAGGTGGCGCACGAGCTCCCCGCTCTGCCCGACGAACAGTCAGGCAGCGGGGTCTTCGGGCCGGGTCAGCAGCTGGGCAGCGAGGGGTTCTCGAAGCTCGTCCGGCAGCGGCACCCGCCTGCTCATCCCGGTCTTCGGCGGGGTCACCACGAGCTTGCCTCTCACCTCGGTCACCGACTCGGTGACGAGCAGCGCCGGACCGGCCAGGTCCACCGACCGTCGACGGAGCGCCCATAGCTCGCCGGCCCGAGGCCCCCCATAGGCAGCCAGGCGCACAGCCAGTGCCAGGTCGGGGCGGTAGCTGGGTGCAGCCGCCCGCGCACCGTGGCCGGCTGGCCGGTACACCGGGTGCTCGATCTCGCGTGCCAAGGCCTCGACCTGTTCGACGGTGAGCACGGTGAGCGCCCGCTTGGGCTGGCGCGGCAGGCGGACCCGGGTTGTGGGGTCGGCACCCAGGGCTCCCTCTTCTATGGCCAGTCGGCAGATGGCACGCAGTGGATCCACG
>JAKAQW010000008.1:0-22575 GCA_021819525.1 Actinomycetes bacterium
ATCTCGGCCAGCACCTCGGCCAGCTCGGCCGTGGTGGACACCTCGACGACCCCCACCCCGAGACCTGACGCCACCTGCCCGATGTCGAGCATCTGGGGTGTGGTGAACAGCCGGTCGAACATCTCCGGGGCGACGCCGTCTGCCTGAGACAGGAACGAGAAGATGCCGCCGCCGCCGTTGTCGACGACGACCACCGTCAACGCGAGTGGGCTGTCCGGTGGCCGCACCCATGCCGTGAGGTCGTGGAGGAAGGTGAGGTCGCCCACTACCGCCGTCACCCGAGGTCCGCCCCCCGAGGACCCCACCGCCGTGGTGCCCTCGGAGGAGCACGCGGTGGCCAGAGCCACCCCCATGGCAGTAGAGACCACCCCGTCGATCCCGTTGGCCCCGCGGTTGGCCAAGACCGTCGCCGGCCGCTCCCGGGCCGGGGCGAACCACTCGGCGTCGCGCACCGGCATGGAGGATCCGAGGACCACGATGTCCGGAGCACCGATGCTCGCCATCACCGTCCGGGCCACCGCCGGCTCGGTCACCGCCTCCTGCCCGGTCACCCACTCCTCGATGGCCTGCTGGGCGGCCGCCTCGGCCGCCGCCCAACGATCGGCGTAGCTCGGATCCGGAAGGCCTTCGGCACCTGCAGCGCTCCGAGATGCCGCGGCGGTCGGTCCCAGACAGGTAAGCGCCGCGGCACACCAGCGATCCGGGGCGACCGCGGCCACCCGCATCGCCGTGCGCCCCGGATCGGCCCACGGGCGCCCCGCCGCCACCTGGATCTGAGCGACGCCACTCGCGCCGAGGCGGTCCAGCCACTGCGCGAGGACCTTCGACGCCCACGGTTGGCCGAGACGGATGACGGCTCGAGGAGCGAGCAGCTCGGCGGCCGGCTCCAGTCGCACGATGGCGTCGGCTGCCCCCACGACCACCGCGGAGCCGATCTGCCGGCAGCCCGACCGGGGATCGGCCAGCACCGGCCAGCGCAGACGGCCCGCCAGGCGCAGCACCATCTGGGGATCCCGACACCCCGCGCCGGCCACCACGACGCCAGGTACCCAGGCCCCGGGCCCGAGCCCCAGGGCAACGAGATCTCCGCAGACCGCGTCGGCCGAGGCGTCGGCCGCGGAGAGCTGGTGCCAGGGCTGCTCGCCTGCCCGACCGGGAGGCTCTACAGAGGGGGATCCCACCAGTGGCTCGCGAAACGCCATGTTCACGTGGACCGGGCCTGGTCCACCGGTGCCGTCGACCGCCTCGGCCAGCGCCCGGCTGGCCTGCGATCGCCAGCTGGAGGCACACGACAGCTCGGCCACCCCGGTGTCGATGGACCATCGCAGCGCCTGGCCGTACAGGTCGCGCTGGTCGACGGTCTGCGGGGCACCCACGTCGTGAAGCTCGACCGGTCGATCCGCCGTGCACACCAGCAGCGGCACCGAGCCGTAGTGGGCTTCCACCACGGCCGCGTGGACCTCGGCGGCGGCGGTGCCGCTGGTGGTGCACAGCACCGCCGGGCGCCCGCTGGCCAAGCCCACACCCAACGCCACGAAGGCCGCCGAGCGTTCGTCCAGGCGCACGTGCACCCGCACGCGGGGATCGCCCGCCAGCGCCAGCGCCATCGGTGTCGAGCGCGACCCCGGGCAGATCACGGCATGGCGGACGCCGCCACGGACCCACTCGTCGACGAACGCAGCGCAGCGCGAGGCCGCCACGTCCTCGGGCGACACCTTCGGCGCACCAAGACGGGCGCTCGCGACGTCGCCACCTGACCCGGAGATCGCCACCGCCCGGCCCGCTACCCTCATCGTCGATGCCGAACGCGCGTCCAGGGATCCCGGCCGAGGTGCCGCCAGACCCGGGCCGCCTCCCGGCAGACGCCCACACCCTCTCGGTGCCGACGTCTGGGCCTCTCGCCGTGACCCGCAGCGGACCAGCCGACGCCGCTCGGGGCCAGCAGGCGCTCGTGCTCGTCCACGGCTTCACCCAAAACGCGGGCGCCTGGGGGCCGCTTCGAGCCGACCTCGCGCACGACCGGCGGGTGCTCGCGGTCGACTTGCCCGGTCACGGCGCGTCGAGCCACATCACCGCCGATCTGTGGGAAACGGCTCGGCTTCTTTCCGCCGTGGAGCCCGGCGCCGACCACCTGGGCTACTCCCTCGGTGCCCGGGCCTGCCTCCACCTCGCCCTGGCCTACCCCCACGCCGTGCGACGCCTGGTGCTGATCGGCGCTACGCCGGGAATCGCCGACGCCAGTGCCCGAGCCGAGCGGCGCCAGGCCGACCAGGCCCTGGCCGACCGGATCGAAGCGGGGCCGCTGACCGACTTCCTGGACCGCTGGCTGCGCCAACCCCTGTTCCAAACACTCCCGGCCGACGCGGCATGCCTGCCCGCGCGCCTGGCCAACACCCCGGCTGGGCTGGCTGCTTCGCTGAGGAGCGCCGGCACCGGCAGCCAAGAGCCCCTGTGGGACCGTCTCGGGGCACTGACCATGCCGGTGCTGCTGATCGCCGGCGCCTTGGACACCCGGTTCGCCGACGTCGCCCGGGCCATGGCCGAGGCCATCGGCGCCAACGCTTCGGTATCTTCCGTGCCCGGCGCCGGGCACGCCTGTCATCTCGAGCGACCGGGCTACGTGGCCGGGCTGGTCCGCTCGTTCTCGAGCTGACGCCCCTCGCTTTTCGGCTGGCGCCGCTCCGTTTCGGGCTGGCGCCGCTCCGTTTCGGGCTGGCGCATCGAGGTGGCGCGACCGCCGGAGACGGGGCGACCGGCAGGAGCACGCCGGCAGCCCGAGACGCCCCGTGGACCAGGAAGATGCGGCCGGATCGCAGTCGCCGGCGCGCCGGAGGTGCCTGGTCCGGCGAAGCCGCCACCTGGGTGTGTCCCAACGGCAGCCGCTCACCGCGTCACCCCTCCCACGACCAGGCCTGCTGCCAGCAGCCCGCCGGCGACCAGCTGGAGGCGACCGGTGGCGCCGAGCACCGGTAGCAAAGCCCGACCGCCTGCGTCGCCGAGGACGGCGCGGATCGGGCCCACGGCCAGCGCTGCAGTCGCCAAGGCCAGCGCAGCCCACGGATCCCACACCGCAGCCAGGAAGACCGCGGCCCCGGCCGCCGCGGCCAAGGAGCCCACGTAGAGCCAGCCAGCACGGCGTCGACCCAGTCGCACCGCCAGCGTTCGCTTCCCTGCCACGGTGTCGCCGGCCACGTCTCGCAGGTTGTTCGCTTCCAACATGGCGCAGGCCAGCAAGCCGGTGACGACCCCGCCGACCAGTGCCGGTGCCGGAAAGATCCCGATCATCACGTAGGTCGTGCCCACCGTGGCCACCAAGCCGAAGAAGACGAACACGAAGAGCTCGCCAAGCCCGAGATAACCGTAGGGCCGCGGACCTCCGGTGTAAGCCCATCCCGCCACCATGCAGAGCGCGCCCACGCCCACCAACCACCAGCCGGCCGCTGCCGCCAGAGCCAGACCGGCCAACCCCGCGACCGCGAACGACGCCAACGCGGCTCGCCGGACCGCACGAGGCGACGCAGTGTCCGACGCCACCAAGCGCAACGGTCCGACCCGGTCGTCGTCGGCCCCCCGGATCCCGTCCGAGTAGTCGTTGGCGAAGTTCGTCCCCACCTCGACCGCCAGCGCCACGACAGCAGCTGCCAGCCCCCGCCACCACACCGGTCGGTGCAGGAGCACGGGGCGAGCCCCCACGACGGACAGTCCGTGCCGGCAGCTCGCCACCACGCAGCTGCCTGTCCCCGACCCCGCCGGCGACGGCCCACGCCAGACCCACCAGGCCACAGCGGCACCCACCACCACAGGGACGACCGCGGCCGGCCATGTCCGCGGCCGGGCGCCGGCCACCCACCGCCTGGCACCCTCCAGTCGGCTACCGCTGTGGGCGGCGCCAGGCGCCCTGCGCGAGGCGGCACGCGAGGAGCCCGCAACCTCGTGACCGATCGCTCCGAGCGTCGAGCGTCTGCTCATATGATCGGTACGCTAGCGGGCATGCCCGAGCTGGTGGCACTGGACCTGCCCGCAGGGCCTCGCTTCGTCGACGCCCTGCGACGCGTCTGGGACGCGGGCGACGCGGCTATGCCGATCGACCAGCGCCTCCCGCCGGCCGCAGCGCGAGCCATCGTCGACGCCCTGCGCCCCGGTGCGGTCGTCGGCGACGGCGGGGACCGGCGGCGCCTCGACGGTGGACGACCTGTCGAACCTGGTGACGCGCTCGTGGTGGCCACGAGCGGGTCGACCGGTCGGCCCAAGGGGGTGGTGCTCACCCGCGACGCAGTCGCCGCATCGGCTCGATCGACGAACGCCCGCCTCGGTGTCGACCCGACCACCGACATCTGGCTGGCCTGCCTGCCCCTGGCCCATGTCGGGGGTCTGGCAGTGGTGACGAGAGCGATCCTGAGCGACACGCCGTTGGAGGTCTTCTCCTCGTTCGACGCCGAGACGATCACCGCAGCTGCTCTGAGGGCGGCGGCAGCCGGGCGCCAGGTGCTCGTCTCCCTGGTCACCGCGGCACTGCGCCAGGTCGACCCGGCTCTGTTCAAGACCATCCTGCTCGGTGGGGCCACACCGCCGAGGCGCCTTCCCTCCCAGGTGGTGGTGACCTACGGGATGACCGAGACCGGCAGCGGCATCGTCTACGACGGGCTGCCGCTCGACACCGTAGGGGTGGCGGTCGACCCGGCCTGGCCCCCACCCGCCGGCTGGCGCCCAGATGGGCGCGAGGACCTCGGCGCCCACCAGGGAGTGCTCGGCCACCACCCTCGAGGAGACGGCCAGGACCACCTGTACGGCGACGGCGCCTCTCACCCCTCGAGCCACCCGGAGCAGGCGGGCCGCCCGGCGAAGCGGGACCACCCGGAGCAGGCGGGCCACCCGGAGCAGGCGGGCCGCCCGGCGAAGCGGGACCACCCGGAGCAGGCGGGCCACCCGGAGCAGGCGGGCCACCCGGCGAAGGGGGGCCACCCGGAGCAGGCGGGCCACCCGGCGAAGGGGGACCACCCAGCGAAGCGGGACCACCCAGCGGTGCTCGGTCATATCCTGGTCCGCGGCCCGATGCTGCTCCGGGCGTACCGCGACGGTCGGGATCCCAAGCGGGCCGACGGCTGGTTTCCCACCGGGGACGTGGGTCACGTCGACCATCTCGGCCGCCTCCACGTGTCCGGGCGAATGAGCGACGTCATCGTGACCGGCGGCGAGAAGGTCTGGCCGGCGCCGGTGGAGAAGATCTTGGCCGACGTCGATGGCGTGGCAGACGTCGCGGTCGGTGGACTCCCCGATCCACATTGGGGCCACCGGGTGGTGGCCTATGTGGTGGTGAGCGACACCAAGGGTCCGGGGCCCACCCTCGAACAGCTACGGGAACCGGTCAAGGCCGCCTTGGGGCCGTGGGCAGCGCCACAGCAGCTGGTCCAGGTGCCCGAGCTGCCGCGGACCTCGAACGGCAAAGTGCGCCGCGACGCCCTGGCCACTTTGGCGCCAGCTCGGGAGCCGGCCTGAGACCAGCGAGCTCCTCCTCGCACCAGCGAAGCGGAGGGCGGCCCTTCCTGTACCTGTACCAGCCCTGGCCCTGCACCTGGCTCTGTACCTGAACGGCCTCTGTCGATGGCTCGGGAAGACACCGGGCGGTGCCGCCAACCTCGCGCCGGTGCCCCCGTAGGATCGGATCCCGTGAACCGACTGGCTGCCGAGGCGAGTAGATACCTGCGTCAACACGCGGCCCAACCGGTCGACTGGTACCCTTGGGGGCCAGAGGCGCTCGGTCGGGCCGCCACCGAGGACCGGCCACTGTTCATCTCCATCGGCTACTCGGCGTGCCACTGGTGCCACGTGATGGCCCATGAGTCCTTCGACGACCCCGACGTGGCGGCAGCACTCAACGATGCGTTCGTGGCCGTCAAGGTGGACCGCGAGGAGCGGCCCGACATCGACGCCGTCTACATGGAGGCCGTGCAGGCTATGACGGGCCAGGGCGGGTGGCCCATGTCGATCTTCGCCACGCCCGACGGCCGGCCCTTCTTCACCGGGACCTACTTCCCACGTCACGACCGAGCAGGCATGCCCGGCTTCGACCGGGTACTGGAGGCGGTGAGCGACGCGTGGCACCACCGGCGCAGCGAGGTGGACGCCCAGGCCACCGAGCTGGCCGATGCCATCGCCCGCCGCAGTCGGCCAGCGCCGCCACCAACATCGGGCCCTGGGCCGTGGCCTGGGCTGCTCCACGACGCCGTCGGTCAACTCCACCGGCGCCTCGACACCACCCACGGTGGTTTCGGGCCGGCGCCGAAATTCCCCCAACCGGCCCTGGTGGAGCTGGCCTGCCTGCATCGGCATCTCACCGGCGACCCGCTCTCAGCCGCCGCGGTGACCACCACGCTGGGCGCCATGGCCGCCGGTGGCATCTACGACCATCTCGGTGGCGGGTTCGCCCGCTACTCGACCGACACCACCTGGACGGTCCCCCACTTCGAGAAGATGCTCTACGACCAGGCCGGCCTGGTGCGCGCCTATCTCCACGCCTGGCTGGTCGATGCCGACCCCCGGTGGCGGCAGGTCGTGGAGGAGACCGTGGCCTACGTCCTCGGCGACCTGGCCCTGCCCGACGGCGGGCTGGCGTCGTCGCGTGACGCGGACTCGGAGGGAGAAGAAGGCCGGTACTACGTCTGGAGCTCCGACGAGCTGCAAGAGGTGCTCGGCGGGAGCTACCCCGCCGTCGCCTCGTGGTACCAGGTCGACGGCGCGCCAGCCTTCGAGGGCCGGCACATCCTGCGCCGTCCGGTCGGCGGCCAGCTCGAGCGCCCGGCCGAGGTGGAGGCGGGGCGCGGGGCGCTGTTGGCAGCACGCGACGCTCGAACTCCCCCCGGGCGTGACGACAAGGTCGTCACCGAATGGACTGCCATGTTCGTGGGGGCCCTGGCCGAGGCAGCCGGAGCGATGGGGCAGCCGATGTGGGCCCAGGCGGCCGAGCAGCTCGGCGATTTCCTATGGCACCAGCTGCGCCGGGCCGGCGACGGGCGTCTCATGCGGACGTGGCAGGCTGGCACAGCACGCCACCTGGGCGTGGCTGCTGATCACGCTGCCATGGTCGATGCCTGCACCCGCCTCGCGGAGCTGACCGGGCGTGCCCACTGGCTGGACCGGGCCGGGCAATTGGCCGAGGACATGCTCGGGCGCTTCGCCACCGGCGAGGGCGGGCTCCTGGCTACGACCGGCGACGACGCCGACGTGCCAGTCACGAGGCCGGTCGAGGTGACCGACGGAGCCACCGCCTCGGCGAGCTCGCTCGCGGCCGGCGCCCTCATCCGACTGGGTGCACTCCGTGGTGACCAGCACCTGGCCGGTGCCGGGTCGGAGCTGGCCCAAGCTCTTGCTGGGTTAGCCAGGGAGTTTCCTCTGGCCATGGCGCACGCGGTAGCCGTGGCCGTCCTCGCCGGCACAGGGACCACCGAGGTGCTGGTCACCGGCGCTCGCCTCGAGATGCTGGGTCGTCTGCGGCGACGCTACGAACCTTCGCTGGTCACCTTGTGGGGCGAACGCGGCACCTCGGCGCTGTGGACCGGGCGCCCCGACGACGGTGCGGTGTACGTCTGCCGGAACGCCACCTGCCGGTACCCGCTGCGCGATCCGACGTTGCTGGACGAGCAGCTGGACGAGCTCCGACGCGTCGACGCCGCCCAGATGGCAGACCTGCGGCTCTCCTCCGACACCACTGCGCCCGGAGGGCGCCGATGAACCCACCGGCCGACGACCACCTGCCGCCCGCCGCCGGGCGCCACCCCCTCACCGCCGGCGACGGCCGCGTCCTGGACGGCCCTGCTGCGCAGCGCTCGAGCACCTACGACGCCACTGCTGAGGACCCAGAGGTCCACGGCTCCTCCACGGAGGACAGCGACCCGGCCGGTGGCCGCCCCCGATCGGGCTCACGCCTCGCACCGCGCCCACCAGGCACCCAGCGCTACCTGATCCTCGGGGTCGGCAGCGGCGAGGACGACGCTGTCGCCCTCGACATGGCCTCTGGGGTGCTCCTTCGGTTGCACAGCAGCCAGCCGCCGCTGCCTGACGGCACGCTGTACCCGTTCGACGTGGTCGATGCCACCTTGTCGGTCACGGGGCCGGTGGACGATCTGGCCCGACCCGAGACCGTCTTGGTGTCTGGCCCGCTGGTTCGGGCCGGCGTCGCGCGCGGTCGGCGGGTGGGTAGGCAACTTCGTCGCTTGGTCGCCCCCCAGCAGCCTCACCTGCTCGGCTTCCCCGGGTCGTCGTGGCCGTACTGGGAGTTCCACGGCGACCAACCGTCGGTCGCGGTGGTCACCCCGTCGCGTGGCCCGATGCTCTTCCAACGCGTCGAGGACGGCACCGCCTGGGTGCGCTTCGGCTGGTACCGGACCGACAACTGGCTGCCGGTGCAAGATCCGCTGGCTGGAGCGGCCCTGGCTCGTTCGAGCCAGCGCCGGCTGTCCGGCAGGAACCTGGTGGACGCGCTCGGGTTCCGACCCGCCTACCTCGTGGTAGCGGTCAGCCGTCCCCGCGGCGGCTACTGCAGCAAGGGCGTCCTGGCCATCTTGCCGCGATCGTGACCGGATCCGGCCTCGCGTCGGCTCAGCGCGACGACCGAGGTACCAGGCAGCCCGAGGCCAAGTCCTCCGCCATGGCCCAGCCGAACCCCACCAACCGGTCACACCGGCTGCGGTCGACGTCGGAGAACAGCGCGACGACGTCCTCCTCGGGCTCCTTCACCTTCGGCCCGTCGAAGTCCAGCGCCCCACATGGATCTCCGTCACCGGCCAGGACGAAGCTCCGGTCGTCGACGCGGCCCTCGGCACCGAACCGCTTCGCCAGCCTGCGCGCCCAGGCCCGCTCCTCCCCCGACGCCTTGTGCCCCGGGCGCGGCACGATGTCGGACAAACCGGAGAAGACCTGGTAGCCCTGGGGCGAGGCCAACCGGGTGCCGACCAGCACGTCCTCGTCGGGGAATGCCAGCAGCGCCCGGCGGAACTGGTCTCCGATCAGGTGGCGCAGGACCTGCTCGGACTTGGCCGTCCGGTCCACGCTGGCCAGTCCGATCAGCATGGACGGCGTGCCGCCGATCCGTTCCAGCGTGCAGAAGGAGTAGCCCCGCAACTTCACACCTTCACGGACAGTGGTGATGAGCACCCACTCCTCGCACTGCTTGGACAAGAACCCGATATCGAAGCCCAACTCGCGGTCGACCGACAAGTCGGCCATCTCCGCGAGCTCGTTGTCGCTCAGCGACGTGCAGTCCTTGGTTTCGACCTCAAACGGCATCCTGTGCTCCGTGCTCCGTGCGTTCGTCCGGCGTTCGTCTCGACGGCCGCGCCACTTCAGTGACCACCACCTTTCGTGGCCAAGTTGCGGCGACAGGCCCAGAGGTTCCCCCCGATTCTACGGGATCACGAGCGCCGCGCCCATTCGGCCCCTTCACACCGCTCGATGCCAGCTCGCCAATGTGGCGTCGAACCCACCGCTATGGCATCGGCGCGACCAGCGTGGCATCGGAGCGACGAGCATGGCATCGGCGCGACGAGCATGGCATCGCGGCGACCAGCGTGGCATCGAGATCACCGCCGGAGACCGCCTCGGCCGCCGACCACAGCTCGACGCGCGGGCAGGCACGCCGGCGGCGGACGACCGCCGCCGCTGTGACCGACCGACCGGAGCAGGTGATCGTTCGGATCGTAGGAGACGGCGCGTGATCCAATGGAGGGGTGACGACGCCACCATGGAGATCTCCCACAGCCCCGGGGACGCCGACGAGCACCTCGGCGCCACGCCCTGACCACCCGGTTGCCTCTTCGAAGCCGTCGAGCCCGGCGTCAGGTGCTCCTGCACCTGCGACGCCTTCGACCTCGCCAGCTGCACCACCGGCCCACACGTCGACAGCGGCCGCCCGAGCGAAGGCGACCTGCCGACAGCGCCTTTTGGTAGAGCTCGACACCCTGGTGGCACTGGCCGACACGTTGCACGGCGATCCGGAGCTGGCCTTCGACGAGCACCGGGCCGCCAGTCGGGTCGCTGGTGCCCTGGCCGATGCCGGGTACGACGTGCGACGTGGGCTCGCCGATCTCCCCACTGCCTTCGCGGCACGTGCCGGGAGCGGTCCGCTACACGTGGTGATCTGCGCCGAGTACGACGCCTTGCCCGGTGTCGGGCACGCTTGTGGCCACAACCTGATCGCAGCGGCCGCAGTGGGAGCGGGGGTCGCCTTGGCGCCGGTGGCCGACCAGCTCGGCGTGACGGTCACGGTCCTCGGCACGCCGGCCGAGGAAGGCGGTGGCGGCAAGGTGCTCCTCCTCGAGGGCGGCGCCTTCGAAGGCGCTCACGCCGCCATGATGGTGCACCCGTGGCCTGAGGACCGCTTGACGGCGACCTGCCTCGCGGTCGACCACCTGCAGATCACCTACACCGGGCAGGAAGCCCACGCGTCGGCCGCCCCCGAACGGGGTGTCAACGCCGGCGACGCCATGGTCGTCGCCCAGGTAGCCATCGGCCTGCTGCGCCAGCACCTCCCCGTAGGCGACCAGATCCACGGCGTGGTCGACAGCGGCGGCCAAGCCCCGAACATCGTGCCGAAGACAGCCGTCGGACGGTGGATGCTCCGTTCCCGTTCGGTCGACGGCCTACGGGCCCTGCGTCCCCGGATCGAGCGGTGCTTCGAGGCGGGGGCACTCGCGACGGGCGCCACGCTCGCCATCAGCGAGCTTTCCCCCACGTACTCCCACTTCGAGCCGGACCTCGACCTGCTTGCCACCTGGCGCGCCAATGCCGAAGCCCTCGGGCGGCGCTACGACGCCGACGACGCCGGGGTAGCGCCACCCAACCTCTCCACAGACATGGCGAACGTCTCCCTTGCCGTGCCGGCCATCCACCCGATGATCGGTATCGAGGCCGGCGGCGCCGTGAACCACCAGCCCGCCTTTGCCGCCGCGTGCAGCGGCCCCTCTGCAAGCGCCGCGATAGCCGACGGCGCGCTCGCCATGGCCTTCACCGTGGTCGACGCAGCCACCGACCCGGTCCTCCGTGCTCGGCTCCTCGAGCGGCCTACCGGTCAGCGTCCGGGCTGGTAGACGCCGAAGGCCTCGCGCAAGACGTCGGAGACCTCACCCAGCGTCGCCATACGCTGGAGCGCGACCCTCATCGGGTACAGCAGGTTCTGGGTACCCCGGGCGGCAGCAGCCACGTCGGCCAGAGCGGCGTCGACCGCCGGCTGGTCGCGCTCGGCACGAACCTGGCGGGTGCGAGCCATCTGGGCGTGCTGGAGAGCCGGGTCGATCGGGAAGACGTCGGCCGGCTCGACCACGTCGTCGACGAACCGGTTGACCCCGACGACCACCTTCTCCCCGTCGTCGACGCCCTTCGCCCAGGTATACGCGGCCGCTTCGATCTCGTCTTGCATGAACCCCTGCTCGATGGCGGCGACAGCCCCACCGAGGGCGTCGATGCGATCGAGGTAGTCCCAGGCCCGCTGCTCGACCTCGTCGGTGAGGGACTCGACGAAGTAGCTGCCGGCGAGCGGGTCGACGGTGTCGACCACCCCGGACTCGTAGCCGACGATCTGCTGGGTCCGCAGGGCGATCTTCGCCGCTTTCTGCGTCGGCAGGCCGAGCGCCTCGTCGAAGCCGTTGGTGTGCAGGCTCTGGGTGCCACCGAGCACGGCGGAGAGCGCTTGGATCGTGACGCGCACGATGTTGTTCTCGGGCTGCTGGGCGGTCAGGGTCGAACCACCTGTCTGGGTGTGGAACCGCAGCAGCTTGGACTTCTCCTCGCTGGCACCGAAGCGCTCGGTCATGATCCGAGCCCACATCCGCCGGGCAGCCCGGAACTTCGCCACCTCCTCGAAGAGGTTGTTGTGCGCGTTCCAGAAGAAGCTGAGCCGCGGCGCGAAGTCGTCGACCGCCAGCCCGGCCGCGACTGCCGCTTCGACGTAGGCGATGCCGTTGGCCAAGGTGAACGCGATCTCCTGCACGGCCGTGGAGCCCGCTTCGCGGATGTGGTAACCGGAGATGGAGATCGTGTTCCATCCCGGTACCCGCTCGTGGCAGTAGGCGAAGGTGTCCGTGACGAGCCGCATGGACGGGCGCGGCGGGTACACGTAGGTCCCCCGCGCCACGTACTCCTTCAAGATGTCGTTCTGGATGGTGCCGCCGAGGCGCGCCGGCGCCACACCGGTCTCCTCCCCCACCAGCTCGTAGAGGAGCAGCAAGATGGCTGCGGTGGAGTTGATGGTCATGGACGTGGTCACCTTGTCCAGGGGCAGACCAGCGAGCAGCAGGCGCATGTCGACCAGCGAGTCGATCGCCACACCCACCTTGCCCACCTCGCCCTCCGCCCTGGGATGGTCCGAGTCGTACCCCATCTGCGTGGGAAGATCGAAGGCGCACGACAGGCCGGTCTGGCCCGCGCCGAGCAGGAACTTGAACCGTTCGTTGGTCGCCTCGGCCGTGCCGAACCCGGCGTACTGGCGCATGGTCCACAGCCGACCCCGGTACATGTCGGGACGCACCCCGCGGGTGTAGGGATAGCTCCCCGGCGCACCCAGCTTGACCGCCGGATCCCACCCGTCGAGGTCCTCTGGCCCGTACAGCGACCGAATCTCGATGCCCGAGTCGGTACGACGGCCGCCATCCGTCGTGCGGTGGTAGTCATCCGTCGTGCGGAGGTGGGCAGTGGTGTCCTCGGATGGGCTCACCACCCCAGGATACGAGAGATCGGCGCCACGGCGAACGGCCGTCTCGACCGACGGCGCACCCGGCATGCTCCGCGCGCATCGGGCCGGATCGTAGCCAACGCGCCTGCGCCGGTCAGCGGAGCGCGGGGGCCAGGGCGTGAGGCATGCACAGCTCGTCGTACTCGGCGATGACGATCTCCCCCGCGTCGTCCCCACACGCCGGGCAAGCCGGGTCCCGGCGCACCTTGAACGTCCGGAACGACTCGTCGAGGGCGTCGAAGGCCAGCAACCGACCGATCAGCGGGTCTCCGAGCCCGAGCAGCAGCTTGATGGCTTCGAGGGCTTGGATGGAGCCCACGATGCCGGGCAAGACGCCGAGCACGCCGGCTTCGGCACACGACGGCGCGAGCTCGGCAGGCGGTGGCTCAGGGATCATGCAGCGATAGCAGGGGCCGTTGTACGGATCGAACACGGTGACCTGCCCTTCGAAGCGGAAGATGGATCCGTGGACCACCGGGATCCGCTCGAGCAGCGCCGCGTCGTTCACCAGGTACCGGGTGGGGAAGTTGTCCGTACCGTCGACGATCACGTCGTAGCCCCGGATGATGTCGAGGACGTTCTCGGCCCCGAGGCGGACGTCGTAGGTCTGGACATCGATGTCGGGGTTCATGGCAACGATGGTCTTCTTCGCCGAGTCGACCTTGCGGTCACCGATGCGGTCGAGGTTGTGGAGGATCTGGCGCTGGAGGTTCGACGCGTCGACCACGTCCATGTCGATGATGCCCAGCGTTCCCACCCCGGCAGCCGCCAGGTACAGCGCGGCAGGGGAGCCGAGCCCACCTGCCCCGAGGAGCAGCACCTTGCTCTCGAGCAGCTTCAGCTGTCCGAGCTCACCTACCTCTGGGAGCAGCAGGTGCCGCTGGTAGCGGTTGCGCTGGTCGGGCGTCAGCACCTTCGGCGTGATCCAGGCCCGCCCTTCGTCCTTCCATCGGTTGAAGCCGCCGACGAGCGACTCGACCTCGCCGTACCCGAGATCCTGCAACGTCTTGGCAGCCAGTGCCGAGCGTGCCCCACCAGCGCAGTAGATCACGACGGGACGCTGCTTGTCAGGGAGCTTGCCCTCCACTTGGAACTCCAAGAACCCTCGTGGAAGGTGCACCGCCCCGGGGATCGCACCCTGCTCGTACTCGTCGGGCTCGCGGACGTCGAGAACGATGACCTCGCCCAAGCGGGGCTCGACCACCGCCGGCTCCACCTCGCGGATCTCGGCTCTGGCCTGGTTCAACAGCTCACGAGACGTGGGCATGGCCACGACCTCCCTCTCATCGCGTCGGACGTGCTGGGCTCGACGTCACCGGGACGCCGAGCACGGTCACCTATAAACCCTACCAGATCGGTCGGCATTCCAGGCCGGTGGATGCCTGACTCTTCGGAGCGCACTACCGTGCCAGGGGACCCTTCGTAGTGCACGACCTTGCCAGGCGAGGCGACCCTTCGAAGCGCACGACCTGGCTGCCAGGCGAACAGAGAGGCACCGTGGAGCTCCAGACCGCTGTACGGAAGAGGCACATGGTGCGCAGCTTCTCGGGTGCACCGGTGCCCGAAGACGTGCTCACCCAGGTCCTTGCCAGCGCGCTGCGGGCGCCGAGCGCGGGGAGCACCGACGGGTCGGCACTCGTCGTGCTCCGCGGGCCGCAGCAGACCAAGCTGCTGTGGGAGACCACCACCACCGAGCCGTGGCGACGACGGGCACGACGCTGGCCCGGGCTCTCACGAGCGCCGGTCGCAGTCGTGGTCCTGACCAATCCCCTCAGCTACATCGATCGCTACAGCGAACCGGACAAGGAGGCCTCGGGTCTGGGCTGGCCTGGCGAAGCACCCCCGCCGCCAGATGCTCCTGCGACGCCCGAAGCACCCCCGCCGCCAGAGCCACTGGCGCCACCTCCACCGGAGCCACCTGCGACGCCGGAAGCACCTGCGACGCCGGAAGCACCTGCGACGCCGGAAGCACCCCCGCCGCCAGAGCCACTGGCGCCTCCTCCGCCTCGGCCCAGCCGGGTGCCGAGCGCCGACCCGGCGAACAGCTGGCCAGTCCCCTACTGGTTCGTAGATGCCGGCCACGTCGTGATGAGCATCCTCCTCGCCGCGGTGGATAACGGTCTGGGTGCCTGCTTCCTCGGCAATTTCCGAGGCGAGGAACCACTGCTCGACCGCCTGGGCACCCCCCCAGGATGGCGGTATGTCGGCTCGGTGCTGCTCGGTGAGGCCGGGGGCGACGATCCGCCGTCGTCTTCGCTGTCCCGGCCGAGGCGCGACCTGGCGAGCATGGTCCATTACGGGAGGTGGTGACCGCTGGCGCGATGCGAGGTCGTGCTCGGGCCACTGGCGCCAGACGGCTGTCGTTTGCCTACCTACGGTCTGTCCCACTTGTCGAGCGCCACCCTCCAACTGGGCCACCGCGGCGCCGGTTCTGCCCGAATCAGCCTTCGGCTGGGGAGGGTGCCGAGCAATTCGGCCGGCACCACGCGGATGGAGAAGGGGTCCTCCGTGGCGTAGGCGGCAGTGCCCAGGACCCGGGCGTCATCTTCGTAGCGGTCCCCGGCGAGCCTGAGCACGGTGCACCACCAAGGAGCCGACCACCAAGCTGGCCGGGCTCCTCGCCGCCGGGGCTGCCCGGGTGCTCTCGGCCACGGTGCCAGAGAGCGCCGGGCGCTGGTACGTGAGCTTCGGATGCGAGGTGGAGCGGGCCGACCATCGGGCAGCGCCTGGGCCGCCTGTGGGGGTCGACATGGGCGTGAAGGCTCTGGCCGTGGTCTCTACCGGCGAGGGTGGTCGAAAACCCCAAGCATCTGTCGAAGTACCACCGACGCATGGCCCGGCTCCAGGCGCAATGCTCCCGCCGGGCCGGCCCCGCCAGGGGCCGGGCACCTTCCAAGCGCTGGCGGCGCTCGGCGGCCCGTCTCGGCAAAGCCCACGCCAAGGTGACCCTGGCTGAACTGCGAAGACGCCACCTGCTCCGAGCTGGGTAGGACCGTCACCGCCACCTGGCAGCAGGTGGCTCCGAAGGCTGTACTCGTCGGTCGTGACAGATGAGACAGATTTCGGAACGGTCGGAGATGCGCTGGTGCGGGCGGTGCCGTGGCGGGAGCGGCCCGACGCGCAAGCTGTGCGGGCTGCCGCCGGGCAGGCGATCGCCCGCGCGGCGGGCATGGTGGCCTGGGCAATGACGGCGGGCGACATGCAGTCCCCCTGGGCGAACGACACCCCCGGCCGCAAAGACGCCGGCACGTGCGAGGATGGGTCAGCCCTTCCCGGGTGGGTCGCCCGATAGGTCCGCCGACCCGATGCCATCACCGTGCGTCGCACTGGCGACGAAGACCGAGACGCCCCAGAGCCGATCGGCGCTCGTCTCGTGCTTCGCGAGCAGAAGTGGCGGCCGGCCGAGACGGATCGTTCTGCGCGGAAGGGCAAGCGCCCGTCTCCACTATCCGCATCAGTACTCAGATAGCGGTAGGGTATCCGCATGACCACTCAGATAGAGGACTCGCCACCGCAGGATCAGGTAGAGGACCTGTCACCGCAGGATCAGGTAGAGGACCTGTCACCGCAGGATCAGGTAGAGGACCTGCCACCGGCGGCGTGGTTCGCCTCCGCGACCGATCTGCTCAAGGCGCTGGCCGTCGAGTCCCGGCTGCGGATCCTGTGGGCGCTGCTCCACGGCGAGCACTCGGTGAACGAGCTTGCCGATCACGTCGGCGCGAGCGCCTCCGCCGTGTCCCAACACCTCCGCCAGCTCCGGCGGCTCGACCTGGTCACAACCCGTCGGCAAGGCAACTTCATCTTCTACTCCTGTGACCACGCGCACGTCCGGGCGCTGGTCGCCGAGGCGCTCTCCCACGCCCAGCATGTCGCGGGAGGCAGTGACCTCGAGCACGGCGGCCTGGCCGACGAGGCGGGCGCATGAGCGGCCACGACGACGCCCTGGGTCACGAGGGCACAGACCCTCATCGCCAAGATGCCCACGGCCACGGCCACGGCCACGGCGATGCGCACGAGCACCGTCATCGGAGCGGTCCGGCTGGCTTCGTCATCGGGCTGGTCGGTGGTCACAGCCACGACCACGCGGTCTCCCTGGACGACTCGCTCATGGCCAGTAGAGCCGGGATGCGTGCGCTGATCATCAGCCTGGTGGGTTTGCTGGTGACTGCCGTGACGCAGCTGATCGTGTTCTCGATCAGCAACTCGGTCGGGCTGTTGGCCGATACCATCCACAACTTCGCCGACGCGTTCACGGCGCTGCCGATCGGAGTGGCGCTACTGATCGCCAGGAGGGCCGCGACCAGGCGCTACACCTACGGGTTCGGGCGGGCCGAGGACCTCGCCGGCCTGGCTGTGCTCTTGGTCATCGCCGCCTCAGCGGTTATCGCCGCCTGGGAGGCGGCCAGCCGGTTCGTCCATCCCGAGCAGGTCACCAACCTCGACTGGGTAGCGGCTGCCGGGATGATCGGCTTCGTCGGCAACGAGCTTGCGGCGCGCTATCGCATCAGCGTAGGCCGGAGCATCGGCTCGGCGGCGCTGGTGGCCGACGGCCACCATGCGCGCACCGACGGGTTCACCAGTCTCGCCGTAGTCGTCGGAGCGATTGGCGTGTCGCTCGGCTGGCGCCTCGCGGATCCGATCGTCGGGTTGGCGATCACCGTGGTCATCCTTGGCGTGCTGCGAGGTGCTGCCCGCGACATCTACCGCAGGCTGATGGACGCCGTGGATCCGGCCCTTGTCGACCAGGTGGAGCACGAGGCGGCCGACGTGGACGGAGTGCGTCACGTCGACAACGTGCGAGTCCGATGGATCGGCCACGAGCTGCGGGCCGAGCTCAACCTCACCGTCGACGGCAACCTGCACGTGTCACAGGCCCACCACATAGCCGAGCACGTCCGTCACCGGCTTCTCCACCACGTCCACCGGCTCGCCGACGCCACCATCCACACAGACCCGGTAGCCACCGGGACCGATCCCCACGGGCTGACCGCGCACCACTACAGCGATTGAGCAGCGCATCGAGCCTCCGCTGCTGCGTCGGTGCCAGCGGGCCGCGGAGCCGTGCGCGAGCGCCAGCGCGACGCCGGCGCGACCCGAGAACACGGCCAGGGTGGCGACCGGCACGGGCTGGGCGAAGGTGTCCACGGCACGGGCTGGGCGAAGGTGTCCACGGCACGGCCAGGGCGAAGGTGTCCACGGCACGGCCAGGGCGAAGGTGTCCATGGCACGGCCCGTTCGGATCCGTGGTTCAGTGGACGAAGGGGCTGAAGACTTTCACCCCGACAATCACCACCGCGACCACGACGTAGGCCCGCAGGCTGTAGACGCTTGCCTTGCGTAGCAGGGTCTGGCGGGGCTTGGGCAGCTGGTCGAGCCGTGGCATCCGCCAGGTTTTGCGGTCGAGGCTCCTCACCGCGGCGCGTGGGTCGACCGCTTCGCCCCGGGCGATCCGGCGGTGCTTCGCCCAAAAGATGGTGGGGGTGAGGACCACACCGAGCGCGCCGGTGCCGGCGAAGCAGATCTCGGTCAAGATCACGCCGTTGATCTGCGGGAACAGGGTGCTGATGGTGAGATCGAGGGAGAGCACGACGAGGACCGAGACGATCGTGATGGCGAAGAAGTTGATCACCGGACCGTTCACCCACGGTCCGAGCACGTCGGTGTCGTTGCAGAGCAGCACCAAGAACAGCACAGCCGAGGGGAGCAGGATCCCGGCCAATACCTGGACGTACTGGGTGGCGGTGCCGAGAAAGGCGTTGGTTCCCAGCGCTACGACCAGGCAGGCGACCACGATCTGGACGCCGTAGGCGCCGTAGAACACCGGTGCGGTCCGCACCGTGCGGTGAAGTGAGTGGAACCGGTTGAAGGTGTCCCCGAACGCGTAGGAGGTGGACAGCGACACTGCACCCGCCCCGACGAGCGCGGCGAACACGAGCATGACTGCGGCGATCCCTCCGGCCACCGGTCCGAGGGTGACGGCGATGGCGTGGTTGAACCAGCCGGAGTCGACGTAGCTGGCCGACGGCCCGAACGCCTTGGTCTGGTAGAGCGCGGCGCCGAACACGATCATGCCTGCGGCGGCAACGGTGGTGAGCACGCCGCCTGCGAAGGTGTCGAGCCGCTCGTAGTTGAGCCAGCGGGGGCTGATGCGCTTGTCGAGCACGTTGGACTGCTGGAAGAACAGCTGCCAGGGCGCGACGGTCGTGCCGACCATCGCCACGATCAACAAGATGGCGGATCCGGAGATCCCCCCGGCGACGCCGGGCACCACGAAGTGGTACCCGATCGGCCCCCAGTGGGGATGGGCGAGCAGCGCCGCGGGGACGAAGACGAAGCCACCGAGGATCACGGCGAACATGAACCGCTCCCACCAGCGGAACCGCCCCGTCGCAGCGACGGCGAAGAGCATCACGCCGGCGACGCTCACGCTCAAGATCTTCGGCACGCCGAAGTACCCGAGACCGAAGTAGATCCCGATGAACTCGGTGAGCAGCGTCAAGAAGTTCAGCAGGAACAGGTCGAACACGGCGAAGCCTGCCCACGCCCGCCCGAAGCGCTCCCGGATGAGGCGGGCGTGACCGACGCCGGTGACGGTGCCCAGGCGGGCCACCATCTCCTGGGCGATGAGGAGCACGGGCAGCAACAAGAGCATGACCCACAAGAGGCTGTAGCCGAATCGCTGCCCGGCCTGGGTATAGGTCTGGACGCCCCCGGCGTCGTTGTCACCGACCATGACGATGAGCCCGGGGCCCATGATCGCGGCGAAGGTGAGCAGGCGGCGCTTCCAGGAGCGCCGATCGGTGTGATCGCACATCGAGACGGTCCCGAGAGCGCCTTCGATGTCGCCGATGTGCGCCGGGTCGAGCACAGCGGGAGCGAAGTCCATGTCCTCGTCGAGGACGACTGCGGTGGAGTCACGCGAGTTCACGAGACACCTCCTTCCGAACAGAGCGAAGTAGGGTGCGGGCACAGGCGCGGCGCGGTAGCCGGAGTGCCCGCAGTGGGGATCAGCGACGTGACGCCACACGCGGCGGCGTCACCGGAAATTGAAAGAACGGGCTATCCAATTCACTGCGACGAGTGAGGCTGGATCGCCCCTATTGCAAGAGATCGACAAGGGAACGCAGCGCCCCCGACGCCTGCGCGTCGGAGCGGACCTGATCAGCTCAGGAGAAGCGCTTGGAGACGCCGGGGCGCGGCTGCGGAGGTTGGGAACTATGAGGTTCTGAGCTCATGACCCACCTCCTTCTTCGTCGCCTACACAAGCGTCGAGCAAAGGCTACCACACCGCGACGGCAACGCTGCTATCCCGCACGCTGCTATCCCGCACGCTGCTATCCCGCACGCTGTGTCACCCGCCGAGCGGTCGATCCGGCGTGGCTAGGGCCGGACTGTCCCGCGAGGTCGTGGTCGCTCAGGCGGCCGCCATCGCAAATGAGATCGGCTTCGAGCATCTCACCTTGGCCGAGGTAGCCGAGCGCCTGGGCGTGAAGCTCCCCAGCCTCTACAAGCACATCACCAGCCTCGACGGCTTGCGCCGCGACCTGGCCGTGGCGGCCACCCGCGAGCTTGCCGACACGCTCGCTGAGGCTACCGTTGGGCGCGCCGGCACCGACGCGCTGCGTGCAGCCGCCGATGCCTACCGCAGCTTCGCTGTGGCACATCCCGGCCGGTACGCCGCGACCGTGCGTGCTCCGGGCCCCGACGACGCCGAGCACACCGCTGTATCTGATGCGGTGTTGCGCGTGGTCTTCGCCGTCCTATCCGGCTACGGGTTGGCCGGAGACGATGCCATCGACGCGGCCCGCGCCCTTCGCGCCGCAATGCACGGCTTCGTCACCCTCGAGTCCGGCGGCGGATTCGCGATGCCCCGCGACTTGGAGCGCAGCTACCACCGTCTCATTGAAGGGCTGGACCAAGTCCTGCGTGGCTGGGCGATCCCGGCCGGCGGTAGGGAGCTTCGACGGGCACCGGGCAAAGCCCCCCGGCGACGCCACCCTGCCGCATGACCACCCGCCCTCGTTGAACGAACGAAGCGTCACCGCCCCCACCGTCCTCTTGCGTAACCAGGACATACCTGTCAGCCCATGGACAGCCGGCGCTGCACTGACGGGTTGAACTGGCCCCCCGATGCCGGGGATGTTGAGCGCTGAGGGGCCCTTCGATGTCCCCGTCGGACATCTTGTGAAGCTGGTTCGAGCGGATGGAGCCGTCCGCGAAGCGGGAGGCGAGGGTGCGAAGGGTCTCGATCTTGCGTTGCGAGAGCCCGGCGGCTCTCAGCGTTGCGGGGTCAGCCGCGAGCAGGTCTGTCGGCGTCGACAGACGATCGAGGATCCTCTGGGAACGATCACGGATCTCTCCCCAGGCTCGATCACTGGAACTCCCCACCAGCGAGGCGACCCGCCAGCGCCAGGTTGTGCTGCAGGTGCTTGGCCGACCGTCTCGCACGCCATGGGCTTGGCTCGCCGTGGCGGTCGCAAAGCACAGGTCCCCAGCTCGCCGACGGCCTTGGTGGCTCACGCAGCGCGCACGGCGTGGGCCACCTCCCCCCAGCGGCCGAGCAGCTTGGGCTCCTCTGCAATAGAGGCCTCCGCCAGGTACATCACCAGTCGCGACGCCATCTCCCCGTAGCGAGCCAGAAGAGCGTCTGCCAGATCGTCCCAGGGCGCCACCACGGCGAAGTGCTCGAGCATCTCGTCGGTGACAACGACCGCCACGGTGGCCGAGTGCGAGACGGCTGTGCTTCGCGCACGGCGGGTCTCGGGCGCCCGTGGGCTCGCCCGCTGTGCTGCAGGTGCTTGTGGCCTCGCCCTCTCTGCTGCAGGTTCTTGTGGCCTCGCCCACTCTGCTGCAGGTTCTCGTGGCCTCGCCCACTCTGCTGCAGGTTCCCCTGCGACCGCCCTCACAGCGGCCTTCTTACGAACATGTGTTTGGTAAAATGAGGCGATGGGCGACACCGACACCGACACCGACACCGACACCGACACCGGCACCGAGCCCGGGACCGGCACCCACACCCGCACCCGCACCCGCACCCACACCCACACCCACACCGACTCCCATACCGGCGCCCATACCGAGCCCGACCCCCTCTCGCTTTTGAGCGTGGAGGCGCTCGAAGACGAGCTCTCGAGCCTCGCGGCGCGCCTTGCTGCATCTACGTGCCGGTTCTTGTTGGCCGTGGCGGAGTACGACCGGCGCAGGGCCTGGGAGACCTGGGAGTGCCACGACATGGCCAGCTGGCTGTCGTGGAAGTGCGGGATCAGCCCCGTGACCGCACGTGAGCAGGTACGTGTCGCCCGCTCGCTCGAGAGCCTCGTCGTGGTAAAAGAGCGCTTCCTCGCCGGGACGCTGTCGTACTCCCAGGTACGGGCGATCTCTCGGGTGGCGACCCCTGCTACCGAAGAGGCCCTTGTGGATCTGGCCACGGTCAGCACCGCCGCGCAGCTCGAGGCGCTCACCCGTGCTTACAGGCGCACCCGCGAGGCATCGAAGGACACCGAGCAGCGTCGCTATCGCAGTCGCTACCTCCATGTGCACTACGACGACGACGGCGCTGTGGTCGGGAGCTTCCGGCTTCCTCCAGAGACCGGTAGCGTGCTCGATGCCTCTGTGAGACGCCTCGTGGACCAACAGCGCCTCGAGGCCCTGTGCGCCGAAGAAGCAGACGGATCAGCAGGTACCTACGACGCCTACGCAGCTGCCTGCGCAGATGCGCTTCTCGAGCTGGTGGGTGCTGGAGCAGCGCACCTCGCTGAGCCCGATCCAGACGGCGACGACCGCCGCTACCTGGTCACCGTGCTCGTAGACGCCGAGACGCTCGGTGAAGACGGTGGCGGTGGGGAGCAGGGTGG
>JAKAQW010000008.1:22675-45057 GCA_021819525.1 Actinomycetes bacterium
ACCGAGCCGGGCATCTTCGAAGAGCCCGGGCTCTGCCAGATAGAAGGAGGCCCCGGGCTCTGTAAGGAGACCGCCAGGCGAGTGGCCTGTGACTCCGCGGTCGTGACGGTGACCGAGGACGCGACGGGGGGCCTGCTCGACCTCGGGCGGCGCACCCGCAGGCCCAACCGAGCCCTCAGAAGAGCGCTTCGCCACAGAGACGGCCACTGCCAGTTCCCCGGCTGCACCTACACCCGCACCGAGGCGCACCACATCGTGCACTGGATAGACGGCGGAGCGACAGCGCTTTCGAACCTGGTGAGCCTGTGTGGCTACCACCACCACCGCCTCCACGAAGGCGGCTACCGGGTAGTTCACGAGCGCACCGGAGGGCTCTGCTTCGTGCGCCGAGATGGCCGGGTGCTTCCCGAGGTCGCTGTGCTCGGTCCCACAGACGACCGCCCAGAGCCAGAGGTCGAGGGCTACCACTGCGACTGGGACGGGAGCCCGATGCCCTACGGCGACGTGATCGAGGGGCTGCTCTGGGACGAAGGGCTGCTCCATGGCGCGTGGCCGCACCAAGGCGACGAGCCGGGCCAAGGAGTGTGGTCGGGCCAAGGCGACGGGCTGCTCCAAGGCGACGGGCTGCTCCGGGACGAACGGCTGCTCCGGGATGACGAGCTGCTCCGGGATGACGAGCTGCTCCGGGATGACGAGCTGCTCCGGGATGACGAGCTGCTCCGGGATGACGAGCTGCTCCGGGATGACGAGCTGCTTCAGGACAGCGGTCTGTTCCAAGGTGACGGCGACGAGCCCTGGCGCGATTCCGCGGAATCATCGCCAGGTGACTGCGATCTCGGCTCCGATCTCGGCTTGATTCCGCGGAAGCATCGCCAGGCGGAGCCGGCCCCGGCTCCGGTGGCCCCGGCTCCGGTGGCCCAGGTCCAGGCCGTCCCGGCCCAGGTGACCGTGGTGGGCATTCCGGCGAATTCGGTCACTCGGTAGGCCCAGGCGGCTTCCGGCCCCGGTTCCAGTCACCTCGGTTCCAGTCACCACGGTTCCGGCCGCTCCGGCGGCCCCGGCTCCGGCGACCGTGGTGGGCATTCCGGCGAGTGCGGTGACTCGGTAGGCCACCCAGGCGACTGGGATGAGATCCACCGCCAGGTCCTCAGCTCGACCCGCAGCGGCTGACCACTGACGCCTCGTGGCATGGGTGCCGGCGCGGTGCTGTGCGTGGGGGCGCACCTGAGCACATGCGCTACGTATGCGCCTCGAGCCGCAGCCGGTGGCCGCTCGCACCTGCCAGCTCGGCGACCTTGGTGTCGGGCTTGCCCGTGGACGCGCCGTCACGGCGCGCAGCTACGCCCACGGGGCCCCGGGTACGCGAGGACTCGCTGAGATCGCCGCCTGCTCGGCGAAGGTGGCTCGCACCAAGGAGGCTCCACGCCCAGGTCTTCGTAGTGACCCTCCGCGCGAGGCAGCCCGGGCGAGCTCCACTGGTCGCCGTCTCGCCATGACCCGCTTGGGGACGTTCGGTGATCGAAAGTGGGAATAGGGGTATCCATCTAACCGGAGTGACCACAGCATCTTGTGGTCTCCTACGTTGGCCACCTCAGCATCTTGGGTACCAAAGGCGTCTACTCCGGCTAAGTGGATACCCCCAAGTGGGAATATCTGTGATCTGCACCATCGACAATCTTCACCGGGCGGTCATGCGGGGCGGCCCTGAACAGGCACCCGGTAGAACGTTCGGCTTGTGAGATGGTCGGCAGGAAGACGTGTGTTGCCTGGTGCAATACAGCGCCTAGGTTGGGGCAGTGTAGTAAGAGCTGGCCTGGAGTGACGAGAACGGGGCGCCACGAGCATCGATCCCCGACTACGGTCCGCGCCGCGGTCACTATCCGCCTGCCTCGCCTCGGCCCACTGCGCAGGCCGCGTCGTCCGGGCACTGCCGGAAGCAGGTCGGTCTACGGACGCTACAGGACGCTGAATCCGGCAGGGAGCGGCTGGCGCCCGGTCGCGGCCAGCAGGAGCGGTCCAGCCAGGTTGGCCCGTGACGCGAGTCCTACCAGCACCTCCAGAGTCTCAACAGCCGCCAGGTCTGGCACGTCGAGGGGTGCTCCCAATGCGGCCGCGAGGTCACAGGTGTGGACCGTGAGCTCGAAGGTGCGCGTCGGCAGGTAGTCCGCCAGGCGCATGCCACCGGCCGGGGTGGCCAACAAAGCGTCTCCGCTTTCGCCGTGGAGCCGGGCGAGGACGCGCTCGGAGATCTCGCGGACCGCGCCGGCCGGATCCTCCCCCAAGGCGGCACCGGCG
Organism: Actinomycetes bacterium; assembly: GCA_021819525.1. GTDB lineage: Bacteria > Actinomycetota > Acidimicrobiia > Acidimicrobiales > UBA8190 > JAKAQW01. The sequence goes on from JAKAQW010000008.1 coordinate 24,971, forward strand.
TCGCGGCCGCGCTGGGCGACTGCGGCGGGATCTCCGCTCGAAGCAAGGACGCGACGGAAATACTCGACCGCAGAGGTCACCTCGGCTTCTGAGGCAGGCGTGCCAAGGTACGCCTCGACGGTCAGCATCGCCCGGCTCGTGTGACCTACGAGGTCGCGGACCGACCACTCGCCCAGTGCCAGCTCCTCCCAGCGTCCCTCCCCTTCTGGGACGCAGCGTACGAACCACCTGACTGCTTGATCGAACCCATCGCGGGCACGGGCCCAGTCATCGCTCGCCACTAGCCCATGGTAGCGCCCACGTGCGCATGCACTTCCGCTTGCGTGCCGCTCCCTCGTTATCCGGCCAATGGACACATTGGTCCGCCCGGAGCTTCGCTCCGGCCCCGGATAACTCCTGTTCAACCGGCCAATCGAGGCGCTGAGCCCTGTGGATGAGGTGCCTCGCGATCGGCTGGTCAACAGGCGCCGGGTTCACTCGCTGCACGTGAGCGGCCGCTCGGCTAAGACGCTGTGCCCAAAGAACCGGTAGGCCATCGGGTTGCAGACGTGTCACCGGCCGACGTTCTCGACGCCTTGGTAGCCCCTGTGGCCAAGGATCGCCCGGGGTGCGAGATCGTCACGTCGGACCCTGACGACATCCACCACCTGCTCAAGACGCTCCAGGTCAAGCGGCGCATCCGACACGTGTAGCGGCCGCCAGACCGTGCGCCCGCGTCCGCTCAGCCATCGGCTGCGACACACGGCCAGGGCCCTGGGCCACCCTGCGATGACGACCTCGGCTCCGAGGTTCTCATAGGTGTCGCGGGCCCGGGCGTCGCGGGTGGCGGGTGACATCACCTTGCTGGCAAGGCCGGGGACCGAGTCGAGCAGCTTGGACATCGCGCTGTGCAAGGTGGCCGGCAAGCTGACCGGCAAGGTCCAGAGGGCAGGGTAGGTCGAGAGAGCACGGGAGGCAGAGCACGACGTCGTTCTTGGGCTCGCTTGGACACGGTGACGCGTTCCGGACCGCTTGGACGCGGTGACGCGCTCCGGTTCCCTGGCAGGCGGTGCGTAGAACAAGCCATTCGCGATGGACAAGCCATCGCGTGGCTGCCCGTGGCACCAAGACCATGACGCTGGTCGATGTCGACACCGATCGTCTCTCTCCGACACCCGCCGACCACAGCACAGGAGAAGCACCCACATGACCGATACCGTGGTACTGACGCCGCCACCGCCTCGTGACCGGCCGCGGGCCGATCCCGATCGGACAAGTCCAGTCGTGCCGTCAAGCGCACCCGCACCGGGCCCAGCCACGCCGGGACCAGGCACGCGAGGCCCAGCCACGCCGGGACCAGGCACGCGAGGCCCAGCCACGCCGGGACCAGGCACGCGAGGATTCTTGCAGGAAGACGGCTGCTCACCGGCGGGGAGCACGTCGCCGCTCGACCCCGCGGCAGTCGCTTTGACGGCGGTCGCCGCGGTGACGGCTCCGGAGTCGGTACGCGCTCCTGCTGTCGCCAGAGACAGCGCCCGGAACCGTGGAGGCTCATGGCCCGAGACGCTGCACATCGTCGCCTGGGTCGACCCGTTGATCGATCGCCTGGGCCACGATGCTCGGTCCAGCTACGTGGAGACCTTCTGGTTGGGCGTGCTCGGCCCCTCGACGACCTGGTTCTTGCGGCGAGCGGCCGCGTGGCTGGCTGCTCACCCCGACGGGTTGGACATCTCCCTCGACGAGACTGCGGCGGCGCTCGGCATCGGCGGCCGCACCGGCCGGCACGCTCCGTTGCAGCGGGCGCTCGAACGGTGCGTCACCTTCGGCATGGCCCAGCGCTTCGAGCAGACCTTCGCCGTCCGCCGCCGGCTCCCTCCGCTGGCTCGCCGGCACCTGCTGCGCCTGCCACCGAGCCTGCAGCAGCTGCACGAGCAGTGCACTCGACGACCCCGACTCGACGCGCCCGGCGTCCTCGACACGCCCGGCGTCCACGACACGTCCGGCGTCCACGGATCGACCGAGCCTCGGGATCGGGCCCGCCAACTGGCACTCAGCCTGGTTCGCCTGGGCGAGGACCCACCCTCGGCCGAGCAGCAGCTTGCTCGGTGGAAGATCCACCCAGCCATCGCCCGCGACGCAGTCACCTGGGCTGTCGCCCAAGAGCTGCCGGCCTTTCGGCAGGCGTAACCGACATGTCGCACCGCCGAAACACAGCGTTCACTTCAGTCCCCTACCATGGTGCCATGGCAACCTTCTTGCTGCGCGTCGCGCTTCCGGACCGTCCAGGTGCCCTCGGCGCCGTGGCCAGCCGGATCGGTGCAGTGCGCGCCGACGTGGTCACCGTGGACATCGTCGGGCGCGATGGCGGGCAGGCAGTCGACGAGTTCGTGGTGCAGCTGGCTGACGAACGGCATGTCTCCCTGCTGCTGAACGAGATCGCCGAGGTCGACGGCGTGTCGGTCGAAGAGGTCCGTGTGCTCCCGACTGATCCGGTGGACCGGCGGGTGTCCGCCTACGACAGCGCTGTGGCCCTCATGAACTGTCGTAGCCACGCGGCAGTGCTGGAGACCGTCGTGCAACGCGTCGCGGCCGAGCTCGACGCCGTGTGGGTAGCCGTCTTGGAGCTGGACACCGGGCGATTGGTAGCGGCTGTCGGCGACACGCCGGCGGCCACGTGGCTCGGCGCCTACGTCACCGGTACCCGCTGGTACCGGCAGGCCGCCATCGTCCACCCCGCCTCCAGGGTGCCCCTCTCCGGCACCGCCACGCCTGGAGAGGGGCACCCTGGAGAGGGGCACAGCGCGTCGGAAGGATCCACGTCGCAGGAGCCCAGGTCGTCGCAGCCGGCCGAGGCCGAGCAGCTGGTCGCCTCGCCGCCGGACGAAGGCCGGGAGCAGCAGCCTGCTGCACCGATGACCGCCTTGGAACAGCTCACCAGCAGCTCGGATGCCTATGCGCCGGCACCTGACGTCGTATGGACGGCCCTGGGTGACGGGGAGATGGTGCTCATAGCCGGACGGCCGGGCCGTGCCTTCGGCCGGGCCGACCGGGTGCACCTGGTAGGAGCCGGCCGGCTCGCAGATGCCCGCTGGGCCGATCTGGCCGAGCGCTCGTCTCGCCGTGACCATCCGAGCCGGCTGCACCCGAAACCGCAGCTGACGAGCACTACCTGAGGACCGGGACCGGGACCGGATCGCCGCGCCGGAGCAAGCCGAGGCGATCCCCGCAACCGAGGTCAGCTCGTGGTGCCGTAGCGCTCGGCAGGCACGGCGAACAGCTCCGCCAGCGACACCAGCGTGCGCACCCCGAAACCTGTCCCACCCTTCGCCATGATGCCGCGATCCTCGTCGCTACGAGCTGGACCAGCAATGTCGAGATGCGCCCACGGCGTCTCTCCCACGAAATTTGCCAGAAGCAGCGCGGCAGCGATGGCGCCTGCCTGCCCGTTCTTCCCGACGTTCTTCATGTCGGCGATCTCGGAGTCGATGTGTGACCGGTAGTCGTCGGGCAAAGGCAAGGGCCAGGTCTGCTCCCCGGCGCGACTTGCCGCGGCCCGCACCCGGGCCACCAGGCCGTCGTCGTTGCCCATGACTCCCGCGATCTGCCCACCGAGGGCGACGACGCAGGCGCCCGTGAGCGTGGCCACGTCCACGATGGCGTCGGGCTGAAGCTCGGTCGCCAGCGACAAGCCGTCAGCGAGCACCAAGCGGCCCTCGGCATCGGTATTGAGCACTTCGATGGTCTTGCCGTTCCGGGCCCGGAGCACGTCGCCAGGCTTGATGGCACGCCCACCGGGCATGTTCTCTGTCACCGCAGCGATGGCCGTCACCTGGATTCCGACCCCCAGCTCCCCGCAGGCCGACACAGCGGCCAGCACGGCAGCCGCTCCGCTCATGTCCGTCTTCATGGTCGTCATACCTGCAGCCGTCTTGAGCGACAGCCCGCCAGAGTCGAAGGTGATGCCTTTGCCGACCAGGACCAGGTGGGGCACCACGCCGTCGACCTCGATCGGCTGCGCCGGCCGGTAGCGGGCCCAGATCAGCCGCGGCGCCTCGGCCGAGCCGCGCGCCACCCCGAGCAAGCCGCCAAGACGTTCATCGACGATGCGCTCTTCGTCCCAGATCTCCATCTCGACGTCCGGCGAGCCGGCAAGCTCGCTTTCCACCCACTCCACCAAGGCGCTCGGCGTGAGGGAGCTGGGCGGCTCGTTCACCAGATCGCGGGCGAACCACGTCGCCTGGCCGAGACGGACGCCCTTGCCGATCCCGTCGATCACCGCGTCCAGAGGCACGTCGCCGGTGACGGCCACGACCACGCTGCGGGTGTCCCCACCGCGCACGCTGTCAGACGCTCCGGCTCCAGCTGCGGCTCCGGCTCCGGCTCCAGCTGCGGCTCCGGCTCCGGCTCCGGCTCCGGCTCCGGCTCCGCCAGCGTCGCTCTTGTAAGCCGTGAAACGGTAGCTGGCGAGGATCACACCTTCGGCCAGCGCGCGGCCAGCGCGCCCGGCGGCGAGCTCGGCATCGACCCCGATGGCCCCAGCACCCCCAGCCTGTGCCACCAGCGACGAGGGCACCACCACCAGCACCGACGGCGCTCGACCAGCACTTCGCACTGTCCCGGCACCCAGCTGCCGCAGCGTGTCCAGTTCGAAACGACGTTCCTCCCCCACTCCCACGAACACCAGCTCCATCCGCCCAACCCCGGTTGCCCCCATGGCCAGCACCGTGCCGGTCGCACCGGTGAACCGATGGCGAGCTGAGCGAACCTCGTCCAACGCCACGGCCACCTGCTCGTCGCCGAGCGTCACGGTCGTCGGCGTCCCGTCGAGCAGCGCCGGGGAACCGCCGACACTGCGCACCGGGACGACCACCAGGTCGGGTAGGTCGTCACCCGGCATAGCGCCGTCGGTCGCCGGCGCGCCGCCATGGCTACCGGAGGCCTGGGGCTTCCCATCCCCAACGCCCCATTGGACCTGGCCGTCGTCGGTCATGGTGACTGCCCTCACGAGCGGACCCCGTAGCCTTGCAGGAGTCGGCCCAGACGAGGACACGCCAGACGACGATCCCGGCGAGGACGATCCCGGCGAGGACGATCCCGGCGAGGACGATCCCGGCGAGGACGATCCCGGCGAGGACGATCCCGGCGAGGACGATCCCGGCGACGACGATCCCGGCGAGGACGATCCCGGCGAGGACGATCCCGGCGAGGACGATCCCGGCGACGAACCCACCGACGATCCGGCTGCCGGAGAGCCCGCCTCCATGGACGAACCGGCAGACGCCGTCTCGTCCGGTGCCGAAGCGCCCGTGGGGGCGTGCTCGTGCGTCTGTGTCATCTGCGTCCTTTCGCCGGCACCGGGGCCGTTCGGGTTCGATCCAGCTGCTCGCCGACGAGGCGCGCCGAGCATGCCCACAGCCGCCCCATGGGGGCAGTGGCCGCCACCTGGGGCCAGGGGCCGTCACCTGGGGGCAGTGGCCGCCGTCGTTCGAGATGTTGTTGGGGCACTGGCTGTCATGGGCGGGCTCTAGCGGCCATGTGGACGTCGCCTTCCTGCCAACGAGCCATGGCCCAGAGCAAATCCGACAAGCGGTTCAAGTACTCCCCGACCAGGGAGTCCGGCGCCGGCGGGTGAGCCACCACCAGGCGTTCGGCACGGCGCACCACGGTGCGCGACACGTCGAGCAGCGCCGAGATCCGGTTCGCTCCGGGCACCACGAACTCCGTGGGCATCACAAAGCGACCGGTGAGCGAGTCGATGCGCTGCTCGAGGGCGTCCACCATTGCCCTGGTGACCGCGTTCTTCCCGGCGACCAGCTTGCGCCGGTTGTCCGCGGCGGTAGCCACCTCCGCCATGAGCACCCACAGATCCCGCTCCAAGGCCACCACCATCTCGTGGAGCTCGGATCCCGGCTCGGACTCAGCGCGCACCAGCCCCAAGGTGGCCTGCGCCTCGTCCACCGCGCCATTCGCCTCGATGGCCGGGGCGGACTTCGCCACGCGGCCGCCGTAGAGCAGGCCAGTGGTCCCGTCGTCGCCGGTTCTCGTGTAGATCTTGACCACCGCCGGATGCTACCGCCCACGTGCGCCGAACCAACCCGAGTCCCGGTACCGTGGTAAGCCATGGCCCCCGATCAGGATCGCCCCGTCGGACGGGGACCCGGGCTCACCAGCGCCCGACGGAGATCCGAGCTCGACCCCACCCGACCGGGAGCCAGATCCACCCGACCGGGAACCCGATCCACCGGAGGAGGAGCCAGATCCACCGGAGGAGGAGCCAGATCCACCGGAGGAGGAGCCAGATCCACCGGAGGAGGAGCCGGATCCACCCGACCGGGTACCCGATCCACCGGAGGAGGAACCCGATCCACCGGAGGAGGAGCCAGATCCACCGGAGGAGGAGCGGGATCCAGAGAGATGACATCCGACCTTGGCAGCAGGGAGACCGGTTCTCCAGCTCCCCGGCATGGTGCCGACAGGCGCGAGGCCAGCGGCACGAGCACCGTGCTGGCCTGGGACGCCATGGCCATGGATCCTGCCGGAGCCGCCTATCTCGAGGCCGCCAGGGAGCGCGTGGTCATCTTCGACGGGGCCATGGGCACCAACCTGCAGCTCGCCGGGCTGACCGCTGAGGACTTCGGCGGCCCCGACCTCGAGGGCTGCAACGAAGCCCTGGTCCTCACGCGACCTGACGCGGTGGCCGCCGTGCACCGCAGCTTCCTCGACGTCGGCTGCGAGGTGGTGGAGACCGACGCGTTCGGCGCATTCTCGGTGGTGCTGGCCGAGTACGGCCTCGCGGAGCGGGTCGAGGAGGTGAACCTGGCCGCGGCCGCTGTGGCGCGCGCCGAGGTCGACGCGGCAGTCGCCCGCGACGGTCGGCTGCGGTGGGTGGCGGGCAACCTCGGGCCCGGCACGCGCTTCCCCACCCTGGGGCAGATCCCCTACGCCGAGCTGCGTCACGCCTACCAGCAGCAGGCAGCCGCCCTGCTTCGAGGCGGGGTGGACCTGCTGGTAGTAGAGACCGTGTTCGACGTCCTGCAGGCCAAAGCGGCGCTGAACGCCTGCCGGCGAGCCATGGTGGCAGTCGGCCGCCGGGTTCCGCTGCAGGTCCAGGTGACCATCGAGCTGACAGGCCGGATGCTGCCCGGCACCGAGATCGGCGCCGCCTTGTGCGCGCTCGAGCCGATGCGCCCAGATCTGATCGGCATGAACTGCGCCACCGGCCCCGCCGAGATGGGCGAGGCGGTGCGCTACCTGAGCGCCCACAGCTCGCTGCCGGTGGTGGTCCAACCGAACGCCGGCCTGCCGTCGGTGGTGGACGGCGCCATGCACTACGACCTCACCCCCGAGCAGCTGGCAGACCACCTCGAGCGGTTCGTGGTGGAGCACGGGGTGCACGTCGTCGGCGGCTGCTGCGGGACCACCCCCGAGCACCTCCGGGCCGTGGTGGAGCGCTGCCGGGATCTGGCTCCTGCGCTGCGCCGGATCGAGCACGAGCCGGCGGTGTCGTCGATCTACTCTGCGGTACCGCTGCACCAGGAGACCTCGTTCCTGGTGGTCGGGGAACGGACCAACGCGAACGGCTCCAAGCAGTTCCGCGAGGCCATGCTGGCCGCCGACTGGGACACCACCGTGGCGGTAGCCCGCGAGCAGGTCCGCGAGGGTGCGCATGTCATCGACGTCTGCGTCGACTACACCGGCGCGGATGGCGTCGCGGACATGGCCGAGGTGGCCCGCCGCTTCGCCACCGATGCGAGCGTGCCGATCATGGTGGACTCCACCGAAGCACCGGTGGTCGAGACTGCCCTGGAACGGCTCGGCGGTCGGTCCGTGCTCAACTCGGTGAACCTGGAAGAAGGCGACGAGCCCGGTAGCCGCCTCGACCGCTTCCTCACCCTCGCTCGCGAGCACGGGGCAGCGGTGGTCTGCACCTGCATCGACACCGACGGCCAAGCACGGACAGCGACGTGGAAGGTCCGCGCCGCCAAAGCGATCTACGACATCGCCGTGGAGCGCTACCACCTGGCCCCCGAGGATCTCATCTTCGATCCGCTCGTGCTGCCACTGTCCACGGGGATGGAGGAGAGCCGCCGCGACGGCATCGAGACCATCGAGGGCATCCGCCGGATCAAAGCGGAGCTGCCCGGCGTGTCGACCATCGTCGGGCTCTCGAACGTCTCCTTCGGGCTCACCCCGCCAGCCCGCCACGCGCTCAACTCCATGTTCCTCCACGAGTGCGTGGCCGCCGGGCTCGACGCCGCGATCGTCCACGCCGCTCGGATCCTGCCGCTTTCGAGGATCGACGACCGGACCAAAGAGGTCTGTTCGGACCTCATCTACGACCGTCGGCGCGACGGCTACGACCCGCTCGCCGAGCTGCTCCAGCTGTTCGAGGGCGTGAGCACCACCACCGCTACGGTCGAGGACCGATCCGACTGGCCCGTCGAGCAGCGCCTGGTGCAACGGATCATCGACGGGGACCGTACCGGCCTGTACGACGACCTTCGCCAGGCCCTTGACGCCGGGCACGCACCGTTGGCCATCGTGAACGACATCTTGCTGGCCGGCATGAAGACCGTCGGCGAGCTGTTCGCCTCGGGGGAGATGCAGCTGCCGTTCGTCTTGCAGTCCGCGGAGACCATGAAGGCCGCGGTCGGCTACCTGGAGCCGCTCATGGAGCGCAGCGACCAGGGCGGCAAGGGCACCGTAGTGCTCGCCACCGTCAAAGGCGACGTCCACGACATAGGCAAGAACCTGGTCGACATCATCCTGACCAACAACGGCTACGAGGTGGTGAACCTGGGGATCAAGGTCGGCATCGGCGAGATGGTCGAGGCCGTCGAACGTCACCGCGCCGACGCGCTCGGCATGAGCGGCCTGCTCGTGAAGTCCACCCTCGTCATGCGCGAGAACCTGGTCGAGCTCAACGACCGGAACCTCGCCCACGTGCCGGTCATCTTGGGCGGTGCAGCGCTCACCCGGACGTACGTGGAACGCGACCTGCGCCAGGTGTACCGCGGCCGGGTGTTCTACGGCAAGGACGCCTTCGAGGGTCTTCGGACCATGGACCGCTTGATGGAGCTGGCGCGCTCAGGCGAAGACGATCCCGCCTTCGGACGTGAGGTCGGCGGCCGGAAGCTGCCACCACGTCGCAGCGAGCAGCCAGCCCCTGGAGAACCCGTGCCAGCCCGGTCTCCCGAGGCGGCCACCGACAACCCGGTGTTCGTACCACCCTTCCTCGGTACCCGGCTAGCGAAGGGCATCCCCCTCGACGACATAGCGGGGTACCTCAACCTGACCTCGTTGTTCCGCAACCAGTGGGGGTACCGTCCGGAGGCCGGGGAAGACGACTCGGCGTTCAAGGAGCGGGTGAGCGCAGTGCTGCGCCACGAGCTCGACACCGCCAAAGCAAAAGATCTCCTCGTCCCCCAGGTGGCGTGGGGGTACTTCGCCGCCAACTCCGACGGCGACGACCTGGTGCTCTTCACCGACGACGACCGCCACGGCGAGCTGACCCGGTTCACCTTCCCCCGCCAGCGCAAGGCGCCGTGGCTGTGCATCGCGGACTTCTTCCGCTCCGTCGACAGCGGCGAGGCCGACTACGCGGCGCTCCAGCTGGTGACCGTGGGCTCGGCGGTGTCTGCCGAGGCAGCCCGGCTCTTCGCCGAGAACCGCTACAACGACTATCTCCACCTCCACGGCCTCGGCGTGGAGATGGCAGAGGCGCTCGCCGAGTACTGGCACCGCCGGATCCGCGAGGAGTGGGGGTTCGCCGGCGAGGACGGGCCGAACCTCATCGGCCTGTTCCGCCAGCAGTACCGGGGAGGACGGTACTCGTGGGGATATCCGGCGTGCCCCGAGCTGTCCGACAACGCCAAGGCGGTGGCGATCCTGGACGGCGCGGCGGTCGGCGTGACGGTGAGCGAAGGGTTCCAGCTCCACCCGGAACAGACCACAGTTGCCCTCGTCTGCCACCACCCCCGAGCCAAGTACTTCGTCGCCTGAGCGTCGCCAGCCAGCCCGCTAGCTGTCGACGACGACCAGATCCCGCGCTGAACGGTTCAGGACCTCCACGCCGGACTCGGTGACGACCACGATGTCCTCGAGGCGCATGCCGTAGCGGCCCGGAACGTAGATGCCAGGCTCGACGGAGAAGGCATGCCCGGGAACGAGGGGGGTGCGGTTGCCGGCAACCACGTAGGGATCTTCGTGCTCCTCGATGCCGATGCCGTGCCCGGTCCGATGGATGAACCGGTCCCCCAGGCCGCCGTCCGCGATGACTTTGCGTGCCGCCGCGTCGACGGACTCGGCAGTCACCCCAGGGGACACGGCGGCGACCGCAGCTGCTTGGGCCTCCTCGAGCACGGCGTAGGCCTCGGCGATCTCCGCCCGCGGGGGTCCGAGCGACAGGGTCCGCGTGGTGTCCGAACAGTAGCCGACGTCGCCGGCGAGGGAGAGGGACCCGCCGAAGTCGCATACCACCAGATCCCCGCTGCCAAGGGACCGATCACCGGCCTCGTGATGGGGGCTGGCCCCGTTGGGTCCGCTGGCCACGATGGCGAAATTCACCTCGCTGTGACCGGCCTCGATCAGCCGCCGTGCGATCACCGCAGACACTCGAGCCTCGCTATGCCCCACCATGGGCACCTCACCAGCCTGCAGAGCCCTGGCCACCTCGTCGGCTGCAAGCGCCGCAGCGCGCAGCGCGGCCACCTCGGCGGTGTCCTTGACAGCCCGCAGGGCTCCGGTGGCCCGGCTGGCCGGAACCCACGACGCTCCGGGCATCACCTGCTGCAATGCCAAGAGGTGCAGCGCCCAGGCCCGCTCGGACACCCCGAGACGCAGCCCAACACTCCGCCGGCTCGCAGTGGTCCCCGCGACGCCAAGGGCCCTGACCACCCACGACAGCGGATCCTCGGACTCCGCCCACGGCCGGACTTCGAACAACCCGCCCGGATCGGGCACCCGAGGTGCCTCGATCTCGGGCAGCACCAGCACCGCCGTACTGTCTTCGGGGAGCACCAGCATGGTGAGCCGTTCGAGCGGCATGGCCCGATAACCGGTCAGCCAAGGCAGGTCCGCACCGTGCGACAGCAGAAGCGCCTGGATCCCGTGGGCCGCCATCTCCTGGCGCACCGCCGCCATCCGATCCGCTCTGGCCCGGTGCAGCCTGTCGACGCCCACAGCACCTTCCCAGGTGCGGCCCGGAGCGACCTCGGATCCGGCCTCGTGCCCACGAGCAGCTGCGGCCGAACCAGATCGGGCACCAGCCGTGGCAGTCAAGTCCCGGCCACCACCAGAGCCGTTCGCCGGCCGCGGACGGCTGAGACCCGTCATCGACGCCCCGTCTCCACGGGCATCGCCACTGCGGACGCCGCCACTGCGGGCATCGCCACTGCGGACGTCGCCACTGCGGACGCCGCCACTCGTTGGGGCGCTGTCACCGGGGCATCGCCACTGCAGACGTCGCCACCGGGGACGTCCCCGCCGGTACAGCAGCACGAGCGGCGGCCTCGGCGCCGCTGCGGGCATGGTAGCTGGAACGGGCGAGCGGGGAGGCTTCGACGTGCGTGAAACCCATGGACCAGGCCAGGGCGGCGATCTCCTCGAATTCGGCAGGGGTCCACCACCGAGCCACCGGCAGGTGACGGACGCTCGGGCGCAGGTACTGCCCCACCGTCACGATGTCGACGCCCACAGCCCGCAGGTCGGACAGCGCCCCGGCCAGCTCGGCGGGCGTCTCCCCCAACCCCACCATCAGACCGGACTTGGTGGTGGACCCGTAGCGCTTGGCCCGGGCGAGCACGGCCAAGCTGCGGGCATAGCCGGCCGACGGGCGCACCGCACGCTGCAACCTGGCCACCGTCTCCAGGTTGTGGTTGAGCACGTCAGGGCCGGCATCGAGGATGGCGCGCAACGCAGAGGGGCTCCCGCGGCAGTCGGGAACGAGCACCTCCACCGTGGTCGTCGGACACCACCGCCGGATGGCGGCGATGGTGGCAGCGAACCCGGCTGCACCCCCGTCGGCCAGGTCGTCTCGGGCCACCGCGGTCACCACCGCATGGGCCAGACCGAGCTCGGCGACCGCTTGCGCCACGCGCTCGGGCTCACCAGGGTCCACAGGCCCTGGGCGCCGCGTGTCGACCAGGCAGAACCCGCAGCTCCGGGTGCAACGCTCGCCGTTGATCATGAAGGTGGCGGTACCTTCGGCCCAACAGTCGAAGATGTTCGGGCAGCCGGCCTCCTCGCACACCGTCACGAGGCCAAGGTGGTGGATGGTCCGGCCCAGTGCCAGGTAGGGGTCGCGCATGACCGCCGGGAGCCGCAACCACGGCGGCTTCCTGGCCGACACGGGCAGCGCGCCGCTCGGGTCGACACCGGCTTGGCGGAGCCGGAGGCGGGCTCGCTCCCCGGGCGGCGCACCGGCAGCCACGACAGGGATCCCGGGAACAGCTCCGCCTCTGCCGTGCCCACCTCCGACGTCGAGGGTCTCGGCGCCTCTTCGCTGGGCGCCAGCAGCGGCACCGACGGCGCCACCCCGTGGGGCACCGCCGGCGCCATCCCTTCGTGGGGCGCGAACATCTGGTGCATCCCCGGTGGCGGCAGCCTCGGCGTCGCTGCGCGCGCTGCCAGCCCGGGCAGCACCAGCATCACCGTTCGCGCCACCGGCCCGGGCACCCGACGAGCGGCGCCGCCCGGCCGACCAGGCCACCCGCTGATCGTCGACTCGACCGCCTCGCGACCACTGATCCAGCGCCTTTCCAACAAGCACGTCGGCCACCTCGGTCAAGGTGGCCCTCACCCCTTCGTCGGCCAGCGAGGTCACAGCCTTGTCGGCGATGCCGCACGGCACGATCCGCTCGAACCAGGCCATGTCCGGGTCGACGTTCAAGGCGAGCCCGTGCATGGATCGGCCGCGGGTGACCTTCACCCCGACAGCAGCGATCTTCCGGGGGTGCGACCCGTCGGGGTCCACCCATACCCCAGGATGGCGTTCGAGGCGACCCGAAGCCACGCCGAGCTCTGCCAAGGTGTCGATCACCACCTGCTCGATCCGGTGCACGTGCGCGGGGATGGCACCGGGCTCCATGGCCACGTCGACGATGGGGTAGGCCACCAGCTGCCCGGGACCGTGATAGGTGACGTCACCACCCCGGTCTGCGCGAACCAGCTCGGCTCCGGCGGCCTCCACGTCCACCAGCAGGTGCGCCGGGTCCGCCCGTGCCCCCAGGGTGACGACGTGGGGATGCTCCAGCACCAGCAGGTAGCCAGGGCCTCGTTCGGCATGCAGGGCGTGCTGGAGGGCGAGCGCCTCCCTGTAGGGCACCCGACCGAGGACTCGAACCCGCAAGCCGACCGGGTGGCGGTCCTCCGACATGCCAGGCACTCCCGATGCCTGAGCGCCGGCTGCCGACACGGCCGGCAGCACATGGCCCGCAGCGTCGGGATCGACCGTACATGCAGCCGTTGGCAGTGCGTCGTTGCCGGCACTGCTGGACGCCGGCATCGGATTCGACCCCGACGACGCACGAGGCGTCACCACCAAGGGCGAGGGCGCCAGTACCTCGTCGCCGGCTGACGCCGAACCGAGCTCCGGCACCTGCGCAGGTACCCGGCTCAGAGCTCGGCCACCCAGTCGTGGGTGGAGAGCAGCTCGGCGACCTCGTGCACGAAGGCCGCGGCATAGGCGCCGTCGACGGCACGGTGGTCCCAGGTGAGCGAGAGCAGGCCCACGGAGTGGATAGCGACAGCCTCGCTCCCGTCGGGGAGCGCGACGGCCACCGGCCGGCGCTTGACCCCGTCGGTCGAGACGATGCCGACCTGTGGCTGATTGATGATCGGCCCGGTCATGAGGGTGCCGAAGGGTCCCGGGTTGGTGACGGTGAAGGTGCCGCCGGTCAAGTCGTCGGGGCTGAGCCGCTTGGAGCGAGCCCTGGTGGCCAGGTCACGGATCCTGCGGGCCATCCCCCGCACGCTCAAGTCGTCGGCGTCGTGGACGACGGGGGCCACCAACCCCTCGAACGCCAGGTCCACCGCGATGGCCAGGTGGATCCGCCGGTGCACGATGAGCGCATCGTCGCCCACCGAGGCGTTCAAGTTCGGCCAACGCCGCAGGGCCTCGACCGTCGCCCGGGCCACGAACGGCAGGTAGGTGAGCGAGAACCCCTCCTCGGCCCGGAACCGCTCACCAGCGCTACGACGCACCTGCTCCACCGCTTCGAAGTCGGCCTCTGCCACCACCAAGGTGTGCGCCGAGGTCGCCTTGGAGCGGACCATGTGCTCTGCTGTGCGTCGGCGGATGTTGGTGAACGGCACCAGCTCGTCGTCGCCGACACCGAGATCCGCGCCAGCAGCCAGGCCAGCACCGCTGCGAGCAGGGGCGGGGGCTGGCGCGCTCGCCGGCGCGCCGATCGCCACGCCGGCGGTTCCGGGTTCTGACAGCGGTGCGGGCTGACCTCCGCTGCGCTGGGCGTCGATGAAGCCGAGCACGTCGGAGCGCGTGATGCGACCACCGGGTCCCGTGCCGACCACCGAGGCAGGGTCGATGTGGTTGTCGGCCAGCAGCCGGCGCACCACCGGGGACAGCAGCAGGGTGGTGCCTGTCGAGCCGTTGGTCGCACCGTGCCCTGCCGACGGCGCTGGGGCAGTGGCCTCAGCGGCCCCATTGGCGCTCGGGGCGCTCGGCTCTGATGGCTCGGAGGACGTCGGGGATCCAGACGACGGTGCCGAGGCCGCCACCGAGCCGAGCGAGGCAGCCGGGGTCACTGGAGCAGCCGGGGTCGCTGGAGCAGCCGGGGGTGCGGCAGGGTCCGGAGGGGAGGGGGCGGGCGCGACAGGGGCCCTAGGCACAGACCCAGCGGCGGACGGTCCTGACGTCGCGGAAGACGGTCCTGACGTCGCGGAAGACCCGGCGGCGGGCGGCGCCGAGCTGCTCGCGCCGTCGGCGATGACCGCCAGCACGGTGCCGACGTCGACGGTGTCTCCCTCGCCCACCCGGATCTCCGCGAGCGTGCCGGCAGCAGGAGCAGGCACCTCCGAGTCGACCTTGTCGGTAGAGACCTCGAACAGCGGTTCGTCTCGGGCCACGGCGTCGCCCACCGCTTTGAACCATCGGGTGATGGTCCCCTCGGTCACGGTCTCACCCAGCTGCGGCATGACGACATCAGGCAACGTGCAACCCCCTTCCGGTCAGGGCCAGTACGGTTTCACCGAAGGACTCCGACAGCGTCGGGTGCGGCTGGACGAACGCGGCGACCTCGTCGACCGTAGCCTCCCAGTTCACCGCCAGGTAGCCCTGGCCGAGCTGCTCGGTCACCCACGGACCTACCATGTGGACACCGAGGATCCGCCCGGCTCGACCATCGGCGCCCCGCTCGGCCACCACCTTCACCAGGCCATCGGTCTCCCCGATGATACGGGCCCGGCTATTGCCCCCGAACGGATCCTTCTTCACGACCACGTCGAACCCGGCTTCGCGGGCAGCTGCCTCGGTCAACCCGGCGAAGGCCACCTCGGGCTGGCAGTAGATACCCCACGGCACTCGGGTGTAGTCGACCGGCACGGCCGGCTCGCCCAGGATCCCTTTGACGGCGACGATCCCTTCGGCGAAGCCGACATGGGCCAGCTGGGCGGTCGGCACGACGTCGCCCACCGCCCATACCCCCTCCGCCGTGGTGCGCTGGAACGGGTCGACCACCACGTAGCCGCGGCCGTCGATCTCCACGCCGGCGCCGTCGGCCACCAGTCCATCGGTCGCCGGGCGGCGCCCGACACTTACCACGACGGCGTCGGCGGTCACGTGCTGCCCGTCCCCGAAGGAGACCACGGTGCCCGATCCCGTCGGCTGATGGTCGTGGACGGCGACGCCGGTGTGCACCGTGATCCCTCGCTTGCGGAACGCACGAGACACCACGCCCACCACGTCCTCGTCACAACCCGGCAGCAGGGTGTCGAGGGCCTCCAGCACCGTCACCTGGCTGCCCAGGTCGGCCAGCATCGAGGCGAACTCACAGCCGATGGCACCGCCGCCGATCACCGCCACGGACGCCGGCAGGCGCTCCAGATCCAAGACCTCGTCCGAGGTCATGACCACGGTCCCGTCGACGTCGAAACCGGGGATCGTGCGAGGTACCGAGCCGGCTGCGAGGACCACGTGGCGACCGCTCAGCTCGCGTTCGCCGTCGGGCCCTGTCACTTTCACCCGGTGACCTGCGAGCAGGCTGCCAGTTCCAGGTACCGTCGTGATGCCCCGGCCCTTCATCAGCCCGGCCAATCCTCGGTAGAGCTGCTCTACGACCTTCTGCTTGCGAGCCTGGCTCACGGCGAAGTCGACTGTCGGCTGCTCCGCCTGCACGCCGAACTCCTTGGCGTCGGCCACGGTGCGAAAGACAGCCGCCGTCTCCAAGAACTCCTTGGCTGGGATACACCCCCGGTGCAGGCACGTGCCCCCGACCTTCTCCTTTTCCACCACGGCCACCGAGAGCCCAGCGGAAGCCCCGTACAAGGCAGTGGCGTACCCACCAGGACCGCCGCCGACGACGACCACGTCGAACGCTGCTGTCTCGCCCGTGGGGACCACCTCCTCGTCTGCCGGGCGACCGGGGTGGCGCCCGCGCCGGCCAGCCTACCGGTCGGCGCAGCGCGGACGCCCCGGACCGATCACTTCGGAGGCATCCGGATCCCGCCGTCGAGGCGGATGACTTCGGCGTTCAGGTAGCTGTTCTGCGCGATGTGCGCGACCAGCGCACCGTACTGCGCGGGCGCGCCGAGCTGCTTCGGGAAGAGCACCGACTGGCCAAGTGCCCGGCGCTGCTCTTCGGGCAGCATCCCGAGCAGTGGCGTGTCGAACAGCCCCGGTGCGATGGTGAGGACCCGGATCCCCACCACAGAGAGATCGCGTGCCGCCGGCAAGGTCATGCCGACCACGGCACCCTTCGACGCGGAGTAGGCCAGCTGCCCGATCTGGCCGTCGAACGCTGCCACGGAGGCGGTGTTCACAATGACACCACGCTCGTTCCCCTCCAGCGGGTCCTGCTGGGCCATGGCCGAGGCTGCCCGGGTCATCACGTTGAAGGTCCCGATGACGTTCAGCTCCAAGATGAACCGGAAGGCACCCAAGTCGTGGGGGGTGTTGTCCTTGTTGATGACGCGCCCGACCCAGCCGGTGCCAGCGCAGTTCACCGCCACCCGGAGGTTCCCACCCACTGCCGCCTGGTCCACGGCCCGCTGGCAGTCCTCAGGGTTGGTGACGTCGCCTGCCACGTAGTCGGCCAGGGTCCCCAGCTCGTCGGCGAGAGCCTTGGCTCCCCCCTCGTTTCGGTCGAAGACGGTGCAGCGCACCCCCAAGCCGCACAGTGTCCGGACGGTGCCAGCGCCGAGGCCCGACGCTCCACCGGTGATGATGGCTGATGTTCCCGTGAGCTCCATGGCGCGCATGCTACGAGGCGGGTGGGCCACCAGGCCAA
Organism: Actinomycetes bacterium; assembly: GCA_021819525.1. Taxonomy (GTDB): domain Bacteria; phylum Actinomycetota; class Acidimicrobiia; order Acidimicrobiales; family UBA8190; genus JAKAQW01. The sequence goes on from JAKAQW010000008.1 coordinate 42,412, forward strand.
CGCCGCCCGGCCGTGCCTTCCTGGCGGTCGGCCGCTTCGGTGGCCAGACGGTCCACCCGTTCGTTCATCGGATCCCCACCGTGGCCCTTCACCCACGAGAACCGGACGGTCCTCCCCGGCGCCAGAGCGAGGGCCAGGAGAGGTTCCCAGAGATCCCGGTTGGCCACCGGCTGCCCGGAGGCGTTGCGCCAGCCACGGCGCTGCCAACCTTGCCACCAGCGATCCCGAAAGCAGTTGACCACGTAGCTCGAGTCGCTCACCACCAGCACCGGGCCGGGCAGCTCCCCGAGCGCCCGGAGCACCGCTGTCACCTCCATGCGCTGGTTGGTGGTACGCGCCTCGGCACCGCTGGCGAACGGGCCGTCCACGACCGCCCACGCCCAACCTCCCGGGCCGGGGTTACCTCGGCACGCGCCGTCGGTGTACACGGTGATCTCGCCAGGTTCCGGACCATGACCAGACGGCGTCACGAGTGGAGCGTCGGCGCGGAACAACTCCTCGGCACCAGGTGGACGGCGGGGAAGCCGGGTGGCAGGTCGGCGAAGGTCAGCGGCGCTCATGGCACCCAGCATGGCGCACCACTCGAGCGAGCGATCCCACGAACCCGGCACCAGCCTGGCGGTCGGTGCTCGGTGCTCGGTGCTCGGTGCTCGGTGCTCGGTGCTCGGTGCTCGGTGCTCGGTGCTCGGTGCTCGGTGCTCGGTGCTCGGTGCTCGGTGCTCGGTGCTAGGTGCTCGGTGCTAGGTGCTCGGTGCTAGGTGCTAGGTGCACAGAGGATCGACCACGGGACCGCCGTCGATGCCGATCCGGTTCCGGCCGGCTTGCTTGGCCCGGTACATCGCTGCATCCGCCCGAGCCAGCAAGCTGGTCATCGCCACGTCTTGTGGACCGGACATGGCCACACCGACACTCGCCCCCATGGTGAGCGCGGCGTCGTCGGCGAGGAACGGTTCGCCGAAGGTGCGGACGATCCGCTCGGCGACGGCCTGCGCTCCAGCGAGATGGCCAATTTGCGTGAGCACCACGACGAACTCGTCCCCACCCACCCGTCCGACGGTGTCAGCACCACGTACCGCCGCTCGCAGGCGACAGGCCGCTTCGACGAGCAACCGATCTCCGCTCGCGCGCCCGAACCGATCGTTCACCGACTTGAAGTCGTCGAGATCGACGAAGAGAACGGCCACGGGAGCCTGGCGGCGCGAGGCGTCAGCCAGGCCCACCCTCGCCAACCGGTCGACCAGGCGGAGGTTGGGCAGTCCCGTCAGCGCGTCGTGCTCCGCTTGGTGGCAGATCCGTTCGAGCAGTACAGCGTTGGATATGGCCGTGGCCGCCAACCCGGCCAGCCCGACCAGGCGCTCGGCTCGCCCGCCGGCGAGGTAGCCGGCCCTGTCGGCGGCGAACGGTCTGGTCCGAGCCCCGGCGAGGCGCAGACCCCTGTCGTGCTCGGCTGCGCCCGGCGGTCGCACGACCGGCACCATCACCGCCCCTTGCAGGTCACCGCCGGCGACCATGGGGACGAGCAGCGCCTCGTCCATCTGGGCCACGGCACGCACCGATCGCAGCCCCCGGGCGGCGTCGGCTCCGAGCAGCACCGGCTCTCCTCGCAGTGCCAGCGCCTGCGCCGTGGCCGCCGGGAGCGGTGCACTGAGCGCGCCGGATCGGAGCTCGGGTCCCCAGCTACCGCACCGCACCAGCAGTCGCTCCTCGGGATCCCACACCACCACCACGGCACGGTCCCCGTGCACCAAGACGGTCGCTGCCTGCGCGACGCGCTGTGCGACGTCGTGCACCGAACGAGCCTCGGCCAGCACCCGGGCCAAGTCCAGCAGAGCTGCCAGCGTCTCGGAGCGCTCTCGTGCCTCGGCAAGCACCGCCGACTGCGCCAACGCGACGACGTCTGGCGCCGATGCCAGCTGGTGGGCTGGCCCCGCCTCCGCATCGACGTGCCGAGCGCCACCGAGCTGGTTCCTCCCCTTCGCCCGTTTCGCCACGTCGCCTCTGTCGACCGGCCACCCGTGAGGCGCCTCATCCACAGGGCTCAGCGCCTCGATCGACCGGTTGAACAGCCCTTATCCGGGTCCGAAGCGTAGCTTCGAACGGGCCGACGGCTCCATTGGCCGGATAATCGTGGATCTTGCCCGACGACTCGGCGCGCGGCACCACCGCTGCATCAGGCCTCGCCAGCCGCGAGCTCCCGGTCGGCATCTTTCCCGGTCCCTCAGCCACCTTCCCCCCACCGTTGCACACGCCGATTGTCGACCGGCCGGGCAGCAGACTTGAACGACAGCGGGCAGCAGGCTCGAGCGACAGCGGTTCACGGCATATCGACAACGGGACCCGTGGCACGTGGCCCGTGGCCCGTGGCCCGTGGCCCGTGAGCCAAGCCCACCACGGCGCCGTCACGTGGCCAGTGAGCCAAGCCCACCACGGCACCGTCACGTGGCCCGTGAGCCAAGTCCACCACGGCGCCGTCACGTGGCCCGTGAGCCAAGTCCACCACGGCGCCGTCACGTGGGCGCGGTCCACGAGCAGATCGTGAGCCGAGCCCCCGACGGGACCACCTCGAGGCCCCCGGTAGCCTGAGCGAGGGGTGGCTTCGGAGCCCGCCGACGAGGAGGTACATGGTGCAGTACGGCAATCTCGGTC
>JAKAQW010000106.1 GCA_021819525.1 Actinomycetes bacterium
GAGCCTGTCCCTGCTGTCCGCCGAAGAGCTCGATGATGTAGCTCACGTGCCCGAGCATGTTCTCTCGGCTCAGGTCCCTGCTCGGCGCGGCTGTGTGGGGCGCTCGACGACTGACAGGGCCAGGTACTTCTTCGGCAAATCATTTATCTTTCGAGCGGGAATGGCCGATACTCCGGGCACGGATCCAGCAAACCCAGACAGCACATGGGGTGTAGACGATGGGCGATGAGCTCAAGAGAAACGTACGCACGCGGCCTCGCTACGTGGTCGCCGTACGGGTAGGCCGCGCCGTCACATCGCTCAGGCATCCGGCGAAAACGGCTGCCGGTTTCTGGGCAGCAGGTGCAGTCGCTGCAGCCTCGATGGTCTTCGGAAAGGAGGTCACCCCCGAGGGACGCGTCACCCTGGTAGTCGTCATCTGTCTTTGTCTGATCGGAGCGGCGGCATATTTCTTCGCAGGAGAACGGATACCGCGCTGGGGGCTGCACATTGGGACGGTCAGTGCACTAGGGATCATCTCGGTGGGCGCGGCACTTGAGCCGGGCGGGTCCACGATCCTCGCCGTTCTCTATATCTGGGTGATCGTCTATGCAGCCCTGTTCTTCTCCCCACTTGCCACCGCCGTCTATGTCACAGCGATCGCTGCCGCGTACGCTGGAGTGCTCGACGTCGGCCCAGCCGTGGACAACCGACTGCTCGCGTGGATGGCGATCTTCGGGACCGGGGCAGTGACCGCGGCAGTCGTGTCTGGCCTCGTGAGCTTGCTTCGCATAGATGGACGCAAGGATCCCCTGACCGGACTGGCGAACCGAAGATCATGGGACGAGCGCCTCGACGAGGAACTGGCGCGCGCCAAGCGTGCCGCGACAGTGTTCTCGGTCGCAATGATCGATCTCGACGAGTTCAAGATGGTCAACGACACGCACGGACATGCGGCCGGTGATCAGCTTCTCCGCCAGCTCGCTACCACATGGCAGGGCATGGTCCGTGAGGGCGGGGACTTCCTCGCCCGCCTGGGTGGCGATGAGTTCGCGCTCCTCACGCCCGGCATCGATGAAGCAGGTATCCTGCGCCTTACCGATCGGTTCAATGCAGCCGCACCCGATGGCGTTACCTTTTCGCTCGGTACAGCGACCTGGGACGGCACAGGCACCGCCGGGGACCTCATGCGCCGGGCGGACCAGGCCATGTACCAGAAAAAGGTCGAACATCGGACACCCACTTCGCGGCGTAGGTCGGTTCGAGGACAGCGAGATGACGACCTCAGCCGATCGGGACACAGCGATGGCGCACATGCACGCGTCGGGCGCGGGACGCACGGCGATCGCCCGACACTTCGGCATCTCTAGGAGCTGTGTCGAGCAGATCTGTCAACGGTCATGGCGATCTCCCCACTGGCGGCCACGAGAAGTCCCACTGGCGTCCAGCTCGGCACGCACGCCGGCCGGCGAGAGCCGCCGGCGGGTGACACGAGGCCGGGTCCTGGGCACGCCACCGGTGCTACTTCCGGGTGGTCACCGCGCTCGACGGTGCCACGTGTCGAGCTGCTGTTGCGGGGCAGGCGCTCTTGTCGTCGTGACCGTTGACGTCGTCGACGTCCTCCAGGAGATAGGAGACGACGTCGGCCGCCTGGTACGTGCCTCCTCCTGCGCCTGGCAGCCTCGGGAGGAACGACAAGTCCGGCCCCATGGTCACAAGCGCCGGCTCCACACGGGCGTCACGACGGCGTTGACCGAGCCCGACCGCCGCGATCAGGCTGTTGCACAGGCAGTGGCGCCCGACGGTGTCGTTCTCGTTCCCGCCCTTGCGCACATAGGCGCGCACCGGCTCGGCCGGGCAGCGATATCCGATCTCGCCGCCAGGCTCCCGGTACGGGACCCGCAGGTAGCCTGCATCGCACACGCGCCGGCGACGGGCATGCACCGCTGCGTCGGTGGCGGTCCCCGCGAGGTCCGCCACCTTGAACGGGAAGCCCGTGGGCGACGCCAACGGATCCGCACGTACGCGCAGGGTGCGGGAGCGGGCACGCTCGATGATCACGTGCTTGAGCTGGGGATCGAACCCCGACTCCTCGCTCAAGGCGAACGCCGATCCGACCTGGATCCCGGCTGCTCCGGCGCTGCGGGCCGCCCGGAGCGCCTCCGGGCTCGCATAGGCGCCGGCCAGCCAGTAGGGCAGTCCGAAGGAGGCGACCTTCTCCAGATCGGCCATGTCGCGAGACCCGTAGACCGGCTGTCCGTCGTCGTCCACGGTGAGCGGTCCCCGAGGAGGGGCGCTGTGACCTCCTGCGGCGGGCCCCTCCACGACGAAGCCGTCTGGCTGGGTCCGAGGATCGCGAGCGAGGTACGTGGCCAGCACGTGCGAGGCGACGATGGCGAGGAACGTGGGACGCCCGAGCTCGGCCGGCGCGCCGGAGACCACCTCGGGGTGGATCTCGACGCACGAGGGACCCGACCCGGCGCCAACCACGTCGACGGCGATCGAACCCGTGCGCCCAGCCGCCAGGGCGTCGAGAAGGGCGGGGAACGCGGCGGGGATTCCCGCCCCGACGAGCACGTAGTCGACGCCGGCGAGCATGGCGCCGTAGACCGCCGCCGGGGTGGTCATCTGGAGCTTCTCGAGGTAGTTGACCCCGATCTTCTCGTCGTGGCCGTCCTTGGCGAGGAACACCTCCACGAAGTTGGCCGCGACGACGAGCTCGGTCGTGCGCCGGCTCGGGTGCAGCGACGGGCGCGCCGCCAGCCGGAACGGCTGCTCGGGGCCGATGCCGCCGGCAACGTGGTAGCGGTCCACGATCTGCTCGGCGATGGCCGCATCGGGGAAGCTGGTGAGCGCCCGGCGGATGTGCCCCCCGGGGTCTCCCAGCTGCAGGCGGCGGACCATCAGGGTGTCCAACGCCACCCCCGACACCACCCCGAGCTGGCCGGTGACGGCGACCGCCCGGGCCAGCTGCCATCCCGAGACGCCCACACCCATGCCGCCCTGGATGATCTGCGGCCACGTGCTCGAGCCGAGGGAGCTCGTCATCTCGAAGCGTGGGAACACGCGGTCCGCTCGATCGATGTCATCGCCCCGGACCCAGGTCACGTCCCACTCGGGGAGAACGTTACCAGCAACCCATCACCTCTCGGCCCAGCCCTACCCGTCGTCAGCGAACCTACTGCGGGTTCCGGGCTTGTCTTGGCTGGGCTCCGAGAAGGCGTCGACAGCCAAACGCCGGGTCGCCTTTGCGCGCCCGGGTGCTCCCGCCATCAGAGAGTGGGAGAAACCGTGGGAGGGGACTACGGGACGGGGATCAGCTGGCTGATGAATTGACGCCTTGGCCTGGCACGACGCGCTGCCGAGCCATCTGGCGACGCCTGTGTTCTCAGGGTCCCCCGGTCACGGGGCGACGTCCGCATGCTGCTTGTCCGGCACCGTCTCCGGGTCCGCCGCCGTCATGTGCCTCCCACGGTTCTCCCCGGTCTCCGAGCCCAGCCCGACAATCGCAATTGTTCGGATCGACATGATGGTGTTGTGTCCCTTGTTCGACAGCCTCCCCGGTATGGATGCCGGGGCACCGCGCCGGATGGTGGTAGCAACCAGACGGCGGCCTCGGTCCCCGGTGCCCGCTCCCGGGCACCGGGCTGTCAGGGCGTGCGACACCGCGCTCGGCTCTCGGTCATTCGAGGCGCAGGATGGCGACGTTCGGCAACGCAGCGGCAAGGCGTTCGAGATCGCCGGCGTCGCCGGTGAGCACGAGGGCGCTCTGGTGCATGGCCGCCGTGGCCACGACGAAGGCATCGATCGCGTCCTTGGACGACAGGGCTGCCGCCTCGAGGAGCGCGCCGGCCATCTCCGCGATCCTGCGGTCGGTGGGGACGACATCGAGGCGTCGGAGCACCCGCGCCGTCGCATCTCGTCGCGAACGGGTGCGCGAGGCCTCCGCCAGAACCGGCGCCGGCACGACGCCGTAGCCGCCGCGTCGCTCGATGGCCTCGAGGACGGCCTGGCCACGCCGAGCGACCGGGTCACGGCCGTCTCGGCCGAGCGGGTCGGAGCCCGAGAAGCGGGCTCGCTCCAGCACCGAGACCAGCCCGTCGGCGTCTTGGCTGGTGGCCTCGGACACCGCTGCCCCGCCTTCCAGGTATCGATCACGCCCGGCGATGGCGTCAGGGGTGGTAGGCGTCGTGTCGGTGGTCGATGTCGAGCACGTAGACGATCCGGGAGGCCTCGTCGATGCGGTAGCGGACTCGGTAGTCGCCCCGCCGTGCCCGCCACTGCCCGGCGAACGGCGGCCGCAGCGGACTGCCGACGCGAAGCGGGTTGTCGGCAAGGGCTCCGAAGATGAGCTCGACACAGGCGGCGGCCACGGCCTCGGGAAGATGCTCGGCAAGCTGTCGGGAGGCGGTCCGGGTCACAACGACCCGGAAGCTCACCCGCTGCGCTCCTGACGCCGGGAGGCCACAAGGGCACGCACTTCAGCCTCGTCGAGGACCTCGCCGGCGGCGATCTCCCGCTCGGAGCTGGCGATTCGTGCCTGGGCCGCCGGGTCAGCCAACAACTCGAGGGTCGCCTCCATCGACTCCAGGTCCTGCGCCGCGATGAGCACGACGTAGTCACGTCCGTTCTTGGTGACCTGGACCCGCTGGTGGGTGGAGGCGACCTCCTCGGCGATCTCGGACAGGCGGGCCTTCACCTCCGACAACGGCAATATCGTCATGGACTAGGATCCTAGTCCACCCGGGCCCCGGCTCGGGCAGCGAAAGGTGTCGCGCTCAGCGCACCCTGACCTGGAGGAGCACCTTCGCGTGCGGGGAGCCGGCCTGGCGTGCCCAGGCTTCACGTACCTCCTCGAGAGCCACCAGGTCGTGGTCCAGGCTGTCACCCGCCACCGCCATGGGCTACTTCTGCCCCGGGGCCGAAGCCGTCGCCGAGGTCACCGAGCTGCTCGACCTCGGACAAGGTCACCGAGCTGCTCGACCTCGGACGAGGGCACCGAGCTGCTCGACCTCGGACGAGGGCACCGCTGACGCTGACCGCCTCGCCTCCCAGGCTTGGCAACGCTCTCCACGTACGAGCCTGCACCCTGCACGGGCGGCGCCCATCTCGGTCGAGCCTGCACCGTGCACGGGCGGCGCCCATCTCGGTCTAGCGTGGACGACGTGTCAGACGGCAGATCCGAGGTCACGTCGGTCGACTTCCATTTCGACGTGATGTGCCCGTTTGCCTACCAGACCTCGCGGTGGATCCGTGAGGTGCGGCGGGAGACCGGGCTGGAGGTGAACTGGCGGTTCTTCAGCCTCGAGGAGGTGAACCGGGCGGAGGGCAAGAAGCACCCGTGGGAGCGGGCGTGGTCCTACGGATGGTCGATGATGCGGATCGGCGCCATCCTCCGCCGGCGGGACATGGCGCTGCTCGACGCCTGGTACGAACGGGCCGGCCGTGCCCTCAACGTCGAGGGCCGCAAGCCCCACGACCCCGAGGTGGCCAGGCAGCTGCTCGGCGAGCTCGGGCTCGACCCGGGTGTGGTCGACGAGGCCGTCGCCGATCCGACCACCAACGACGAGGTCCTCGCCGAGCACCGTCGGGTGGTCGACGCCGGCGGGTTCGGCGTGCCCACCATGTTCTTCCCGGACGGCCAGTGCCTTTTCGGACCGGTGCTGGTCGATCCGCCGTCAGGCGCTGCTGCCGTCCGGCTGTGGCGAGCGGTCACCGCCTGGACGGAGTTCCCCGCTCTCTACGAGCTGCAGCGCCCCAAGAACAGGGCCGACGAGCAGCGCATCGCGCAGGCGTTTCGCCCCTACCTGGCTGCCAGGGACTGGGTGAGCATCAACCGCGGGAAGGTCGTCGACTTCGGGGGGAGCGAGGATGGCTGAGATGAACGGGAGCGGCAAGGCGCGCACCGTCGAGGCAGGTGTCGAACAGCTCGTCGTAGAGGCAGGCGCGTCCCGGCCGGTCGTCTCCGAGAGGTCGTGCCCGGCGCAGAAGCACGCTCCGGCGCCGGCGATGACCACGACGTGGCCGCCCACCTGGCGCCGGGGCGCCGGCAGGCGGCAGGTCCACCTGCGTGGCGGTCACGGCACGGCGGGAACAGCGTCTGTGTGGGCGAAGTCGGTCCCGTCGTAGCCGAGGACGTCGTCCTCGGGGCGTTCGTCGATCACGGGAAGCCGTGCACAGCGATCCGCGTAGATACCGGCGGAGGTAGGGCCTACAGCTGGAACGTCCCTGTCGGCCTCCGGGCACTTCCTATTCGCCGATACGGTGGGTGCGGAGGGTATTGGTGGTTCCTGTGAGGCCCGCCGGGGTCCCGGCTACCACCACGACGCGGTCACCGACATGTGCTCGCCCAGACGACCGGAGCGCTTCGTCGACCTGGCGCACCATGTCGTCTGTAGTCACCACGGTCGGCACGGTGAACGTCTCCACTCCCCAAGAGAGCGAGAGCTGGTTGCGGACCAGCGGCTGAGGGGTGAAGGCCATGATGGGGATGACCGGACGGTGCAGGGCCAAGCGCCGTGCGGTCGCCCCGGTCTGGGTGAACGCGACGAGCGCGCTGGCCTGGACGTCGTCGGCCACCTCGGTGGCAGCTCTGGCCAGAGCTGCACTGGCTGTCTGCAGCGTCGCGGCAATGGCCGGGGCGTGCCCGAGCGCTTCGGTCTCGGCTGCTTCGATGATCCGTGCCATGGTGGCGACCGCCCCTTGGGGGTGGGCACCGACGCTGGTCTCGGCGGAGAGCATCAGTGCATCAGCACCGTCGAACACGGCGGCCGCCACGTCGCTTGCCTCGGCGCGGGTGGGCCGGCTGTGGGTGATCATCGACTCGAGCATCTGGGTGGCGACGATCACCGGCTTGCCCGCTTCCCGAGCCAGCCGGATAGCCCGCTTCTGCACGAGCGGCACCTGCTCGAGCGGGATCTCCACACCGAGGTCACCGCGGGCCAGCATGATCCCGTCGAAGGCGGCGATGATGTCTTCCAGGTGCTCCACCGCCCGTGGCGTCTCGATCTTCGCGATCACGCCCGCGCTCCAGCCCGTACCCGCCACGATGTCGCGCACCTTGTCGGCGTCTTCGGCCTTGCCCACGAACGAGAGCGCCACCATGTCCACCTGTATCTCCAGCGCGAACTCGAGGTCCGCCACGTCCTTCTCCGACAAGACCGGGGCACTCAGATCGGTTCCAGGAAGTGCGAGCCCCTTGTGGTCGCTCACCGCGCCGCCTTCGAGCACCAGGCAATCTACGTCTCGTCCACGACTGGAGAGCACCTCCAAGGCCAGGTTCCCATCGTCGACGAGGATGGCGTCACCCACCGAAACGTCCCGAGGCAGCCCCATGTAGGTGGTCGACACTCGTTCGGGTGTGCCGACCACGCTCTCTGTGGTGATGACCACCCGGTCGCCGGATCTCCAGGTGGTCGATCCGCCGGCGAACGTCCCCAGCCGGATCTTCGGCCCCTGGAGGTCCGCAAGGATGCCGATGGCACGCCCGGACGCACCTTGTGCCTCTCGGACGAGCCGGGAGGCAGCAGCATGGTCAGCGTGGGTACCATGGGAGAAGTTCAGGCGGGCAGCGTCCATGCCTGCTGTGACGAGGGCCGCCACAGATTCGCTGTCTGCAGTGGCAGGTCCGAGGGTGCACACGATTTTCGCTCTCCGACCCACGTGCCTACCGTACGACAGGTCGGGACGAGGTTCAATGCATCACGTCGCGGTGGGTCCTACGCCATCTCCAGGTGTAGCATTCATATGGCATGATAGTGGCAGCTTCCCGCCCGGGGGGAGATCTGGTGGTGCGAGCTGCCGGACATCGGCCGCCGCCTGGTCGTGGTGCTGTCGCGTGACGTCGCCGTCCCACGCCTTCAAGGTGGTCTGGTCGACCGGCTCGAGACGGCGCTGAGGACTACCACTCACGTGCTGAACAGCCCGATAGCGGTACCCATGCTCCGGCTGCCCACCGACGGATCCGCACGGAGGCACTTGACGAGAGCTGGCTGAGAACGACATGCGGGGGACGCTTGTGCCGCGCAGTGCGCTGCGAGCGGCGGCTACGCTCGACGACATGCCTCCAGCGAGGGCCCGCAGCTGAGCGTCGGTTCGGTCGACGCAAAGACAGCCTCCAGCGTGCCTGCGTCGGTGCTGCGCCGGCCGGCGTGGCGGAGCGGCTGGCTGGTCGTCGCCGCGGTGGTAGCGGCGACGACCGCGCTCGTGGCGTGGTTCTACCTCTTGGACGTGCACGCCAACGGACCGGTGGTCAACTCCGACGGGGCCACGGTCGTGCTGGAGGGCCACGCCATCGCCTCCGGCAACGTGCTGCTGCACGGCTGGATCCTCTCACTGGACTCGTGGTGGTCGCTCGACGCAGCGTGGAACGCGCTCGGCGTTGCGCTCGTCGGCATCAGGCCGGTGCTTCTGTTCGGCATCCCGGCTGTCATCTGCGCGCTGACGGTGGTCGTCGGGGCGGCCTTGGCGTCAAGCGGCTACCGCCGGGGCGCCGCGGCGGCGGCGGTAGCCGTCGTCGTGACGCTCCTGGCCCTGCCGGCCCACGCCATGGTCACCATGTGGCTGGTCAACCCGAGCCACCAGAGCACCGCCCTGGTCGCCCTGGTCGCTTTCGCCGGGGCGTCCCGGGGGCGATGGGGTTGGCCCTGGGCGGTCGCGGTAGCGGCGATGACCGTCGGCCTCCTCGGCGACCTCGAGACGGTCGCGTACTCGGTGGTCCCTGTGGCGCTCGCCGGTGTCGCCGCGGCGCTGCGGCGCAGGAGATGGGCGGCGGGGACACCGGCCCTGACGGCTGCAGCTGCTTCGGTCCTGCTCGCGGCCGCCGTCCGGGAGGTCACCGCCCACCTCGGCGCCTTCGCGCTCGGCCCCACCAACCCGCACGCACCCTTGAACCAGATGCGCCTCAACGCGCTCGACGTCCCGGGGGGCATCGCGCAGCTGCTCGGTGTCGGCACCTCCGCGTTCGGCCCCAGCGGGGTGCCCTCCGATGTGGAGGCTTTCCACGTCGCTGGCCTGGTCGCGGTGGCGGTGGCGGTGGTCGCTGCCGCGGTGTTGATGGTCCGAGGTGTCCTAGGTAGAGAGGCCGGCCGGAGCCGCCTGCTGCGCCCGGATCCGACCGGGCGTGACGAGGCGTGGCGGCTCGATGACATGCTGCTGATCGCCTCGACTGGTCCTGTCGTGACCTATCTGGTGCAGGCACTGGTCATCTCGCCTGCATACCTCCGGTACCTCACGGCGTCGGTCGTGTTCGCCGCAGTGCTCGCCGGCCGGATGCTGGCCCGCTTCTTGCATCGGCGCGCGGAGCGAGAGGTGCGCGGCCTCGCGACGAGGCGCCGAGGCGCTGCGGCCGCCCGGGCTGTGGCGCTCGTCGCAGGGGTTGCGGTGGTTGCCGCGTTCGCTACGGGCGGGGCGATGCAGGCCGCCCAGCCGTCCGAAGCACAGACTGCCGCGGGGCTCGTGAGCTTCTTGGAGGCGCACCATCTCCACTCGGGGGTGGGTGACTACTGGAGCGCCTCGATCACCACCGTCGAGTCGTCCGGTCACGTCAAGGTGCGCCCGGTTGTCGAAGCGCCCGACGGGCGCCTCGCCGCCTACGACAAGGGGCCGCAGCGCGCCTGGCTGTCGGGCGTGCCGGTGAGGTTCGTCGTCTTCCACGCACCGGTCGGCTACAACGGCGTGTCGGTGGCGTCCTCCACCGCAACCTGGGGTCCACCCGCCCACACCTACAGGGTCGGGAACTACGAGGTGGTCGTGTGGCGCCACAGCCACCACGTGCACCTCTTCGAACCGATCAGGGGCTACCGATCACCCGGTTGAGGGACACCGGGCCGGTGGTCGCACCTGCGCACCGGGCGTCGCTACGGCTGGGACAGGAGAGTAGGACGAACCGGGGGAGGCAGGCAGGCGGACCTGGCTTCGCCGTAGCTCATTGCCGCCGGTCGGGGTCGAGCGCGGTAGTGGCCGCTGCCACGGCGTCGAAGGTGGGCTCGGCGTAGATGGCCAGGCTGGTCGGGCTGGTGTGGCGGCTCTTCGACATGAGGATCGGCATCTGGGCACCTGGCTCGGCCAGGTGGGTCACCAGGCAGTGGCGAAGCTGGTGCAGGGTCCGGCCCCCACTGGCCACCTCGAGCAACTCGGCGGCACGGCGCTAGGAGAGGCGGGCTCGCCCGCCTGCTCGATGCACGTGGCGTTGTTGTGGAGGCGCTGACCGACGCCGGCGCTCGAGCGGCAGGCTTGCTGTGCGGGGCGACTGGAACGACGGATGTCGCCTATGCGTCTGTTCGTCGTCCCCGTCGGCGGGTAGCGAGGAGGCGGTGGTGCTGTGGATCGGACGCTGGTAGCGTCGACGCGGTGTCCATGGCTGCGCATTTCGGACCGACGACGTGGGACGATGTCCAGGCGATGCCAGACGACGGCAGGCGCTACGAGTCCGTGGCCGGGGTGCTCACGGTGACGCCCGCGCCCGGCCTCAGCCACCGAAGAGCGGCGTTTCGCCTTGCCCGGCTGTTGGCGGATGCCGCGCCGCTGGGCGTGGAGGTCCTCCCCGCCCCCTACGACTGGTGGATCAGCCAGATCGAGTGGTACGAGCCGGATGTGATCGTCTTCGAACGCTTCAAGGCCACCGAGCGGCGTTTGGAGGTGGCCCCGTTGCTCGTGGTCGAGGTGGCCTCGCCGTCGACCCGGCTGCATGACCTGAACGACAAGCGCGCCGCGTACGCCGCGAACGGCTGCCAGAACTACTGGGTCGTGGATCCCGACGAGCCGTCGGTGCTCGCCTTCGGCCTCGGTGCGTCGGGCTACGAAGCAGTGGCTCGGGTGCGAGGAGACGGACGCTTCGAAGCGACCGAGCCCTTTGCCGTCGGCTTCAGCCCGGCCCAGCTGGTCGCCGACTGATCCGCGCGCCCGCGAGTGCTGCACTGCGCCCGCCCGCTCCTCAGCGGGCATAGCCGCAAGGTCGTGGAGGTCGCATCGTCGGTGGCACGCGGTTCCCGCCAATTCGTCCCCCGCGCGAGCGACGCCCTGCTCTCCACGACGGCAATCGGCGGCGCCGCGGTGCTCATGACCCTCGACGCCTGGCTGGCCCGCCACTTCCTCCCCGCGCAGAGCGCCGGGCTGTACCCGTCGACGACTTCCTTGACGGCTGCCCCACCGACGTCCGTGCTCGCCTCATGGCCATCGTTGACGCCGGCGCGGGGTTCGCCAGCTTCAGCCACATCGTGAAGCTCTCCCCCGAGCATCAGACGGAAGGTTCTGCAGGTGCTGGCGCTCCTGCTCAACCGCTGCGACCGAGATCAGCGGAACGAGATCTCGCCCTCCGCCGT
>JAKAQW010000107.1 GCA_021819525.1 Actinomycetes bacterium
AGACCGTGCCGGCGAGAGAGACCGTGCCCGTGAGGAGCCCGGTGCCGGCGAGAGAGACGGTGCCTGTGAGGAGCCCGGTGCCGGCGAGAGAGACGGTGCCTGTGAGCGGTGCAGTGCCGGCGTCCCCGACGGGGGCAGCCCGGTGAGCGCGTCGAGCGCCCGACCCGCCGCGGGGAACGGGAGCGTCGCCGCGCCGGTGCTGGTGTCGGGCAACCTCGTCGTCGCCGGCGTCGGCGGCCAAGGGGTGATCCTGGCCAGCAACCTGATCTCGCAGGTGTTGCTCGACGCCGGCTTCGACGTGAAGAAGTCCGAGGTCCACGGCATGTCCCAGCGCGGCGGCACGGTGGTGAGCCACGTGCGCTTCGGGCCCGAGATCCACTCGGTGATGGTGGAGCCCGGATCGGCTGACTGGATCGTCGCCTTCGAGTGGGAGGAAGGGTTGCGGGCCCTCGGCTACCTGAAGCCCGACGGGATCGCCCTGGTCTCCACCGAGCGTCGGGTGCCGCCTGCTGCCATGCTCGACCACCGCACGGTGGTGCTCGACTACCCCGAGCCGGACGTGGCGCCGCCGGGGGTGGTGGCTGTCGACACGACGGCGATCGCCGGTGACGCCGCCGCGCTGGCGCCGGTCGTCGCCCAGACGGTGCTCCTCGGTGCGCTGTCGGTGCTGTTGCCGTTCCCGGTCGCTGCCTGGGAGGCGGCCATCGCCACCTGGGTGCCGGCCAAGGCCGTGGAGGGCAACTCGAGCGCCTTCGCCCGGGGCCGCGCGCTCGCCGCCGAGGTCCGCGCCACCCAGGCCGCCGTGGCCGGGGCCACGGCCGACCAGGAGGACGGTGAGGTGGCGGCAGCAGACGGCCGGCCCGCGGTGTCCGCGCCGGCTGCGACGGTTCGCATCGAGCGCAGCTGGTGCAAGGGGTGTGACATCTGCGTGGCGATCTGCCCGGAGCGCTGCCTCGTCCTCGACCGCCTCGACGTGGCCGTCGTGGCCTACCCCGAGCGCTGCACCGGCTGCCGCCTGTGCGCCTGGCTCTGCCCCGATCTCGCCATCGACGTGCTGCAGGTGCCGGCTGTGGCAGCCGGTCCGGTCGCGCACGAGGGAGGATGACAATGGCGGAGCGCCAGCTCGTCCAGGGCAACGAAGCCTGTGCTCGCGCCGCGCTGGCCGCGGGTTGCAGCTTCTTCGCCGGCTACCCCATCTCCCCCTCCTCGGAGATCGCCGAATTGCTGGCCCGTGAGCTGCCCGGGCGCGGTGGCGTCTTCATCCAGATGGAGGACGAGATCGCTTCCATGGGGGCGGTGCTCGGCGGCTCCCTCGGTGGCCGGCGGGCCATGACGGCGACGTCGGGTCCCGGGTTCACCTTGATGCAAGAGCACCTCGGGTACGCCTCGCTGGCCGAGATCCCGTGCGTGGTCGTCGACGTGATGCGCGGCGGTCCGAGCACCGGGCTGCCCACCTCCCCCTCCCAGGGCGACGTGATGCAGGCCCGATGGGGTTCGCACGGCGACCGAGCCACGATCGCCCTGGCCCCCGGCAACGTGGCGGAGGTCTACACCCTCACTGTCGAAGCCTTCCGCCTCGCGGAGGCGCTGCGCACCCCGGTGGCTGTCCTCTACGACGAGGTGATCGGCCACATGCGCGAGGGGGTGCAGCTACCGGCACCCACGGCCGCCCAGCTGGGCAGGCGCACGGGCCCGATCGCCCCGCCCTCGCCCGACTTCCTGCCGTACCAGGCGAACAAGGCGGGGGTGGCCATGGTGCCCGACTTCGGGCGGGGCTACCGCTTCCATGTGACGGGGCTCATGCACGACGAGCGGGGCTATCCGATGTCGGACCACGCCCAGGTGGCCGCCCTGCTCGAGCGCCTGGAGCGCAAGGTGGCCGCCGCCGTCCCGGCCGTGCCACCCGAGCGCTACCGGCTCGACGACGCGGACGTGGTGGTGCTGGCCTACGGCATCGTCGCTCGCACCGCCCGCGCGGCCGTCGACACGCTGCGCGAACAGGGCGTGCGCGCCGGGCTGCTGCGCACCCGGCTGCTGTGGCCGCTGCCGGTCGCTTCTGTCACCGAGGCGCTGTCGGGTGCCTCGCTGGCGGTGGTGGCGGAGATGAACCGCGGCCAGTGGGCCTTCGAGGTGCAGCGTCTCGCCGGCGGTCACGTGGAGGTGTCGCCCTACCTGAAGGCAGGCGGCAGCGTCATCACCGCCGAGGAGCTCGTCGAGCACGTGCTCTTCGCGACGAGGGAAGGGGTTGGAGCTTGATGGAGGCGAGCACGGTGCAGGCACCGATGGTGGTGGACGGCACCTCGATAGGCGGCGATGAGCAGCAGCGAGGCGTCACCCTCGCGCCATGCCCGGGCGACGAGCGCCCGGGGGCAGGGTCCGAGAAGCGGCTGCTGCGCTACGCCATGATGCCGCACATGCTCTGCCCGGGCTGCGGGCACGGGATCGTCTTCGAGGCCATGCTGCGGGTGCTGGCCGAGCGCTACGAGACGCTCGACACCGTGGCGTTCGTAGCCGGCATCGGCTGCTCGAGCCGGGTGGTCGGCTACGTCGACGCCTGCACCTTGCACACGACCCACGGTCGGCCGCTCACGTTCGCCACCGGCTTGAAGCTGGCCCGGCCCGAGCTCGACGTGGTGGTGGTGACCGGCGACGGCGACGGTCTGTCGATCGGCGGCAACCACCTGATCCACGCGGCACGCCGCAACATCGACCTCACCTGCGTGCTGTTCAACAACGAGATCTACGGGATGACCGGCGGCCAGCTGGCGCCGACCACCATCACCGGGGCGTACACCTCGACGTCGCCGGCCGGCAACCACGAACGACCCTTCGACGCCGCCAAGCTGGTGGAGGCCGCCGGGGCGACCTTCGTGGCCCGCGCCCAGAGCTACCGGACCCAGGTCTTCGAGGACATCTTCGCCCGAGCGCTCGACCACAAGGGTTTCTCCTTCGTGGAGGTCATGACCGACTGCACCGAGTACTTCGGTCGCACCAACCGGCTCGGCAACGGCGCCGACCTGCTGTTCAGCCAGGCCCGGGCCGAGCAGGCCATCGAGACCGACCTGGCCGAGCGTCCCACCCTCACGCCGGTGCCGCCCAAGGCGGTGCGGCCGGTGATGGAGATGGGCGTGCTGCACGAGAGCAGGCGCCCGACCCTGGAGGAAGCCATGGGGCTGACCGGGGAGCAGCGATGAGCTGGCGCATCGACGTGCGCTGCGCCGGGTCCGGCGGCCAGGGACTGGCGCTGGCCGCCGTGGTGCTGGCCGAGGTGGGGCTCGCTGCGGGTTGTGAGGTGGCGCTCACCCAGGAGTACGGGCCCGAGGCGCGCGGTGGCGCCAGCCGCGCCGACGTGGCGATCTCCGACTCGGTGATCGCCAACCCCCAGTGCCAGGTGCCAGACGTGTTGCTGGCTCTCCACGACAAGGCGTGGCGCAAGTTCGGCGCCGGCGTGCCGGCCGTCCGCCAGGCGCTGCGCGCCGGGGAGAGCGTCGCGGTCGTCGACCGAGACCTGGTCGACCTGGCACCCGGCACACCCCATGTGCTGGCGCTACCGTTCGAAGAGGTCGCCCGCGAGGAGCTGCGTGCCAAGGTGGTGGCCAACATGCTGGCGGTGGGAGCCTTGGGCCGGCTGATGGCGCGCTTCCCCGCCGAGCTGGTGGAGCACGGCGTGGCGCAGCGGTCCCCGGCTGCCTTCCGGGAGCTGAACATCCTCGCCACACGCCGTGGCTGGGCCATGATGGACGCGCTGCTCGAAGCCGACGCGACGGTGCTCGTCGCCGCTCGAGAAGCGGTGGGCGGCGACGGGGCGGCCGAGGAGGTGACCTCCGATGCCGGCGCCCGTGCTTGACGGCATCCACGTGCTGGATCTGTCCCAGGGTGCGGCCGGCCCGATGGCCGGCATGATCCTCGGCGAGCACGGCGCCGAGGTGGTGAAGGTCGACCCGCCCACCGGCGAATGGGGCCGGAACCTCGGCCCGCCGTTCGTCGGGGGCCAGGCGGCTGCCTACCTGGGCATGAACCGCAACAAGCGGTCGATCGCGATCGACCTGAAGCACCCCCGCGGGGTCGGCGTCGCCCTCGCCTTGGCGCAGGACTGCGACGTCGTGCTGGAGAGCTTCCGTCCCGGGGTGCTCGATCGGCTGGGCCTGGGCTACGACGCCCTGGCCGCTCGGACGCCCGGGCTGGTCTACTGCTCGATCTCCGCCTTCGGACAAGACGGTCCGTGGCGGGACAAGCCCGGGGTGGACGGCATCGTGCAAGCGGTCAGCGGGATCATGAGCGTCACCGGGGAGTCCGACGGCAGCCCGGTGAAGGTGGGTGTGCCCGCCGCCGACACCATGGGGGCCATGGCGGCGGTGCAGGGCGTGCTGCTGGCGCTCCTCGGGCGAGGGCGCAGCGGGCTCGGCCAACGGGTCGACGTGTCGCTCCTCGACGCCATGCTGATGTTCCAGACGGTGCCGCTGTCGATGTACCTCGCCAGTGGCACCCTCCCCGGCCGCCACGGCAGCGCGGCCCCCTACGCCGCGCCCAACGAGGCGTTCCCGACGGCCGACGGGTACGTCATGGTCGCCGCCTACTGGCCCGACCGGTGGCGGGCGCTGCTCGAGGTCCTCGGCTGCCTCGAGCTGGCCGACGACGCCCGCTTCGCCACGGGGGCGTCGCGGGTGGAGAACCGTTCGGCGATGAAGGCCGAGCTCGCCAAGCGGTTCGAGACGCGTCCCACCGCCCACTGGCTCGCCGCCTTGGAAGCGGTCGACGTGCTGTGCGCTCCCATCAACGACTACGCCGCGCTGGTAGCCGAACCGGCGGTCGCGTCCGAGCAGCGCTTCCCCCGCCTGGAGCATCCGGTGCTGGGGTCGGTCCCCGCGGTGGCGACCCCGGCCCGGCTGTCGGCCAACCCCGCCTGCCCGACCGGCCCGGCGCCGCTGGTGGGAGAGCACACCCGCCGGATCCTTGCCGAGCACGGCTTCACCGGCGGCGAGATCGACACCCTGGTGGCCAGCGGAGCAGTGGTCCAGTGGGGCGAGGAGGCCGCTGCGGAGACGGCGGCGCGCCCCGGCACGACGACTCACCGAGGCCAGCAGCGGGCAGCACGTGTCGCCGGCTGAGGTGACCGCAGCCGGCGACGGTCAGAGGAAGGAAGGAAAGGTGACATGGAGCAGCTGATCGAGGTGGAGCGTCTCGACGCGGTGGCACGGGTGACGATCAACCGCGAGTCGGCGCTGAACGCGCTGACGCCGGAGATGCTTTGCGACCTGCGCGACCGGCTGGCCGAGCTCGATGCCGACGCGGGGTGCCGGGCCGTGGTGCTGGCCGGCCGGCCCCGAGCGTTCTCCGTGGGCGCCGATCTGAAGGGACGGGTGGCGGAGTACGACGCCGGAGGCGGGCGTGATCCGCTCGGCGAGATCATCCGCGGCCTGTTCACCGGGATCGAGAGGATGGGGAAGCCGGTCATCGCCGCCCTGGCCGGGTACGTGCTCGGCGGTGGTCTCGAGCTGGCCCTGGCCTGTGACCTCCGCATCGCCGACACCACGGCCCGCTTCGGCTTTCCCGAGGCCAAGGTCGGCAGCATGCCCGGCGCCGGGGGAACCCAGCGCCTCACTCGCTTGGTGGGTCCCGGGGCCGCCATGGAGCTCATGTGCACCGGCGAGCGCGTCGACGCCGACACGGCCCTGCGGATCGGCCTGGTGAGCACGGTGGTGGCCGAGGGGGAGCTGCTCGGCGAAGCGGAGCGCCGGGCCGCCCTGATCGCCAGCGGGGCGCCGCTGTCGATCGCCTGCATCAAACGGTCGGTCCAGGTCGCGCTCAGCGCCGACCTGCAGACCGGCCTCGACTTCGAGGCCCAGTGCCACGCCTTCTTGCGAAGCACGAAAGACCGCGAGGAGGGGATGCGCGCGTTCGTGGAGAAGCGCGAGGCCCACTTCGTGGGGCGGTGACGACGAGCCCGGGGCAGGACCCCGGAGAGAGAGGTGACGAGATGGGAGTAGCCGGACGGGTAGCGGTCGTGACCGGCAGCGGCCAGGGCATCGGCCTGGGCATCGCCCGCCGTCTGGCAGCCGGTGGCGCAAAGGTGGTGCTGAACGACGTGGACGAGGAGCGGCTGGCCAAAGCCGTCGACGCCCTGGTGGCCGACGGCGCCGAGGCGTCCTCTGTCGCCGCGGACGTGTCGAGCGGGGAGGGGGCCCGGTCCCTGATCGAGGGCGCGGTCTCCGCGTTCGGGACTGTCGACATCCTGGTGAACAACGCCGGCATCGCGCGCGACAAGTGGCTCGTGAAGATGTCGGAGGCGGACTGGGACCAGGTGATGAACGTGAACTTGAAGTCGCAGTTCCTCTGCACCCAGGCCGCGGCCGTCTTGATGATGGAGAAGCACCACGGACGGATCGTGAACATCGCCTCGCGCGCGTGGCTGGGCGGGGCGGGGCAGGCCAACTACAGCGCGTCGAAGGGCGGGGTGGTGTCGTTCACCCGGACGTGCGCCCTCGAGCTCGCCAAGTACCAGATCACCGCCAACGCCGTGGCGCCCGCGCTCGTCGACACGCCGCTGTTCCGGGGGCTCGAGGAAGAGGTGCAAGAGCGCCTCGTCGCCACCATCCCCGTCGGGCGGATCGGCGGACCCGAGGAGGTCGCCTCGGCCGTCGCCTTCTTCGCTGCCGACGAGGCCTGGTACATGACCGGCCAGCTGCTCTACGTGTGCGGCGGCCGGAGCATCGGGGCGTCGTGAGGGCACCTCGCCCGAGCGGGCCGCCCGGCGTGGCGGTGATCGCCACAGTGTGGAAAGGAACGGTGACCAAGCGATGACGACCGTGCAAGAGCCGACCGATGCACCCGCGCGCGCGTATGAGATCGAAGCAGGCCTGGTCCGGCTGCGCGCGGGCAAGTGCCCCCAGTGCGGCGCCCTGTTCTGCCCGACCCGGCTGGTGTGCGGCGGCTGTGGGCATCGAGGCCTCGACGAGCTGCTGCTCGCGCCTCGGGGCACCGTCTACACCTTCACCCAGGTGCACCAGTCCACCCCCGAGTTCGCCGCCCCCTACTTCCTCGCCTACGTGGACTTCCCCGAGCAGGTGCGCGTGATGCTGCCTGCCCTCGGCGACGAGGCGCCCCGGATCGGGGAGGCGGTCGAGGTCGTGATGGCGCCGGGTCCTCGCATCGTGGAGGGCGAGCTCGAGATGAGCCCCCACGCCCAGACGGTGGCGGCGAGCGCCACGACAAGGAGGAGCAGCAATGGATGACGTCTACGTCCTCGGGGTGGGCATGACCCCCTTCGGCAAGCACGCGGAGCGCACTGCCGCGGAGCTCGGCGCGGCGGCGCTGCTCGAAGCCCTCGACGACGCCGGGCTCACGCTGGGCGACATCGAAGCGGCCTGGGTGGGCAGCGTCTTCCAGGGGATGGCGATGGGGCAGCGCGCCCTGGGCGAAGGTGGCCTGTCGGGAATCCCCATCACGAACGTGGAGAACGCCTGCTCGAGCGGTTCGACGGCTATCTGGGACGGAGCCATGTCCATCCGAGCCGGGGTGTACGACGTGGTGCTGGCCCTCGGGGTGGAGCACCTGACCGGGCAGTTCCGCGGGGCGTTCACCCCCGACGAGAGCGACGTGGAGGCCCAGCGTGGTCTCACGATGCCCTCGGTGTACGCCATGCGGGCCCAGCGGCACTTCGCCCAGTACGGCACGACCCCGAAGCAGCTGGCGGCCATCGCCGCGAAGAACAAGCGCAACGCAGTGGCCAACCCGCTGGCCCAGTTCAAGAAAGCGGTCACCGTCGAGGAGGTGCTGGCCTCGCGGATGATCGCGGATCCGCTGCACCTCCAGGAGTGCGCGCCGGTCAGCGACGGGGCCGCGGCGGTGGTGCTGGTCAGCAAGAAGAAGCGGGACGCTCTCGGCGGCAGCCGGGCGATCCGCCTGGCCGCGTCGGTGCTGAAGAGCGGGCGCAGCGAAGTGGGACTGCCCGACATGACAGTGGAGGACCTGACCGGGCGGGCCGCCGAGGAGGCGTACGCCTCGGCGGGGATCGGCCCCGACGAGGTTCGCTTCGCCGAGGTCCACGACTGCTTCAGCATCGCCGAGGCGTTGCGGGTCGAAGGTCTCGGCCTGTTCCCCCACGGGGAGTACCCGGGGCGGGTGGTGAAGGGCGAGGCCGATCTCGACGGCCGCCTCCCTGTCAACGGCAGCGGCGGCCTGCTGGGCAAGGGTCATCCCCTCGGCGCCACCGGCGTCGCCCAGGTGGTCGAGGTGGTGCGCCAGCTGCGCGGCGAGGCCGGCGCCCGCCAGATCCACGGCGCCAAGGTCGGCCTGGCTCACTGCCGGGGCGGCAAGGCCCAGGGGGTCGAAGGCACCGCCTGCACGGTGAACATCCTGACGGTGTAGCGGAGATGCGTGCCGTGGCGCACCAAGCGCGTCGAGCCGAACCCGCCCGCTGGCGCCAGCAAGGCGAGCTGGTGGCTGTGCCGTGCTCCATCTTGCGGGGAGGCACCAGCAAGGCGGTGTTCCTCGACGCGGCGGACGTCCCCGAGGCGCCCGGTGACCGGGATCGCTTCCTGCTCACGCTGATGGGAAGCCCCGACCCTCGCCAGATCGACGGGCTCGGAGGCGCCGACCTGCTCACCAGCAAGGTCGCCATGATCGGGCCGCCGACGGTGGCCGGGGCGGACCTCGACTACACCTTCGCGCAGGTGAGCGTGCGCGACGCCCGGGTGGACTACGACATCAGCTGCGGCAACATCTCGGCGGCGGTGGGCGTCTACGCGGTGGAGCACGCGCTGGTCGGTGCCGGTGGCGACACCGCGTTCGTCCGCATCCACAACACCAACACGGCCAGGATCTTCTACGCCGAGGTGCCGGTCGCCGACGGGCACGCCCGGGTGGAGGGGCCGTGCCGGGTCGACGGCGTCCCGGGGTCGGGGGCGGAGATCCTCCTCGACATGCGCGACACCATCGGCACCGTGACCGGGAGCCTGCTGCCGACGGGATCTGCGACCGACACCCTCGACGTGCCCGGTCTGGGCCCGGTGGAGGTGTCCATCGTCGACATCGCCTACCTGTGCTTCGCCGTGCGTGCCGCCGATGTCGGGGTGGTGCCCGACGCCGTCCCTGTCGTCCCCGGCGACGAGCTGCTCTGTGCCGTGGACGCGCTCCAGCGTGCGGTGGCCCGTCACCTCGGCCTGCCCGAGAAGACGCTGGTGCCGGTGCCGATCCTCGTCGCCGAGCCCCACGACTACCGCACCCTCGCCGGCGGCGACCCCGTGGCCCGCGGCGACGTCGACCTGGTGGCCGAGGTCATCGGCGGGCAGCCGCTCGCCTTGCACAAGGCCTTCCCCGGCGGTGCCGGGGTGACGCTGGCGGTGGCGGCGCGTATCGCGGGGACCGTGGCGTACGTCCCGCCTTCGAGCCACCCGGTGCGCATCGGCCATCCGAGCGGGCGGACCGAGGTCGACGTCGTCGTGAGGAGCTCGGCGGGCGGCGAGGTGGTGGTGGAGCGGGCGGCCTACAGCCGCACGGCGCGGCGTCTGATGGAGGGCACCAGCTTCCTGCCTGCCGCGACGCTGCGCCCTGTGCCGGAAGGGGGTTCGTGATGCTGCAGCCCGACCTGGAGTCGATGCCGCGTCCCCAGCTGCGGGAGCTGCAGGCCGACCGCCTGGGGGAGCTGGTCCGCTACGCCTACGAGCGGGTGCCGCTGTACCGGGAGCGCCTCGGCTCCTTGCACCTCAAGCCCGACGACATCTCCGACCCCGCGGATCTCCCCAAGCTGCCGTTCACCCGGAAGTCGGATCTGCGCGACACCTACCCGTTCGGGATGTTCGCCGTCGGTCTCGGCGCGGTGGTCCGCATCCACGCGTCCACGGGGACGACCGGGCGCCCCACCGTCGTGGGCTACACCCGCCACGACATCGAGGTGTTCGCCACCGTCTGCGCCCGGGCGCTGGCCGCGGCGGGCGCCGGCCCGGGCATGATCCTGCACAACGCCTACGGCTACGGGCTGTTCACCGGCGGCCTCGGGTTCCACTACGGCGGAGAGCGGCTCGGGCTGGCGGTGCTGCCGGTCTCCGGCGGCGGGACTACCCGTCAGGTCGACCTGATGCTCGACTTCAAGCCCGAGGTGCTGGCGTGCACCCCGAGCTATGCCCTCACCCTCGGTGAGGAGCTCCGCCGGCGGGGCGTGGCCCCCGAAGACGTGCCGCTGCGCTTCGCCGTGCTCGGCGCCGAACCGTGGACCGAGGCGATGCGGGCCCAGATCGACCGGCTCCTCGGGGTGCGGTCCACCAACTGCTACGGGCTGTCGGAGATCATCGGCCCGGGGGTGGCAGCCGAGTGCTCGGCGGAGCGCCACGGCTCGCACATCGCCGAGGACCACTTCCTCGCCGAGATCGTCGACCCCGACACCGGCGTGCCGCTGCCCGAGGGGAAGAGCGGCGTGCTCGTCGTCACCACGCTCACCAAGGAGGCGCTGCCCCTGGTGCGATACTGGACCGGAGACGTCACCAGCCTCACCACCGAGCTGTGCAGCTGCGGATGCACCTTTGCCCGGATGGGGCCGGTGCGCGGTCGCACCGACGACATGCTCATCGTGCGGGGGGTGAACGTGTACCCGACCCAGATCGAAGCGGTCCTGGGAGGCTTCAGCGAGCTGACCCCCAACTACCGGATCTTGGTGTCTCGTTCGGGCACCCTCGACGAGGTGCGCGTCGAGGTCGAGGTCGACCAGGCGTTCTTCTGCACGGTCACCGGCGACCTGCTGACCGAGGAGGTGGTGGAAGCCGACCACCTGCTGCGCGCCGTGCGCGACCGCACCGCCCAGGCGATCAAGTCCGCCGTCGGGGTGACCGCCCGGGTTCGGCTGCTCGAGCCAGGCGCCGTGCCGCGCTCGGAGGGCGGCAAGATCGCCCGCGTGGTCGACGAGCGCCGGCTCTCCTAGCCCTGCCTGCGCGCCCTGGCGACAGAGGCGGCCGTGTGTGAGCGGGCCACGGCGGGACGGCCCCGTGAGCGGGCCACGGGGGACGGCCGTGTAAGGACACGCCTCAGGACTACTTGCGCGGTGTCCGTTCGCAGGCTGACCACCCCATCAGGGGATCCAAGAGATCTCGCGCGAGTAGTTCGCGAGAGCGACCTAAGCGGGCCACGGCGGGATGGCCCCGTAAGCGGGCCACGGCGGGATGGCCGCGGTCCACGAACGAGGTCGATGCAAGGTATGCGGCGAGCGCCGCGCCGTTGGTGCCCGCTGCCGTTGGTGCCCGCTGCCGCCCGTGCCCGCGCCGTCCGCGCCCGCGCCGCCGCCCGCGCCCGCGCCGCCCGCGCCCGCGCCC
>JAKAQW010000108.1 GCA_021819525.1 Actinomycetes bacterium
GCGAACGGGGGCCGGGTCCGCTCCACGGGGAGCGTGACGGTGCCGACGACGGTGGACGGTTCGGCGGTGGCAGGGCTGGGCAATCCCACCTTGGTCGCTCCCCCGAGCGCCACTGGAGGAGCCAAGAAAGCCGGCGCCGGCGGGACCGGCGGTGGGCTTGGTCTGGGTGGGGGAGCCGGCGGCGGGAAAAAGGGTTGAGCGCGAGCTCGTCGCGAGCGCCGAGGAGCCACCGTGGGCATCACCGACGACACTGATCCCGAAGGCACCGAACCGGTGGCGCCGCCGCCGACCCCTCCGCGAGGCACGCCGCCCGCGCCGACCCCTCCGCCCGGTTCCTCGCTCCCAGCGGCCCCGCCGCCGGATGGAGCGCCGACCCCGCCGCCAGGCACGCCGCCCGCGCAGTCCCCGCCACATACGCCGGCGGCCGGTACCCCGCTTGCCGGCGCGGCACACGGCGGGAGCGCTCACCCTACAGCGGCGGCTGGGTCCGGGGATCCGGCTGCGGGGAAGCCCGTGTCCCGGTTCAACCTGACCGCCCTGTCGGTGCGCCGCCCGGTCACCATCTTGATGATCATCGGCTTGTTCTTGGTGTTCGGCGCCGTCGCGTTCACGAAGCTGCCGGTGAGGCGGTTGCCGAACGTGAGCTACCCGTTCGTGCGGGTGGCGATCTCCGATCCGGGCACCAACGCGGCGACCGTCGCCCAGACGATCACGTCACCGGTGGAGAAGGCGCTCAGCTCCCAGTCCGGGGTCGTCACCATGACGGGGACCTCGTCGGCGGGACGCTCGACGGTCGCCCTCGAGTTCACCGGGGGCACCAACGTCGCCCAGGAGTCGGCCAGCATCTCGCTGGCGTTGCAGAAGCTGGCCCGCTCCCTGCCGAGCACGGCCAGCCCACCGGCGATCTTGCAGGCGAACCCGAACGCGCTGCCCATGATGGACGTGGCGCTGTCGGGGCCGCTCGCTTCGTCGCAGCTCTTGGCGCTCGCCACCAACCTGGTCGCGCCGACCTTGCAGGAGATCCCCGGGGTCGCCGAGGTCGCCGTGGTGGGCGGCAGGGCGTCGGTGGTGACCGTCGACCTCTCCACCGCAGAGCTCCAGGCCTATGGCGTGTCGGTCACCGAGGTGGCCGCGGCGTTGCGGGCCGAGAACACGGCGGTCACCGGCGGGGTCACCGTGGTCGGCGAGCACGAGCTGCTGGCGCGGGTCCACGGCGGGTACACCTCGATGGCGCAGCTCGCCTCGGTCCCCGTCGCGGTCCGTCCCGGCGGCGACGTCCTGCTCGGCGACGTGGCCAGTGTCAGCCAGGGCCTGGCCCAGGCCCAGTCGGCTGCCACGCTCGACGGCAAGCCCGCGGTCGGCCTCGTGGTCAGCGCGTCGTCGACGGCGAGCTCGTTGGCGGTGGACAGCGCCATTCGCAGCGCCCTGGCCAGCTTGCAGCACCAGCTCCCCGCAGGGGTGTCGACCACCATCACCGGCGACATCACGAACTACGTGCGCGCGGCGCTGCACAACGTCGAGCTGGACCTGTTCCTCGGCATCTTCATCGCCGCGTTCGTCCTGGCGATCTTCCTCCATCGCCTCGCCAACACCCTCATCGTCATCCTGGCCATCCCGGTGTCCCTCATCGCCACCTTCGCGGCGATGTACTTCCTGCACTTCAGCCTCGACCTCATCTCCCTGATGGCGCTGTCGCTGTTGATCGGCATCCTCGTCGACGACTCCATCGTGGTCCTCGAGAACATCCACCGGCACCGGGCGATGGGCAAGTCCCCGGCGGCGGCGGCCGTCGACGGCCGGATGGAGATCGGCGCCGCGGCAGTCGCGATCACCCTCACCGACGTGGTCGTCTACCTGCCGGTCGCGTTCGTCTCGGGCAACATCGGCCAGCTGTTCCGGGAGTTCGGGTTGACGATCGTGGCTGCCACCTTGCTGTCGCTGTTCGTGTCGTACACCCTCACGCCGATGCTGGCCGCCCACTGGGCCGGCCGGGTCGACGCGCTGCGCAGCGGCCCGCTGGCGCGGTTCGGCAAGTGGTTCGGGCGAGGCTTCGACGCCGGGTTCGAGCGGCTCCGGCAGCGTTACCGCCGGGTCATCGCCTGGGCGCTTCGCCACCGCCTCGTCGTCACCGCGGTGGCGGTGCTCGCCGCGCTCGGCAGCCTGGGGATCGTGCGTTCCGGTGTCCTGCCCACCACCTTCGTCCCCCCCGAGGACAACGGTGTCGTCACGGTGAACGGCACCCTTCCCCCCGGCACGCCGCTGGTCACCGACCGGGCGACGTTGGCCAGCTTCGCCAAACGCCTCCAACACCTGCCGGGGGTGACCGACGTCTTCGTGTCTGCGGGGTACAGCGGCGGTACCGGCACGGCGTTCAATCTCGGCCAGATCACCGTCGACCTCGGCCCGAGAGGGTCGCGGCCGCCGATCAAGAGCTACGAGAAGACGGTGGCGAAGCTCGCGCGGCACTACCCCGGGCTCACCGCCCACGCCCACGTGCAGAACCCGTTCATCGCCGGCGGCGCGCGCGCTGCCAGTGTGGAGGTGCTCGGACCTGATCTCACCCAGCTCGACCAGATCGCGACCACCATCGAAGCGAAGGTGGCGCACAACCCGAACGTCTCCCAGGTCTCGACCTCGGTCCCGACCCCGACGCCCGAGCTGTCGATCAACGTGGACCACGCCGAAGCCGCCTACCTCGGCGTCAGCACGTCGGCTATCGGGTCGGCGGTCGCCGCCACCCTCGGCGGTGTGACCGTGCCGCCGCTGGTGGTGTCTTCGACCGCTCCAGTGGTACCGATCGAGCTTGCCGTCAACGGCGGGGTGAGGCTCACCCCGGCGCAGCTCGAAGCCATCCCCATCCCCACCGCCCACGGCACCGTGCCACTCTCGAGCGTGGCGACGCTGACCGTGGCCCCAGGACCGGGAAAGATCACCCAGGTGAACCGGGAGTACGCGGTGTCGGTCTCCGCGTCGAGCCCGACGGGCAACTCCGGTCCGGCCACCGCCGCGCTGCTCGCCGCCGCGCACCAGGCGGGTCTTCCCACCGGCTACTCGGTGCAGGTGGCGGGTGAAGCGCTCCAGCAGCAGCGGGCGTTCGGACCGCTGCTCGCCGCACTGGCGCTGTCCGTGCTGCTCATCTACATGCTGCTGGCTGCGCTCTACGAGTCACTGCTCGACCCGCTGTCGGTGATGCTGGCCGTGCCGCTGGCGACTGTCGGCGCGCTGGGGGCGCTGTGGGCGGCGCACCTCCCGATCTCGATCTTCGCCCTCCTGGCCATGATCATGCTGGTGGGCATCGTCTCGAAGAACTCCATCTTGCTCATCGACTACGCGAAGACGCTGCGCAAGCGCGGCGTCCCGAGAACCCAGGCCATCATCGAGTCCGGCGCCACCCGGATCCGGCCGATCCTCATGACCACCGCCACCATGATCGGCGCCATGCTGCCGTTGGCGCTCGGCACCGGGTCGGGGGCTTCGGAGCGCATGCCGGTCGGAACCGTGCTCATCGGCGGGCTGGCATCCTCCACCCTGCTCACCTTGCTGGTCGTCCCGGTGCTCTACAGCCTGGTCGACGACACCTCGACCCGCCTCCGGCGCCTGCTCGGGCGCGGCAAACCGCTCTCGGCGTTCCCCGAGACCTCCACGAAAGGCACCCTGCCATGACCGACACCGCTTCACTTGGAACCCTGCGCACAGACCACGGCGCCGACCCCTGCGGCCGGTGCGGCCAGATCACCAGACCCACCCACGCCGAGCGGCGCGCACAGCCCAGAGGGTCGCGCGCGGGGCGGCGGCTGGCGTCGCTGGGGGTGCTGCTCTCTGTGGCTGTCGGAGCAGCCGCCTGCTCGTCGGCATCTGCGTCGTCGACACCAGCGGCGTCTTCGTCCTCGGCTGCGCCCGTGAAGACCCACCGCCATCACGCGGGCGGACCGTCCGGCGTCGTGGTCTCCGTCAGCTCGACCACCCTGACCGTCCACACGAAGTCGGCGACCTCCACCATAGGGCTCGCCTCGACGACGAAGTACAGAGAAGGCGGCACGAGCGTCACCGTCTCGGACCTGGTCGCCGGCGACCACGTGAAGATCCGCCTGGCGAAGAAGTCGGCGACGCCGACGGCGGCCGTCGTGGTCATCGTCCCGCCGTCGGTCACCGGGACGGTCGGCGCGCTCGACGCGTCGGGCTTCACGCTCAGCACCACCAGCGGCAAGACCGACACGGTGACCACCTCGTCGTCCACTGCCTACCGCTCGGGCAAGCAGCCCGCCAGCGCCTCGTCGCTCCACGACGGCGACAGGGTCCGGGTGAGCGGTCAGCTGTCTGCGACAACCGGCTCGATCAGCGCGGCGAGCATCACCATTTTGCCGGCCAAGAAGACCTGAGCCCTGCTCCTGTCGGCTCGTGGTACCAGCCATTTTGCCGGCCAAGAAGACCTGAGCCCTGCTCGTGTCGGCCTGCCGCACCAGCCACTAACGTCCCCGTGAGGGGTGGAGCTCCGAGGAGCAGTCGACGGATGAACGGTTCCGGGCGTGGTGCACAGGTGCTGTTGGTCGACGACGACGACGGGGTACGGCGAGCCATCGAGCGAGCCTTGGTGCTCCACGGGTTCGACGTGCAGACCGCCGCCGGCGGTGCCGACGCGTTGCGGATGCTGGCGGCTCGCGCGCCGGACGTGATGATCCTCGACGTGTCGATGCCCGAGGTGGACGGCTTGGAGGTCTGCCGGAGGCTGCGCAGCGCCGGTGACCCGACCCCGGTGCTGATGCTCACGGCGCGGGTGACGGTCGGGGAACGGGTCGCCGGGCTCGACGCCGGGGCCGACGACTACCTGGTCAAACCGTTCGCGCTCGACGAGCTGCTGGCTCGGCTCCGGGCGTTGCTGCGCAGAGCGGGAACAGCAGACGCGCACACGATCCTGCGCTACGCAGACCTCACCCTCGATACCACCACCCGCCGCGTCGCTCGTGGGGAGCGCGAGATCGAGCTCACCCGCACCGAGTTCTCGCTGCTGCACCTCCTGCTCCGCCACCCGCGCCAGGTGCTCACCCGCGAGGTGATCACGGCGGACGTCTGGGAGTACGACTTCGGTCCGTCGTCGAACTCCCTGGACGTGTTCGTCGGCTACCTCCGCCGGAAGACCGAGGCCGGTGGTGAGCCTCGGCTGATCCAGACCGTCCGCGGTGTAGGGTACGTGCTGCGCGAGCCGTGAACCCGCTCGGGCAGCCGCCGCCACGAAGGAGGTGGATCGCCGGTCGTCGGCGACACAGCGGCGCTCGGCGCGTCCGGCTCGGGGTCCGATCCCGCGTCGCGCTGGTCGCGGCCTTGGCCGTGGCGGCAGCGGTGGTGCTCTCCTCGGCGGTGGTGTTCGTCGCGATCCGCCACGACCTGGTCGGCCGGGTCGACAGCGCGCTCACCCACCACGCCGCGCTGCTCGAGAAGCGTCGGATCGAGCACGGGGCTGGCGCGGCGGTGAAGCCGTCACGTCGGAGCACCGTCTCTCTGGGGGGTGCGCCGATCCTGGTCCAGGTGGTAGACGGCGGCGGTGTGGTCGTCGCTCGGACGCTCCCCCAGCTCCGCCTGCCGGTGAGCACCTCGGTCGAGGCGGTGGCCACCGGGCACGCCCGCCCCTACTTCGCGGACAGCACCGTAGGGACGGTCCCGGTACGCCTGTTCGTCACGAGGTTCGGCGCAGGTAATGCCCTAGAAGAGATCCGGCCGATCGCCGAGGTCGACGCCGAGCTCGGCCGGTTGACCGCGGTGCTGATCGTGACGAGCGCGGCCGGTGTCGCCCTCGCCTTGCTCCTCGGTGCCGGTGTCGCAGGTGTCGCGCTGCGCCCGGTACGGCAGCTCACCGACGCGGCTGAGCGCGTGGCGTCGACCCGGGACCTCGCACAGGAGATCCCCGTCGAGGGCAACGACGAGCTCGCCCGCCTCGCTGCCAGCGTGAACACCATGCTCGGCGCGCTCGACGCATCGCAGCGTGCCCAGCGCCAGCTCGTCGCCGACGCGTCGCACGAGCTGCGTACCCCGCTGACCAGCCTCCGCACGAACGTCGAGGTGCTCGCCGAGT
Source organism: Actinomycetes bacterium (assembly GCA_021819525.1). Taxonomy (GTDB): domain Bacteria; phylum Actinomycetota; class Acidimicrobiia; order Acidimicrobiales; family UBA8190; genus JAKAQW01. Next base: position 6,068 of record JAKAQW010000108.1, read on the forward strand.
CCCCAGCCATGGAGCCCGAAGCCAGACGCCAGCTCGTCGCCGACCTCGTCGCGCAATTCGACGCCTTGAACGCGCTGCTCGGCGACCTCGTCGAACTGGCCCGCCACGACGACCCCTCGGCTCGCCAGGCGGCCACCGAAGCCGTCGCCCTCGACACCCTCGTCGACGACGCGGTCCGCCGAGCCCGCCGGGACCATCCGACCGTGCGTTTCGTAGCGAGCACGGTACCGGCGAGCACCGTCGGTGTCGCCGCCGACCTGGAGCGGGTCGTGACCAACCTCCTCGACAACGCGGCGAAATGGAGCCCACCACATGGCACCGTGGAGGTGTCGCTCACGACCGCCGTGCCCGGTGGCAGCGCTGTGAGCGACCACCGGGCCCTGACACGTGCACCACGGCTGGCAGCGCCGCACGGAAGAGCCTCGACCGGTGCCGGCTCGAAAAGAGCCTCGACCGCTGCTGGCTCGAAAAGAGCCTCGACCGCTGCTGGCTCGAGAAGACCCCCGACCGGTGCCGGCTCGACAAGTGCCTCGACCGGTGATGCCTCGCCCGGTGCCGGCTCGACAAGTGCCTCGACCGCTGCCGGCTCGACCGCTGCCGGCTCGACAAGTGCCGGGATGGCCGTCGTCAGTGTCACCGATCAGGGCCCGGGCATCGCGCCGGCGGATCTCCCCTTCATCTTCGACCGCTTCTACCGCGGGCGCGGTGCCCGGAAGCTTCCGGGCTCCGGCCTCGGTTTGGCTATTGCCTGTCGCATCGTCGACAGCCATGCAGGCGAGATCCACGTGGAGCCGGGCCCCGGTGGGGGCACCCGGATCGTCGTCCAGCTACCTCTGGATCCCACGAGCACGCCGACGACCTAGGCGATCATCTCGACCTGCGGGCCCGCCATTGGCCGCCAGCGCCCCGTGCCGGTCAGCGGGCCACAGCTCGCCGGGCCGATGTGCTGCGGCCGCGGCGTCCCGCCGGCGTGGAGCTCGGTGCGCTCGCCGGGCGCGTGGCCGTGGGGGCGGAGCCACCCGCCGCTTGTAGGAGGAGTGGCCCTTCGAGGGTGGTCGCCAAGCGCCGCAGCAAGGTGCGCAACAGGACCTGGGCGAGGCGCGACGGCATCTCGGGGTCCGACGAGGCTTCGGGGTCTGCACCTCGGGCGTAGAGGGAGGGGAGCCTCAGGTGCCCGGTGGCGAGGAGCTCGGTGCGCTGCGGGTCGAGCGCGGTGATGTGGAGGGCGAGCTCGCCGTGGGAGTCGCTGCCGGCGGGCCCGGCGGGCCCAGTGGCTTCGAAGGCCAGGTCCAGCGTGATGCAGCTGGAGCCGGGGGCGGTGGGGGGCGCGTCGCCGGCTGTTCGCGCAGGGTGCGAGTGCGGTGCGCTGCCTGGGGCGGGGAAGCAGCTGGCGGTGACCTCCACGGGGCACCACGGCAGGCTGTGGGGGAGCAGCTCACCTCGGAGCTGGTCGGCTTGGAGGTAGGCAGCGGTGATGGCGTCGCCGGCGAGCTCGCCGCGTCGCAGCCGGTCGGCGACGGTGGTGCAGCTGGCCTCTATGTGGACGAAGTCGTCGACGCTCAGGCTCGTGCCGCCGTGGCGGTGAGAGTCAGGCGGTGCGACAGCTCGTCCCTGTTCGATCTCGATGTCTCGGGCGGCCATGTCGGCCAGGGTGGTCGCGCCGAGCACCTGGCGGAGCGCGTCGGTAGCAGCCCGCCAGGTCTCGTGCAGCGGGCAGACCCTGTCCCAACGGCACGGTCCCTCGCCGAGGGCGCATCGCTCGGCGCGCAGCGGCCCCTCGCCGGCTTCGACCACCTCGACGAGGGGGATCTGCTCGGGGGGACGTGCCAGGCGGTACCCGCCGCCCTTGCCGGCCTTGGAGGTGGCCAGCCCGGCGCGCACCAAGTCGGCGAGGATCTGTGAGGCGAACGTCTGGGGGACACCCATCTCGGCGACCACTTCGCGGATCTTGCGTGGCTCGCCGCTCGGGTAGGCACGGGCGAGCGCCAGGGCGGAGCGCACGACGTAGTCCCCTCGCTTCGACAACGTCATGTTCATAGGTAGAAGTATAGCCATGCACTTGACTCGTTGTCCAGTAGGCGCTATGGTGACGATAGACGTATGGTGATGTACTTGACGTCGGGTGATATCAGGGAGGATGAGGATGACGATCGTGGCCCCCAGAGACGAGAAGCCTCCGTCGAACGATCCGCCGACGCTCGCGAAGCCGGTACCGGTCGCGGTGCACCTGCGGCGTCCGAGCGAAGTCGGGATGCGCGAGCGGTTCGCGGCGACCGATCCACCTCGGAGCTGGGACCTGGCTCGTAACCCCAAGGTGGCGCGGATCCTCCACAACCGGAAATTCCAGTTCTTCTTGATCCTGCCGAACCAGATCGTGTTCTGGTCGGTGATCTTCCTCGGGATCCTGGGCACGTTGGTCCCGGGGCTCAATTTCGCCACGGCGATCACCTGGTACATCTGGTTCTGCCTGGTGTTCGTGATGATGGTCGTCGTCGGCCGTGCGTGGTGCATGATGTGCCCCTTCGGCGGGTTCGCAGAGTGGCTGCAACGCAAGACCTTCTGGCAGCGCACCCAGAAGGCTCTCGGTCTGGGCCGCAAGCTCCCCGAGCCGATCGCCCGCTACGGGTTGCTGGCCTCGGTGGCGACCTTCGTCGTCCTCACCTGGATCGAGGAACGCTTCAACATCGCCGGGCCGGGCACCCCGGCAGACACCGGGTTCATGGTGATCGGCATCGTGGCCAGCGCAGTGCTCGTGTTCTTGGTCTTCGAGCGGCGCACCTTCTGCCGCTACCTCTGCCCGCTGTCCGCGCTGATCGGCTCGGTCGGCGCCATAGGGTCAGCCGCCGGGTTCCGTACCCGTGACCGCGAAGTCTGCGTCAGCTGCCAGACCAAGGACTGCATGCGAGGCGGCACGAACGGGTACGGCTGCCCGTGGTACACCTGGCCCGGTAGCGCGGACTCCAACTTGACCTGCGGGCTGTGCAGCGAGTGCTACAAGGCCTGCCCCTCGGAGAACGTCGGGCTGTTCGTCCAGAAGCCGCTCAGCTCGGTCGTCTCCCCCAAGCGCCGCCGGGCCGACGTGGCGTGGGCGGTGATGTTCCTGTGGGGGCTCGTGATCTACCAGCAGGTGAACTCGACGAACGGCTATGCGATCGCCGACCGGTGGCTGAGCCGTGTCACCCACCTCGGCCCGTACCCGAACCCGGTCGACTACCTCGGGATCATCATGATCGTCGGGCTCGCCACCGCGGGGTTGGCCGCGCTGGCCAGCCGCTGGGTCATGCGCCGTGACCAGCTGGATATGGAGCAGCCGGCACGTTCTTCTGCGGCTGCCGGGTCGGTGCCGGCGCTGGCCATGGCGACGTCGAACGGCACCTCGAACGCTGCAGGGCCCGGTTCGGGCCTGCCGGCACTCGCCGGCGCCGGAGCCGGAGGGGGTAGTGGCGGACTTGGTGCTGCTGGGGCAGCAGGTGGCGCGCTGGGCGCCGTGCTCGGCGGCGCCGGGTCGGACGGGGACGCTGCCCGGAGGGCACGGGCCCGGTCCTTCGTGGATCGCACCAGCGTGTTCCGGTCGTTCTTCGTGCCGGTGGCCTACGGGCTCATCCCGGTCGTCGGCGCCGACTACCTGGCCCGGCAGCTGCCGAAGTTCTTCAAGCACGCGCTGCGCATCGTGCCGGCTATCGGCTCGTGGTTCGGGGTCGGAGGTGGCACCCACTCGAGCCTCTACCACACCCAGATCCTGAGCGACCCCCAGATCGTGGTGGCCCAGGTGGTGGTGGTCGCGCTCGGCATGGCCGCTTCGCTGTGGGCGACCTGGCGGATCGCCAAGAGAGACATCGAGCCGCTTGCCGCCCATGTGGCTGGCGCCCGGGTCGCCGCCCTCGGCTTGGTGGTGGCCTGCGGGGCGGCAGCGGGATACCTGTACGTGATCATGCACGCCGCGTCGTGAGGAGAGACCAGCTATGACCCTCAGCACCGCAACCGTACCGAGCACCCGAGACGAGCAGCTGTCGCCGACCGTCCGGGTGCTCATGGACCGCTGCGCAGGATGCCAGGAGTGCATCGTGCGCTGCCCTACCGAGGCACTGCAGATCGACCCGGTCACCTGGACAGCCGTCGCCGACGACACACGCTGCGTCGGGTGCCGCCAGTGCGTGCGGACCTGCCCGTTCGCTGCGATCGTCGTCGAGGGGCCCCAGCTGGTCACCGACCGCCTGGCGCAGCGCATGCTCCACCCCGCCGACCTGGCCTTCGATCGTAGCGAGACCCGGCGTCCCATCGACAGCTGGACCGACGCGCTCAGCGAAGCGAGCCGTTGCCTGGCGTGCCCGGACCCGACGTGCGTGCGGGGATGCCCTGCGCACAACGACATCCCCGGGTTCATCAGTGCCATCCGCCGCGGCGATCTCGACGAAGCCCACGAGGTGCTGCGCCGCACGAGTGTCCTGCCCGACATCTGCAGCCGGGTCTGCGACCAGGCGCTGCAGTGCGAAGGGTCGTGCAGCTGGTCGCTGGCCGGCGCTGCACCGGTCGCGATCGGGGCGCTCGAGCGCTTCGTCACCGACAACGCCCCGGTACCGCCGATCACGGCACCCGCCGGCGACGGCGCCCCGGGTGCAGGCCCGCCGATGACGGTGGCCGTGGTCGGCTCGGGCCCCGCGGGGATCGCGGCGGCCGCCGAGCTGGTCACAGCCGGAGCCGAGGTCACTGTCTTCGAGCGCGACCAGGCTCCCGGAGGCCTGCTGCGCTGGGGGATCCCAGACTTCACCCTCCCCGAGCCCGTCGCCCGTCGCCCGTGGGACGACCTCCAGGCTGCCGGGGTCGAGCTGCGCACCGGCTGTGGTGTCGGCGCCGAGGAGCTCGAGCATCTGAGCGAGCACTACGACGCGGTGGTCGTCGCGGCGGGAGCGTCGGTGCCGGTGCGCCTGCCCGTCGAAGGTGGGGACCTCGAGGGCATCTGGGACGCCACCCGGTTCTTGCAGGCCGCGCAGCATGCCCTGGCGACCCGCACAGCGCTGGCAGAGCTGGCGCGCCGCCCAGCTGGTGCGCCCGGCGACCCCGCGACGCGCCCGGCCCGAGTCCTGGTGCTCGGGGAGATC
>JAKAQW010000109.1 GCA_021819525.1 Actinomycetes bacterium
CACCACGCCGTTCAGGACGTGGTCCCCCGGCCGGTAGACATCGGCCCAGGTCATGTGGTCCTGCGCGCAGGTCGTGAAGACCTCCACGGACCAGCCCAGCTGGGCTACGAGGCGCTCGGCGAGCATGCGGGCGCCGAGCTCAGCCCCCCCGAGGATCTCCACCCCGTAGCGCGGGACCACCATGGCCAACCTCACGCCGACACCCACCTCGTCACTGCCTCGACCAGCGCTGCCCGTGACCGCTGCAGCGAGAAGTGCGCCACCCGCCTCCGGCCCGCAGCCTGCAGGTGCCGACGGAGCGCCTCGTCGCCGAGCACCCGGGCCACCGCAGCAGCGAGCGCCTGGGGTCCGGCCCATCGCCGGAGCGCGACCCCACCAGACACCGCATCGGTGTCGAGATCCCCACCCACGCGACGGGGCCCAATGCCTCTGGGCCGCCTCGAAGCGTCAGAGCCGCTGCCGAGCACCACCCCTGCGCCGGTCGCACTCGCCACCCCCGCGGCGCCGACGCCGGGGGCGACCCCGGCGGTCTCGCTGCCGAGCACCAGCCCCGCGGGGCCCACGGTCTCGGCCACTGCCCCCGCAGCCAGCGCCACCACCGGCACGTCGTGCGCCATGGCCTCGAGCAGCGGGACGCCGAACCCCTCGTGGGTCGACGCGCTCACGAAGACGTCGGCGCCAGCGAAGTAGGCGGCCAGCTGGTGCTGGTCGACGGCGCCAGGCAGCTCGACAGCCTGGTCGAGCCCCAGGTGCCGGACCAGGCGCCGCAGTGCGGTCTGGTACGTGCCGGACAGGGTCCGGCCCACCAGGACCAGGCGCGCCCCGGAGTCGTAGATCCGGCGGTGCTCGGCCAGCGCCTGGACCAGGCGGTGCTGCGCCTTGTGCGGGGCGATCGATCCGACGAACAGCCACAGCGGCCCGCCGGCGTCGCGGCGACGAGCCAGGTCGTCGGCGACCCTCGGATCGGGCTCCACGAGCAGGGCGTCCATGTCGACCAGCACCGGCACCACCGCCGTGGAGGGGACGCCCAGGCGCTCGAGGTCAGCCACGTCGAACGCCGAGTCGCCGATGCCGAGGGCGGCCGCCCGGGCCAGCTGCGCCAGCTGGAGCTGCCCGGCCTGCAACGACCGGGCCATGCCGAGGTCCCAGCCGGCGAAGAGCGCCGGCGGGCTGACGTTGTGGTAGTCGATGGCGACGTGGTGACGGCGGGCCAAGACGGTGTCGGCCAGCTCGGACACCGACGAGAACTGGTACAGCAGGTGGGTGCCCGGAGGTGAGGCACCCTCCAGCTGGTGGACCAGGTGGACCCGGCCCTCGTAGGTGCGGTGGACGGCGAGCGCGAAGATCTCCGACTCGAAGCCGGCGTCACGCAACGCCCGCTGCACCTGCAGGGTATGCCCAGAGGTGGCGTCGTAGGGCACCACCGAGGGAACAAGCTGGTGCACGGCGGTCACCGCAGCACCACTGCTGACCGAGGTGCCGCCCCCGCCTCGGCAGTCACCGGACCACCGCCCCGGCGCCGGCTTCGGGCTCCGGCGGTGCTGCGCGCACGGCAGCCACCGAGGCGCACCGGCCAGTACCCGATCCTGGTCGCCATGGCACTGCCCAGATAAGCGTCACCGGGCTCCACCCGCCAGTACCCGCCCCACCTCGGCCACGAAGCGGCTCGCCGATCGTTCGGCAGCGAAGTCGGCCAGGCGAGCACGACCCCGGGCCGCCAGACGGCCTCGTAGGTCGGCGTCGGTGAGCACCCGGTGCACTGCAGCTGCCACCTGGCTCGGTCGCGGCGATCGCAGCAGGATGCCGGCGCCATCCAAGGTGTCGCCGACGGCGCCGGCCCGGGCGGCGACGACGGGAAGGCCGTGGGCCATGGCCTCCACCAGCGGGAAGCAGAACCCTTCGTGGGCCGAAAGGCAGACGAGCACGTCGGCGGTGGCATAGCGCCGTGCGAGGGCCTCGTCGCTCACCGCGCCGGCCAGTGACACCGAGCGCCCCACACCGAGATCGTCTGCGTAGGCCACCACGGCGTCGCGGTAGGCGGCAATGGGAGCGCCCCCCACCAGGACCAGGTGCGCCTCGGGGTCGTACGCCTCACGGTAGGCGGCGAAGGCCTGCACGAGGCGGTGGGCACCTTTGTGAGGGAGGAGCTTCCCGACGAACAGCCACCGGGCCCCGTGCCCCTGCCACCGTCGCCGAGGCCAGGACCCGGCAGCGCCGGCAACGCCCACGTCGACCAGCGGCGGCACGACCGACGTCGACCGGTAGCCGGCGCTCACCAGATCCGCCTCGTTGAAGGCGGAGTCGGCCATGGCGTGAAGGGCGCGCGGTGCCAGGCGGTGCAGCTGGCGCCAGCCGAGGGCGACGGCGTCGAGCCAGTCCGGCGCCCACTCCCAGAAGAAGCCGGCCGGGGTGAGATTGTGGTAGTCGACGAGCAACGGCTCGGATCTGGCGAGCAGCCGGTCGACCACCGCCGAACCGACCGACAGCTGGTAGAGGAGGGCGGTGCCGGGTCCCCCGTGCGCGTCGAGCTGGTCGATGTGGTGCGCCTGGCTGGCGAGCGGCGGATCGACGTGCTCCACGAAGATCTCCGAGACGTACCCCGCCCGGCGCAACGCCTCGCGGGCCCGCAAGGTGTGGGTACCCGATGCGTCGGCCACGTGCAGCGAGGGCAGGATCTGGTGGACCGCCCGGATCCGGCTCCCGAACGCAGTCGACTGCCCGGCGCCGCTGCGCGTCGGTGCGAGGGTCCGGGCACCCACCGGCGTCGAGCCCGCTGATCCGGCTCCGCTCACATCGCCGCCCATGGGAGCCGGCTCCGACCCGCTGGTGCCGGCTGGTGGCCGCGCTCTGCCCATGCCAGCTCGGCACCCCCGCCCACAGATGTCCGACCGCCGGGCTCCGGTCCCTGGTCGCCAGGTCCATGGCGCGAGCCGCCACCGCCCGGCCCAGCGCCCAGGCCGCCGGGCCGAGCCCCCCGAGCGCCCGGCACCGAGGCCCCATCGCCAGGCCCAGCCCCCCGAGCGCCGACGGCTGTGGCCACGCCGCCCGGCTCTGCTCCGGTCGCCAGCGCCTGGTCCAGGGCCGCCTGCCATGCCAGCCGGCCTCGAGCCAGGGTGAAGTCGGCGGCTCGCCGGCGTCCGGCGCTGGCCAGATAGCGGCGCAGATCGGGATCGGTGGTCACGCGGTGGGCCGCCACCGCCAGTGCCATAGGGGACTTGTCGGCCAGGAGCACACCACCTGACCCCACTGTCTCGGCCACGGCCGCGGCGTCGTAGGCCACTACCGGCACGCCGCTGTGGGCCGCCTCCACCAGCGGGATCCCGAACCCCTCGTGAGTCGACGCGCTCACGAAGACGTCGGCCGCTGCGTAGTAGGCAGCCAGCACCGCGCCGTCGACCGCGCCGGGCAGGTCGACCGCGTCATCGACCCCCAGACGACGGGCGAAACGCCGCAGGGCCCGAGGGTACTGCTCACCCATGCCGGTCCCCACCAGGTGGAGCCGGGTCCGGGGATCGAAGAAGCGCCGGGCGCACGCCAGTGCTTTGATCAGGTCGTGCTGCGCCTTGTTCGGAGCCAGGCGACCGACGAACAGCCAGTCGGCACCCCCGCCGGCGCGCTCGGCCCTGCGCCGGGCCAGCGTCGCCGGATCGGGGGCGTCGGCTCCGAGGTCGAACAGTGGTGGAGCGACAGCAGTTCTGCGGTACCCGGCACCGAGCAGATCGCGTTCGTTGTAGGCAGAGTCGGCCACGGCGAAGCAGCTGCGCTCGGCCAGCCGCTGCAACTGTCGCAGGCCCTCCTCCGCGGTCTCTGCGGCCCAGGGCACCCACGGCGTGAGCAGTGAAGCAGGCGTGATGTTGTGGTAGTCGACGATGATCGGCTCGCAACGCCCGGCGAGGAGGTCGGCCACCGGTGAGCCGGTGGCGAGGTGGTAGATCCACCACGTGCCGTGCCGGTGCCCCTCGGGGAGGTCGCCCACGAGGCGGCACTGGTCGCGCACCTCGGGAAAGGCGCCCCGGCACCAGATGTCAGAACGGAACCCGAGGTGGACCAGGAGGTCACGCAGGTGCAAGATGTGCTCGCCGATGGCGTCGCGCCGCCCGAAGGACGGGACCATCTGGTCGATGCGCTGCGGCCTCACCGCACCGGGACCGGCTTGGTGGCGAGCACCACACCCACCGAATCGTCTGCGTGGGTCTCGACGTCGGCGAAGCCGGTGCTGGCCAGCACCGCCGCCCAGGTCTGAGGGTGCCAGGGGCGCCCCTGGGCCAGGTCGGCCGCCAACGGGCCGGCCGCCGCCTCCCAGGCTGCCGGAGGCGTGCTCACCACGGCCAGAGTCGCACCCGGCGCCAGCTTCAGCTCGGCCAGCTGCACCAGACGATGGCGCTGGGCGGCGGCGCACCGGTCGATCACCCCGGAGAGGACCAGCCCGCCGAGCACAGCGTCGACCAGCGCGGCGAGGTGCCCGGCGGTGTCGTCGCGCCGCACGTCGAGGCCCCGGGCCGCCGCCACGTCTGCTGCCGCTGTGCCCGGGTCGATGCCGTAGATCCCGACTCCCGCCGCACCCAACGCTTCCACCAGGCGACCGTCACCGCATTCGCCATGCAGCACCCGGCCGCCGGGTCCTGAGCGCAGCCGGGCCAGAACCTGCTCGGTGTAGGCACCCGGGTCGGCTGGCGGAGCCAGCTCGTCCTCGGCTGGCAGCGCGCCGGGTGCCAGCAGGGCCACGTCGTGCTCCACGTCGGCCAACCGCTCGTCGAGCAGGTGCACGGTGCGCATGAGCGCGGCGGAGAAGTGGTTCAGCTGGTCGACGATGTAGCGGACGAACCACGCCTCGGCCTGCCACAGCGACCACTTGACCAGCCCCCGGACCTCGCGCCGCGATCCGGTGGGCACGTCGATGTCGAAGAAGGCTGCCCGGTCGGCCAGCTTGAGCGCCTCGGCGAAGTAGTCGTCTGCCTCTCCGGTCGGGGTGTAGCGCGCGAACAGCTCGTCGAGCTTGCGCTCGAAGCTGGGAGGGAAGTCGCCCGCTGCTCGCCGGCGACGGACCTCGTCGTCGATCTCGCGGCGGACCCGGTCGAGATAGGCCTGGTCGTCCTCGACCGGCTCCCCAGATACCTCGGAACCTCCGGCGGCCTGGGCCGCCTCGCCCACCTCCGCCGCCTCCGGCGGCTGGCTCCCGGGGGGCACCGGCCCCGAAGAGCTGCGTGGATCCCCGGACGGGGCTTCGCCTGTCTGGCTGGTCAACGTGTCGTCTCCTTCGGTGTCGGCAGCGCTGCTCGAGCCGGCGGGCCCGCGGCAGCGGCGGGATCAGCGGTAGCTGGCGGCGCGGGCGGTGAACTGGGGCTCGAGAGCCACCAGCCCCCGGGCCTGACCAGGGTTCTTCACGTTCAGCTCCAAGGCGTTCTCACGCACGTCGTAGATCTCCCCCGTCCGGCTGGAGATGCCGACATGCACGAGATGGTTCCCGTCGAGCAGGGGAACCTCGTCGAAGTGGAACTCGACCTGGCCGCTGCCGGCAGCCACGTCCACGAGCTGGTCCAAGATGGCGGTGTCCGACGCGTGCACCAACGTCCCGTCTCGGGTGAACACCGAGTAGGAGAAGACGACGCCGTCGATCCGGTCGCTGGCCTCGTACCCGAAGCGCACCGTCATCGGCTCGTGGGGAAGCATGTAGGGCCGGGATCCGCTCCCGCCGTGCTCGAGCTCCACCGAGGTGATCCGGATGGGGCGCTCGGGCGCCAGCACCGGGCCGCCGGGAGGCGCCGCAGCGGCGGCCCCGGCGCGCACCAGGTGCTCGTGGTAGATCTCGATGGCGTCGGTGGCCACCTCCTCGCCGATGACCTTGCCCTGGTCGAGCACCACACCGCGGTCGCATACCTGGCGCACCAGGTCCGGGGCGTGGGTCACGAAGAAGATGGTGCGGCCCTCCTTCTGGAACTTCTTGATCCGGCCCAGGCACTTGCGCTGGAAACGCTCGTCGCCGACGGCCAGCACCTCGTCGACCACCAGGATGTCGGGGTCGACGCTGACGGCGACGGCGAAGCCGAGACGCACGTACATGCCCGACGAATAGAACTTCACCTGGTTGTCGATGAACGGCCCCAGCTCGGAGAAGTCGACGATGTCGTCGAAGACCCGGTCCACATCGCGCCGCGACATCCCGAGCATGGAGCCGTTCAGGTAGACGTTGTCGCGTCCCGAGAGCTCCTGCTGGAACCCGGCGCCCAGCTCCAGTAGCCCCGACAGCTTGCCCCGCACCACGACCTGGCCCGAGGTGGGCTGCAACACCCCGCAGACACACTTGAGCAGCGTCGACTTGCCCGACCCGTTCTGGCCCAAGATGCCCACCGTCTCGCCTTCGGCGACTTCGAAGGCGACGTCGTCGAGCGCCCACAGCTCGCGGAAGGGGACCTTCCCGGCGTGGATGACCCGTTCTTTGAGCGAGGTGTACTTCGCCTCGTACAAGCGGAACCGTTTCGAGATGTGCTGGATGTCGACGGCGACGTCGCCCACGGCTCAGAGCTCCTCGGCGAAATTGCCGGCCAGGCGGCCGAAGACGACGAGGGCGATGTAGAGCAGGACCAGCGACACCCCGAGCACCGCGCCGTCGGCCCACAGGTAGGTGAACCATCCCCAGCTGGGCAGGAGATGCTCGACCGGATGTGGGGGCACCGTCGACGGCGCGGTGACGAGGGCGTAGAGCACCCGCTGGAACGTCATGATCAGCGGCGTCACCGGGTTCAAGAAGTACAGCCAGGTGAGCCCGTGGTGGACCAGCTTCGGGGCGACCGAGCTCTGGTACGAGTACACGATGGGGCAAGCCCAGAACCACGCCGCTCCCACCAGCACCTCGATCAGGTGCTGGGTGTCGCGCAGGTAGACGTTCACCGCGGCCAGGAAGATCGCCAGCGCCGATGCCAGCACCAGCAGCGGCACCATGGCCACCGGAAGCAGCCACAGTAGCGTCCAGGCCGGCGACGTGTGGAGCACCACCATGAAGATCACCATCACGCAGGCCTGGAAGAAGAAGAAGACGCTGGCCGAGCCCACCGCCGCCAAGGCCAGGATCTCGCGGGGGAACGACACCCGCTTCACCAGCCCGGCGTTGTTCACCACCACGCCGGTGGCGGTCTGCACTCCCACCTGGAACAAGTTCCACAGCAGCAGCCCCGAGAACAAGAAGATCACGAAGTTGGGGATGCCGTTCTTCAAGATCACCTGGAAGACCAGCACGTAGACGGCCAGGGTCATGGCCGGCGACATCATGGACCACAGCATGCCGAGGAACGAGCTCTTGTACTTGACCCGGATCTCGGTCCGGACCATGTTCACCAGCAGCTCACGGGCCCGCCAGATGTCGGCTACCCGTTCGTGGACCGGCTTTCGGGCCGACACCACCCGCACCACGTCCGAGCTCCGCCGGCGCCGCACCACCGGCTCGTCGTCGTCGTCCTCCCCGAGCAGGGTCGGCGAGACCGGTGAGCCCGGGTCCACCGAGGAGGCGCTCGTCACGTGCGACCGACCGGACGCTGGGGCTGGTCGATGACGGCGTCGATGAAGCCGTAGTCCCTCGCCTCCTCGGCGGTGAACCAGCGGTCACGGTCCGAGTCGGTCTCGATCCGCTCGACGGGCTGACCGGTGTGGAAGGCGATCCGCTCGGCCATCATCCGCTTCAGGTACACGATCTGCTCGGCCTGGATGGCGATGTCGGCTGCCTGGCCCTGCATCTGCCCCGACGGCTGGTGCATCAGGATCCGGCTGTGCGGCAAGGCGAACCGCTTGCCGGCAGCTCCGGCGCAGAGCAGGAATTGGCCCATCGACGCAGCCAGCCCCACGCAGATGGTGCTGACGTCACAGCTCACGTACTGCATGGTGTCGTAGATGGCCAACCCGTCGGTGACCGAGCCGCCTGGCGAGTTGATGTAGAGAGCGATGTCACGCTCGGCGTCCTCTGCGGCGAGCAGCAGCAGCTGGGCGCAGACCAGGTTGGCCACCGCTTCGTCGATGGCCGTGCCGAGGAAGATGATCCGCTCCTTGAGCAGCCGCTGGAACACGTCGAAGGTGGCGCCCTCGGGCAGGCCGCCGAAGCGCCCGGCAGCGGAGGGGCCGGCGGGCGGGCACGACGTCATGGGGGCACGCTGAGGTTCCATGGCCCGAAGGTTACCCGCCTGGTCGCGCGACAGTAGCCGCCTCGGGGCCAGCTCCCGCTCCCCGGGCACGAACCGGTCCGGACCCCTGGCCAAAGGCGCGCCTCAGCGCCCCCTGCGCGATGGCCGCTCACGGGCTGAGCACCCCACCAGGGTACCCAAGCATCGCGCGAGGAGCCCGCCAGAGCGGCCTAAGCTGGTCGAGCTGGAGGTCCATCGCATCTCGGCCTGGCGCCCGCTGCTGGCTCGCAAGAGGCACCGGCGTTCGACGGTGCAGGGCGGCCGCATGCGGACGTGGCGGAAACGGTAGACGCGCCGGGTTTAGGTCCCGGTCCCTTCGGGGGTGGAGGTTCGAGTCCTCTCGTCCGCACTCGATGCAGCCGAGGCGGCTGCCAGCTCGGCGAGCACCGCCCGCACTGCCTGGCCCCGGTGCGAGCGCCGGTGCTTCTCCTCCGGGTCGATCTCGGCGAAGGTCCGCCCGTCGCCACCGTCGGGCGCGAACACAGGGTCGTACCCGAAGCCGGCGTCTCCTCTGGGCTCGGTCACGACGGTCCCCCCGACAGCTCCTCGCCCGAGGATCTCGCCCCCGTCGGGGAACGCCACCACCACCACGGCTCGGTAGTGGGCCCGACGTCGCTCGGGCTGGCGGGCACCGACCTCGTCGAGCGCAGCGAGCAGCTTGGCCAGGTTCTCGGCGTCGGAAGCGCTGTCGCCGGCGTAGCGAGCAGAGCGCACCCCCGGAGCTCCGCCCAGGGCGTCGACCTCGATCCCGCTGTCGTCGGCCAGCGCCGCCACCCCAGTGGCGCGCGCCAGCGCATGGGCCTTGAGCCTGGCGTTCTCCTCGAACGTCGCACCGGTCTCCTCGACCTCCGCGACGTGCGCAGGGCGCCCCACCAGCTCCACCTGTCCTGGCGCGTCCGCCGCCACGATGGAGCGGATCTCCGAAGCTTTGTGGGGGTTCGTGGTGGCCAACACCAGGACCAGCGGGCCGGCCGGCCCGAGCGCACCGGCCGGCACTGCGGGACCTCCTACGAGCCCGGGGGCACCTCCTACGAGCCCGGGAGGACCTCCTACGAGCCCGGGGGCACCTCCTACCAGCCCGGGGGCACCTCCTACGGGCCCGGGGGCACCTCCTACCAGCCCGGGGGCGGGATCACCGGTCGGCTCCGGTGAGCGGGTCATCGAGGCGGTGGCGGCTCGGCCAGCGTCCGGCGCTGGAGATCGAGCAGCTGGCCGATGCCAGCCTCGGCGCCGGCCAGCATCTGCTCGAGCTCTCCCCTGGTGAACGCCAGGCCTTCCGCTGTGCCCTGTACTTCGACGAAACGGCCCGATCCGGTCATCACCACGTTCATGTCGACCTCGGCCCGGCTGTCCTCGCTGTAGTCGAGATCGACCATGCAAGAGCCGTCGACCACGCCGACCGACACCGCCGCGCAGGCGTCGGTCAGGGGGTGCCGGAGGATCTGACCGGTGGCCATCAGGCGGGTGAAACAGTCGTGGAGCGCCACGTACGCACCGCAGATCGAGGCAGTTCGGGTGCCGCCGTCGGCCTGCAGCACGTCACAGTCCACCGTCACCTGCATCTCCCCCATGGCCACCAGGTCGGTCACTGCCCGCAGGGAGCGACCGATCAACCGCTGGATCTCGTGCGTCCGTCCCGACTGCTTGCCTTTCGCCGCTTCCCGGCTGACGCGCTCGGGCGACGACCCCGGCAGCAGCGAGTACTCGGCGGTGACCCAGCCCTTGCCGCCGCCGCGCAGCCAGGGAGGCACCCGGTCCTCCACCGACGCCGTGCACAGCACGCGGGTACGGCCCATCCCGACGAGCACAGAGCCCGCCGCGAAGACGGTGAAGTCCCGTTCGAAGCTCGCTGGACGCAGATCCTCCACACTGCGCCCGTCGGCTCTGCGGGCACGCGGATCCGTGACGCTCACGAGCCCGGGGCCTTCGCCACGGTGGCGGGGCGCGCCCGGCGAGGTCGCACGCCGATGACGGCGCGCCAGGGGCGAACCCGGCAGTCTCCGGCGCTCAAAGCGAGAACCCCCGGCCGACGGCGGCGGCCGTCACCGGCGCGCCGAAGTGGGCTGCGGCTTCGGCCACCACAGCAGCCTCGGCGACGTGCGCCCACCGGTGGGTCACCACCAGCCGTCGAGCCCCGGCGGCCCGCGCCGCCGCACCTGCTTGCCGTCCGCTCATGTGCAGACCCGTCCCTTCGTCCTGCTCGGTGTAGGTCGCCTCGCACAACACGAGGTCGAGATGGCTCCCCAGCGCGCTCAGCGGCCAGCTGGGACCCGTGTCTGCAGAGTACCCGAGCGCTCGACCGTCGACTGCGGCTCGCACGGCCACGGTGGGTGGGCCGTGGTCGGTGGCCACGAAGTCCAGGCGCAGCGGGCCGACCGCTGCCGTATCCGCGTCGCGGACCAGGTGCCAGTCCAGTATGCCGTCGTCGTCGAGGGGTCCGAGCTGCTCGCGCACACCGTCGGCGGCGTACACCGGAAGCGGCGCCCGATCCCACCTCCACAGCCACCGAGCTGCGGTGACGAAGCCGGCAAGGTCGCTGCAGTGGTCGTGGTGGCGGTGGCTCAAGACCACGGCATCGAGGCGCCGAGGCTCCGTGTAGCGCTGGAGACCGGCGAAGGTCCCGGGCCCCGCGTCGATCCAGACCGAGGTGGCAGTCGGCCACCAACGCAGGAGGTAGCCGCTGGCCGCGCCGGCGCCTGCACCTCGAGCGGAGGACTCCGATCCCCCCCCGGGGCCAGGGTGGCTGCCGTCGCAGCCCAAGACGGTCAGGGTCAACATGGCGCGCCACCGGCCGGGGTGGTTGGGGTGGTTGGGGTGGTTGGGGTGGTTGGGGTGGTTGGGGTGGTTGGGGTGGTTGGGGTGGTTGGGGTGGTTGG
>JAKAQW010000110.1 GCA_021819525.1 Actinomycetes bacterium
TCTGGAGCGGGTGCTTGGGTGACTACGAGCACCTCGCCGTCTGATGGGCTGCCCCCGGGCCGGCTGTCCTCCGACTGGCTGTCCCCGGGCTGGCTGCCCTCCGGCCGGCTGCCCTCCGACTGGTTGTCCTCGGGCCGGCTGTCCTCGGGCACCTCACCTGCCGGCTGGCTGTCCCCGGGCTGGCTGCCCTCCGGCCGGCTGCCCTCCGACTGGCTGCCCCCGGGCCGGCTGTCCCCGGGCCGGCTGTCCTCGGGCACCTCACCCCGCGGCACCTCGCCCCCAGGCTGCTGCGCCGTGGCCGGCACCGCTCGCGACGGCAGGAAGACGAGCGCCACCACGATCCCGAGGGCGGCTACCGTCATGCCCACCAGGTCGGCGAAGTTCACCCCCGCCACGAACGCTTCTCTCGCCGCGCTGGCGAACTCGTGCCCGGCTGCTCCGCCGACGTGCGCGGCGATCGCCAGCGCCGCGCCCAGCGAGGCACTGGCCTCGTGGGCGATCGCCGGCGGAACGTGGGCCTGCGCGGCGCGTCGCGCCACCTCGCCCCGGTAGCGCTGGTTCAGCACGCTCCCGAGCACCGCGACACCCAGGGCACCTCCGACCTGGATGGTGGTGCCGTTCATCGCGGATCCGACGCCGGCTTCCTCGCGTGGAAGCGAGCCCATGATCGACTCGGTAGCCGGCGCCATCGTGAACCCCATGCCGATGCCGAGGACGAGGATGGCCGCGAGCACCGGGACGTAGCCCGTGGACACCGAGAGGCCGGTGAGCAGCCCGAGGCCGACCGCTACCAGTGCCAGCCCTGCGCTCACGACCAACTTCGTCCCGATCTTCCGCACGAGCACCGACGAGAGCGGTGCACCGAGCCCGAGCATCACTGCCACCGGTGCGATCCTGACCCCCGCCTGCAGCGCGTCGTAGCCGAGGACGAACTGCAGGTACTGGGTGAGCAGGAACATCGCTCCGAACAGGGAGAAGAACACCATGGTGACCGAGACGCTCGCGGCGGAGAAGCGGGCGTCGGCAAAGAAGTGCATGCGGAACATCGGGTGGTCACAGTGAAGCTCCCAGGCGACGAACGCGGCCAGCACCGAGATCCCGCCGACCAGCCCGGCGAGGACCGGGGCGCTCGCCCAGCCGTCGACAGGAGCCTCGATGATGCCGTAGAGCAGAGCCCCGAGACCGATGATCGACAGCAGCGCGCCGAAGGGGTCGGATCGGCGAGCACCAGGGTCGGCCGACTCGGGGACGAGGAGCACGATCAGGACCAGACCGACGGCGACGATCGGCACGTTCACCAAGAAGACCGATCCCCACCAGAAGTGCGCGAGCAGCCATCCGCCGATGATCGGTCCGATGGCGATCCCGAGCCCCGAGGTCCCCGACCAGATGCCGATGGCCTTGGCCCTGTCGTGGGGCCCGGTGAACACGTTGGTGAGGATCGACAGCGTCGAGGGCATGACGAAGGCCCCGCCTATGCCCATGAGGCATCGGAACAAGATCAGCTCGTCGGGCGACCCGGAGAAGGCAGACAGCGCAGAGCCGAGCCCGAAGAGCGCCAAGCCGCCGAAGAGCATCTTGCGGCGCCCGAAGCGGTCGCCGAGGCTCCCGGCGGTGATCTCGAGCCCGGCGAAGACCACGGTGTACGCGTCGACCATCCACTGGAGCTGGCTGGACGTGGCGTGCAGATCCCGCACCAAGGTCGGCAACGCCACGTTCAAGATCGTGTTGTCGAGGCTCACCACCAGCAGGCTGATGCACAGCACCGCCAGGACAGGCCAACGTCTGTGGTCGATCCGTTGCTCCTTCATCGACATCCTTTCCAATACGGTGCGATCTCGTTTCGTAACGATACGCCCAGCGCTCCTTCCGGGCAACGCACCGGTGTCGGGCCACGCCGGTTCAGGGCTGGCGCACGCCCGCCTGGTGGCACTGCACCACACGCGTGAGGAGCACGACACCAGGCCAGCGGCGTCCTCCGAGACGCCCGACCGGTAGCGCACCGAACACCCGACCGGTAGCGTGCGTCTCCCCGGGACAGGGGACCGGTGGCGTACCGGCACACCCGACCGGTAGCGTCTCCCCGGCACACGGGACCGGTGGCGCACCGGCACACCCGACCGGTAGCGTCTCCCAGGCACACGGGACCGGTAGCGTCGCCCGGGATGGAGGAACGGAGCCGCCACGTGCACGCTGGACGAGACGTGGGATCGGTGCCCGAGGATCTTCTCGGCGAAGCGTCCGCGCTGCTCGAGGACACGATCGAGCTGAGACGGCGGATCCATGCTCGACCCGAGCTCGGTCTGGTGCTCCCCGACACCCAGGCAGCGGTGCTCGGCGCGCTCGACGGGCTCGGCCTCGACATCGTCACGGGACGCCGGTCGAGCTCGGTGACGGCAGTGCTCGAGGGCACGTCGGACGGACCGACGACCCTGCTTCGCGGCGACATGGACGCCCTCCCGATGACAGAGGACACCGGGCTGGACTTCGCGTCGCGGATCCACGGTGTGATGCACGCCTGTGGGCACGACGCCCATACCGCCATGCTCGTGGGAGCGGCTCGTCTCCTGGCCCGGCACAGCGAGCAGCTGGCCGGACGGGTGGTGTTCATGTTCCAGCCGGGCGAGGAGGGCTTCGCCGGAGCGAAGGTCATGCTCGACGAGGGGTTGCTCGAACGCTGGGCTCCGGTACGACGGGCCTTCGCCATCCACGTCACACCGCTCGTCCCTTCGGGGATGGTGGCGGGGAGGACCGGTGCGCTCATGGCTTCGGCCGACTCGTTCGAGGTGATCGTCACCGGACGAGGCGGGCATGCGTCGATGCCGCATGACGCGGTGGACCCTGTGCCAGTGGCATGCGAGATCGTGATCGCACTGCAGTCGATGGTGACCCGGCGCATCCCGGCCTTCGATCCCGCAGTCCTGACCGTGGGCTCGATCCAGGCGGGGACCACGACCAACGTCATCCCCGAGACGGCCGTCCTCGAGTTGACCGTGCGTGCCGTGTCGCCTGCGTCGCGCTCCCTCGCCTTGGAGGGAGTGACCCGGGTGGTCGAGCATGTCGCGGCCGCACACCTGTGCCACGCCGAGGTCCGCCCCGTGGGAACCGGCTACCCGGTGACGGTGAACGACGGGGCGGCCGCCGAGCAAGCCCTTGCGGTAGCCCAGGACCTCCTCGGCGACTCGCAGGTGCTCCGTCTGCCGACCCCGGTGATGGGCGCAGAGGACTGGTCGTTCGTCCTCGAAAAGGTGCCGGGTTCGATGGTCTTCCTCGGGGTGGCGCCGCCGGGGGTCACCAATCCGGCGCCGAACCACTCGAACCGGATGCTGGTGGACGAGCCGGCCATGGCCACCGGCATCGCTTTGCACGCGGCGGTAGCCCTGAGCGCGATACCCGCACCAGCACCAGCACCAGCACCAGCACCAGCACCAGCACCAGCACCAGCACCAGCACCAGCACCAGCACCCGCACAGCGACGCCTCGGCGGCCACTGACCGACCAGGCGTCGCCCCTTGCTATCGATCGCGGTCGGTCGTCGCGTGGGCTGGCGTACGACTCGGGAGGAGCTCCACGGCGAGCGACGAGGGAGCAGCTGCATCCCCTTCGGGACCGGCACCTGGCTGCTCGCAGGCCCGCCGGGGTCGACG
Source organism: Actinomycetes bacterium (assembly GCA_021819525.1). Classification (GTDB taxonomy): domain Bacteria; phylum Actinomycetota; class Acidimicrobiia; order Acidimicrobiales; family UBA8190; genus JAKAQW01. Next base: position 3,648 of record JAKAQW010000110.1, read on the forward strand.
CTCATGGCGTACTTGGTCCCTCGGCGGTGAGCGACCCGGTCGTCGGCGAGCCGGACCGGCCGCCAGCAGCTGCGCTGACGGCGACCGGTGACGTCCGCGTTCCAGCCAGCCCTGAGTGGTGGCGGCCCCTGAACACCCATGCCGAGAAGACGGCGGCAAGTGCCAGGAAGCCCATCGAGGCGTAGAAGGCAGCGTGCAGGCCCGATGTGAACGCGACCGCCAGGTGGCCGTGGAGCTTGGCGGTGCCGACGAAGATGGCGAAGGCGAGCCCGCGGGGGATCGAGTGGGCGGCGATGAGGATGGCCATGGAGAACGAGAAGACCATGCCGACGTTCGCGAACGTCCGGAGCATCCCCGAGGCGATGCCGAAGACTTCCGGTGGGGATGCCTTCATGACAGCAGCGTTGTTGGCGGGGAAGAAGCTGCTCGCCCCGATGCCGTTCACGATGCTGGCCACCACGACCAGCCACAGCCCGCTGGCAAGTGACAGCTGCGCGTAGAGGAAGAGCGCCACGATCTGGACGAGGAGCCCCACGGTGGCGGGGAGCACCGGGCCGATCCGATCCGAGAGCCGCCCCGAGAAGGGCGCGATCACCCCGCCGATCACGTACCCCGGCACCAGGAGCAACGCGGCGTGCAGCGGGGTGAGGCCCCGCGGTCCCTGGAGGTACATGATGACGAGGAAGAGCACGGCGTAGTTGGCGAGCCCTTGGAACAGCGAGGCGAGCAGCGACGGGGACATGGTCGGCACGGCAAAGAGCGACAGGTGCACCATCGGCTCGTCCTGCGCTCGTTCGACGAGCACGAAGACCACCAGCATGACGATCCCGCCGACGAGGTAGCCGAGGACCGATGCGTCGAAGGCAGACGTCGCCAGCTTCGTCACCGCCCACAGCACGCCGAAGAGCCCGAGCCCGGCGCTCGCCATGCCCCGGAGATCCAGGTGGTGGCGCTTGCGGCTCCCGCTGTCGTGGAGGACCCGAACCGCGAGGAGCACCGCCGCGGCGCCGATGGGGACGTTGATCCAGAAGATCCAGCGCCACGAGATGTAGGTGACGATGAGGCCTCCGAGGACGATCCCGAGCACCGCGCCGACGCTCCAGCCCACCGCGTTGAAGCCGTAGGCCTTGCCGCGCTTGTCAGGTGGGAAGAGATCTGCGATCACCGCACCGCTGTTCGCGCTGACGAGCGCTCCGCCCACCCCTTGGAGGACGCGGAACGCGACGATGGACGCCTCGTTCCACGACACCGCGCACAACGCCGAGCCCACGATGAACACCACGAACCCCGCCTCGTACATGCGCACCCGACCGAACATGTCGCCGAGGCGCCCGACCTGGGTGGCGAGCAGGGTGATGACGAGCAGGTAGCCGATGACCACCCAGATCACCGAGGTGAGCGGCACGTGCAGGCCCCGCTCGATCTCGGGCAGTGCCAGGACCACGATGGTGGTGTCGACCGCGGTGATGAGCACCCCGGTCATGACCACCGCCAGCGCCAGGCTGGTCCTCCCCTTGGTGGCCGTACGGCCTCCGGAGCCGCTCGACCGCATACCGCCCGGTGGCGGCCCGTCACCTCCAGTGGGCTCGCTCATCTCGACGTCTCCTCGCGGCGCTGGGACGTGGCGTGCTCGTCGTGCCAGGCGAGCTCCGCTTCGAGGAAGAGCTCGCCGCGCCGGAAGACGGCGACCGCCTGCGGGGCGAGACGCCCGGCGGCCATGAGCCGGCGCCGCTTGTGCCTGAGCGACTGGAGCAGGTCGTCCAGGGCCTGGCGGCGGAGGCGGAGGTGCTCTTCGAGCTCACCGGGCTCGCCATGTCCTGCGAAGAGCAGTGCCACGCCCACCGGGTCAGGCCGGCGGTGGACACCGGTCATCGCCCGCTCCCGCAGCATCTCGAGCTCGCGCCGCCCCTCGTCGCTGATCTGGTAGACGGTCCGCTCGGGTCTTCCCCCGACCTGCTCGCAGCGGATCTCTTCGATGAGGCCGTCGTCGGCCATCTTGTGCAGCTCGCGGTACAAGGCGCCCACGCTCACCCCGCCCCAGCTCTCGACGTGCGTCTCCTCTGCCTCACGACGGATGCGATGCCCGTGCATCGGGCCCTGCTCCGCCAGCAGGCCGAGCGCCATGAGCCGGGAGACCGAGACACCGTTCACCGAGGAGATAGTATCGAGAGACTAATAGAGGGTCAAGGCGGCGGGATCCGGGGGCGGCCATGTCGTCGCTGCTGGCGGAGAGCTCGCAGGCGCCGTTGGATCGCCGACGGCACGAGGCGCCCGGAATGTCGCCCCAGGGACCGAGCCGGCCGACCGGTGACCGTCGGTTGCCGAGGCCGTGCAAGGTGCGAGGAGTACGATGGGCGTCGTGGGAGGGGCGGCTGGTCAGCGGGCCGAATCGGCTGGTCAAGCGTATCGGAAGGGCCTTTCGGGCAAGCTGGCCCTGGTCGAGCTGACCTCGCTCAGCGCCGCCCAGCTCTTGTCGGTGATCGCCGAGTCGGCAAGGGCATCGCTTGGAGCGAGGCGGGCAGCTGCCTGGGCCTACGTTCCATCCCTGCGGCGGTTCACCGTCGAGCACGGCCCGAGCAACGTCGAGGCGGTGATGGCCACACCGGCAGAGGCCAGCTACCTGGTGCGCCGCGCCGTCGTCTGGGGCGGCGACCTCAGCGTCGTGCAGCAGGAGTTGGCGGTTCGCAGCTTCGGGCTCGACTGGTCGAGTGTCACCGCGCGGATCGTCTCGCTGCCCCTCCGGGCTGAGCGCACCAGCTCCCTGCTGCTGTGCCTGGTCGACGGGGAGGTCGAGGCCGCGGAGCTGGTGGCCGCGTCCACCCTGTTCATCAGACAATCAGAGACGGTGATCGCCAACCACCTCTCGCTCCAGGTGGTCAGGACCCACGAAGCCCAACTCGCCGCCCTCTACGAGACCGCGATCGCGATCACGGCCGAGCTCGACCTGGACAGCGTCCTGGCTGCCGTCGTCGAGCACGCCCGGCGGCTGGTGGGCACCCCCATTTCGTACGTCATGCTGGTGGACCCCGACGGCACCCAGGTGTCGACCCGGGCCACGGTGGGCACCTCGAGCCGTCAGTTCGCCACCTTGGTGCTCGGCCTCGGCGTCGGGTTGGGCGGGCGGGCGGCCAAGGAGATCCGCCCCCTCTACACGAAGGACTATCTGAACGACCCGCACTTCCGTCACGACCAGGCCGTGGACGAAGCCGTGCGCCTCGAGGGCATCAAGAGCATCCTCGGCGTCCCGCTCACCGCCCGAGGGAAGCTGGCCGGGGTCCTGTACGCGGCGGACCAGGTGGAGCGGGTTTTCACCGAGAACGATGTCGAGATCCTCACCCGGCTGGCCCGGCACGCCACGCTGGCTGTGGAGAACGCCATCCTGTACCGCTCCTTGGCGAGCACGGTCGGTGAGCTCCGGCGCTACCAGCGGGTGGCCGAGGCGCAGTGCCAGCGTCTCGAGACCGCCGATCGTCTCAATCGTCATCTGAGTGACGTGGTGCTCTCTGGTGGTGGCATCGAAGGCATCACCCGACAGCTGGCTGTGCTCACCGGGACCGACGTGGTCGTGGTCGACTCCGGTGCCCGCCTGGTGGCCTGGGCAGCCGCCGCCGGCGAGCCGTACGGCACCGACACCCCCGACATGGGCGCCAGCGCGTGTCACGATCGGGTTGCCTCTCTCCTCGCGTGGCTCGACGACCCTGGCCGGTGCTCACCGGGCTCGGGGGAGCATGCCATCTCGACCACGCTCGGACCGGCCTCCTCGCCCCGTGCGACGGGGTGCGTGGTAGCCCCGCTCACGACCGGCGGGGAGGTCCATGGGTCGATCTGCCTACTTGGCGACCGGGCCATGCTCCAGGACCAGGAGCCCTTGCTGCAGGTGGCGGCCCGGGTGGTGACCCTCGAGCTGGTGCACGCCCAAGCCATCGCCCAGGTCGAAGAGCGAGCCCGCCGCGATTTTCTCGAGGACCTCATGCTCCACGCGAGCGATGACGACGCGCTGCTCCGTCGTGGTGGCGAGCTCGGGATCGACCTGTCCCAGCCGCACTGCCTGGCTGTGGTGGCCCTCGACCACCGGCACACCGGGGCTGGCGAGGGCCCGGCACGGCTCCAGAGCTCGGTGGACGTCGGTGCCGAACGAGCTCGCCTCGCCCGAGACCTGGCCGTGATGGCGCCGTGTGTGTTTGCCGGGCACCTGGCTGAGCTGGTGGTGGTTCTGCTCGGGGTGCACACCTCGGAGTCGCCCGTAGTCTCTCTCCGAGCGGCGCTGCGTGGACGCTCGAGGCCGGCCTTCGCGTATCGCGCCGTGGTCACCTCCTGCCTGGACCAGGTGGGGGCGTACGGTCCGGCGTTCGTCGACGCCCGCCGAGCCCTGCCCTTGGTCCCCGTCGATACCGGTGTCGGCGTGGTGGACCTTGCCAGCACCGGGGTCCTTCCCCTGCTGTTCCACAGTGGCGGGGCCGCCGCGCTCCGACAGTACGTCGAGCGGACGATAGGGCCGCTGCTCTGCCACGATGCACGCCACGGAGGGCAGCTGGTGCCAACCCTCGCAGCCTACGTGGAGGCCGGCTTCAGCCCAGCCCGGAGCGCCGACCGACTCCACACCCACGTGAACACCGTCTATTACCGGCTCCGCAAGATCGAGGCTCTGCTCGGCCCCGACGCGTTGGAGCCGCGACGGCTGGCCGAGCACCAGATCGCCCTCCTGGCTCGCCAGCTCCTCGACACGGCCGACGGCGACGATCTCTAGAGGGATCCCACCAAAAGGCCCGTAATTTTCGTGGGATGCACCCATAGGCGTGCTGCGGACCGCGTCCTACGATGACCGAGGAGGCCAAGACTGGGGAGGGGGTCTCGCCACGTGAGCATCGAGGGCCACGATGTCGGGGACCGCTATCAAGACCTGTGCGACCGGTTCCAGTGGGATGTCCCCACCACGCTCAACCTGGGTTGGTGGTGTGCGGACCGGCACCCGGCGACCGCGCTGGCCATGGTGGAGCTGGGGCCCGACGGTACCCGACGGGAGCACACCTTCGGCGAGCTGAGCACTACCTCCAGCCGCCTGGCAGCCGGGTTGGCCGAGCTGGGCGTCGACATCGGAGATCGGGTGGCGATCCTGCTACCGCAGCGCTTCGAGACCGGGGTTGCCCACCTGGCGGCTTACAAGCTCGGCGCCATGGCCGTCCCGCTCAGCATCTTGTTCGGCCCTGAGGCGCTCGGTCATCGTCTTCAAGACGCCGAACCGGCGGTGGTGATCACCGACGGGGACCACGCCGAGCTGGCCCTCGCCTGCCTCGAGGACGTACCGGCCACCGTGGTGGTCGTCGACGGACCTGCCGCCGCTCCCCTCCGGCGCTTCGACGACCTGGTGGCCTCGGGTCGAGCCGACGCCGCCAGCGTGCAGACGGGACCCGAGACCCCCGCCCTCGTCATCTACACCTCGGGCACGACCGGACGCCCCAAGGGCGCGCAACACGGTCACCGGGTACTGCTCGGGCACCTCCCGGGCTTCGAGCTGTCGCACGACGGGTTCCCCCAGCCAGGTGACCGGTTCTGGACCCCGGCTGACTGGGCCTGGATCGGTGGGCTCATGGACGCCCTCATGCCCAGCTGGTACCACGGAGTGTGTGTGGTGTCCAGCCGCCGTGACGGTCCGTTCGACCCGCAGTGGGCGGCTCGGGTCATCGCAGACGAGCAGGTGCGCAACTGCTTTCTTCCGCCCACCGCGCTCAAGCAGCTTCGCGACGCCGAGGTCCACCTGCCGGGGCGGCTGCGAAGCGCCATGAGCGGCGGCGAGGCCCTGGGTGCCGAGATGTTGCAGTGGGCAGCCGAGCACCTCGGTGTCCACGTGAACGAGATCTACGGCCAGACGGAGGCCAACTACCTGGTCGGCAATTCGAGCATCAACTGGCCCATCCGGCCCGGGTCGATGGGCCGCCCCTACCCTGGGCACCACGTGGCTGTGCTCGATGACGACGGGGCGCCACTGCCTGCCGATGTACTGGGGGAGATCGCTCTGCGGTTGCCCGACCCCGTCGCCTTCCTCGGCTACTGGCACTGTCCCGAGGAGACGGCGGCCAAGGTCCGCGACGGGTGGGTGCACACCGGTGACTCGGGTCGGGTCGCCGAGGACGGCTACCTGTTCTTCGCGGGGCGTCTCGACGACGTGATCAACTCCGCGGGGTACCGCATCGGCCCTACGGAGATCGAGGACTGCCTCATCGGGCATCCCGCAGTGGTGATGGCTGCCGTCATCGGGGTGCCCGACCCCGTCCGCGGTGAAGCCGTCAAAGCCTTCATCCAGCTCCGAGAGGGTGTCGAGGCCACGTCGGAGCTGGAACGGGCTATCCAAGAGCACGTCCGGACCCGACTGGCCGCCTACGAGTACCCCCGCCAGATCGAGTTCGTCACGGAGCTCCCGATGACCACCACCGGGAAAGTGCAGCGGAAAGAGCTGCGACGGATCGAGAAGCAGCAGAAGGACGCCTCGGCGTCGTGCTGAACGACGCCGAGGCGAGCCACTACCCACGTCCAACGGACGACGACCAAGAGGAGGGACCGATGGGCGAGCACACCGAGATGCGCCACACGAGCACGGCACCAGGCGGGCTGCGACGCCTGCTGGCGCCGATGCGGAGCGGCCGGGGCACGGTTGGTCCACGCCGGCCAGTGCCGACGGCGGTGGTAGCGGACGCCGGCTCCGGTGGCGCACGCCGGCGGCGGATCCGGTGGGCTCCGGTGGCGACGGTGCTCTCGGTGGCCATGGTGGCCGCCGCGTGCAGCAGCAGCACCACCACCAGCTCCGCCAAGGCCGTGCCTTCGTCGAAGGTGGTGAACGTCGGCTTCGCCGGCGTCATCTCGGGGTCGGTAGCCGAGCTGGGGCTCACGACCGTGAACGGCTTGAAGATGGCCATCGACAGCCTCAACAGCCACGGAGGGCTGCTCGGCCACCATGTCCACCTGGAGGTGGCGAACAGTGACGCGGTGCCTTCCACTGGGCTGAGCGAGGTGCGCACCATGGTCCTCGACGATCACATCGTCGCCGACTTCGGCGCGGTCTCCAGTGCGGTGGGCGCAGCCGAGGAGTCCTTCACCAGCGCACACCACATCCCGTTCTTCGGCGCCACCGACAACGACGTCTCGCTCATGACCACCCACTTCAACAAGTGGAGCTTCCAGTTGGTGCCCAACACCTACATGGAGCCCCGGGCGGTTGCCTACTACGTGCACGAGCTCTACGGCACCAAGCCGATCCGCGTGGCCACCATCACCCCGGACTACAGCTTCGGGCTCTCCGACGTCACCCAGTTCCT
>JAKAQW010000009.1 GCA_021819525.1 Actinomycetes bacterium
GCCACCTCGTCGAGTGCACCGTCGAGGTAGGTCTGCAGCACCCGCATCGTCGCCATGCAGCGCATCCGGCTCGCCGTGGCGTTCCACACCTTCATCGCATGCTCCTCTTCGGTGCGAGGCCAGCAGCAGTGAGCCGCTGGCGGATCCGGACTCGGGCACGATGCAGCCGGCTCATGACCGTGCCGACTGGCACGCCGATCGCTTCCGCCGCCTCGGCGTAGGAGAGCCCGTCGATGTCGACGAGCTCGACCACCTGGCGGTGCCGCTCGGGAAGTGACGCCAGGCACTGAGCCACCACAGCGTCGAATTCCGCGCCGACGACCACGTCCTCGGGAGACGCGACACCGCCGCGCGGATCGGTGGCCTCCATGCGCCCGGCCTGGTCCGGGTCGCGCAGCAGCTGGGGCCGCCGCCGCCGGTGCCGCTTGGCCTCGGCGTTGCGCATGATGGTGAACAGCCAGGCCCGAGGATGGGCACCGTCGAAACGCTCGATCGCCCGGTAGGCGCACAGCAGGGTCTCTTGGACGAGGTCCTCGGCGTCTGCGGTGTTCCGGGTGATCGAGAACGCTACCCTGGCGAGAACCTCCAGCTCGGGCAGCACGTAGCGGGCGAAGGCGTCCTCGCCTTGCTGGTGCTCATCGGCCTCGTGCACGTAGGTGGAACCCCCTCCCCGGGCTCGGCATTCCAGGGAATGTACGCTGAGGGGAGCGGGTTCCCGGACCGTGGTGAACACGAGGGAGCACCGAGCCCTGAAGCGAGGGGTGGAAACCTATCTCGACGGCGAAGCCGACCCGAGTCTTGCCGTCTCAGTCCGGCGGCATCTCGCAGCGTGCTGGGCGTGCAGTGAGGACGCCGAGTGGCTCGTGTTGATCAAGGCGGCACTCGGCCGAATCGGCGAGCGCCGTCCTTCAGACCTCGCCGTCGCCCGGCTGGCACGATATGCCTCGACCCTCTCGGAGAGGCGGTGACCGGCCCGTCTCAGCACCTGGGCAATACCCCGGGCGATGCTTCCCAGCCACACGGTGTCAGCATCTCCACCCCGGCCGAAGCGTCGGTCGGCGCAGTGAGCGGACCGCCGACGACGTTCGACGCCCGCACGGCAGAGCCCGCCATGGACCACGACATCGCACCCGGGAACCCGAAGCGACGCCCGCCGCCGTCGTGGTCCTCTCCGCGCGAGGCGTGTGTGCTGATCGCTCGCGGCCACACCTTCCGCACTGGCGTTGTGGTGGCGAGCGTGGTCGGCACGATCCTGTCCGGTGTGAACGAGGGCGCCGTCATCGCGTCCGGCCACCTTGAGGCATCGACCTGGCTACGTGTGGCCACCAACTACATAGTGCCCTTTGTCGTCGCCAGCGTCGGCTACCTCGCCCCGTTCCGCCGCCGGCGCGGCACGAACCAATGACGTCCCCGGCCTCCAGCGCGGCCAACCCGTGGACGTCCTATCTCGACCGGTTCCACGAGCACCGCCCCGGCATCACCGAGGACGTCTTGTCGGAAGCCTGCGACGTCGACGGCACGAACCCGTATGCCTGGCTGCTCGCCGTCGTACCCTGCAACCCCGGCGTCGTGGCACTCGACCTCGCCTGTGGAAGTGGCCCGCTCCAGATCGCTGATTCCCACCTCCGCTGGGTGGGCGTGGACCGGTCTCCGGGCGAGCTGGCGAGAGCAGGGAGCGCGACCCCGAGGATGCTGGTGCGGGGTGACGGTCAGAGACAGCCCTTTCGAGACGCCACCTTCGACCTCGTGGCGTGCTCCATGGCGCTCATGCTCTTCAACCCCGTCGACGCCGTGGTCGCCGAGATCCATCGCGTGCTCCGCGACGACGGCACACTGGTTCTCCTCCTACCAGGGTCGCTCCCGCTGAGCACCCGCGACCGGGTCCGCTACGTGCGCCTGCTCGCAGCCCTCCGCGAGTTGCGGCCCGCGTATCCGAACAGCGTGCATCTCGGGCGTCTCCATGCTCGTCTGGAACGAGCCGGTTTCGCAGTCGTCAGCGATGAACGCCGATGCTTCCGCTATCCGCTTCGGGACGAGCAGCACGCCCAGCGCTTTGTCGAATCGATTTACGCACCGGGGCATCCGCCCAGCCACATCGAGGCCGCGGTCCGAGCCGCAACCAGCTGGGTCGGATCCTCGATCGGCATCCCGCTCCGGCGCGTCGTGTGCCGCAAGCAGGTGCCATGAGCGGGGGCAGGGTGGAGGCGGCAATGCCAGGTATTGGAAGCCCACGCCCGGTTCGTACCGGTCCGGGGTCAGCCTGACCACCCTGCTGCTTCGAGCGAGGCCAATCACAAGCACGTTGAGCATGGCGAGGGTGAGCGAGGCGAGCGTCACGTTCAGCCGACTGCCGACGGTAGGTTCGTCGGGGAGCTCGGAAGAGAGACGGGTCGAAGCCCTCCCAGGCAGCCGTGAGCCAGCCGGTCCACGTCGCTCGTCGTGAACCGGCCGAGCGTCGGATCGTCGGGCGAGCGGCGGCCTCGGCCACGAGGGCCGAGTGCGCGGCCCATCTCCCTCCGGTCGACGCTGCTTGACAAGGAGCAGTCCTTCAGGGATGACCCACGGCTTGAACAGCGCGCACACAACGGCCCTTGTGAAGGCCGACGGCCTCTTGCCCGGTGGCGTCTGCACCCAGGCTTCGTCGAGGCTCGTCACCATGTCACGCCTCCTTTCAGTGGTCGGCTCCAGCCAGCTTCGGCACGGGCCGTGGGGTGGAGGTGGCCGATCGCGCAGCCGGCTGCGCGATCCGGACCGGGCGTAGCCGGTTTGCGTTGGTGCGCGCCACCACCGACAGCGAGGAGATCGACATGGCTGCGGCGTCGATCATGGGGGAAAGCACAATCCCGAAGTCCCGACGAAGGGATAGAGCAGGCCGGCGGCGGTCACGTCGGTGCCGGTCCCGATGGCCTGACCGACGTTGGCCTGGGCGAGGGCAGGAGCGTCGTTGATCCCGTCGCCCACCATGGCGACGCGCCGTCCCTCGTGCTGCAGGCGAGCCACTTCGGCCCCCTTATCCTCCTGGCGCACCTCGGCAGGCACCCGGTCGATCCCGACTCGTCGGGCGACGGCCTCGGCGATGCGTTGCGTCCCCGGTGATCATCACCACCTCCAGCCCGAGGGCCTGGAGGGCTTCTGATGGCGGCCGCCGAGTCCTCCTTGATCCGATCGGCCACGGCCACCAGCCCGGCTGCTGCACGATCGGCAGCGACGAGCATGGCGGTCCTTCCCTCGGCGGCGAGATCTTCGGCCAGTATGGAGGGTTCGGCGGTGTCGACGCCGGCATCCTCGAGGAGCCGGGCGTTGCTGACGAGTACCTCGTGGTCCTCCACCTGAGCCCGGACCCCTTGCCCGGCCACCGACTCGAACGAAGCCGTCCGGGGCACGTGGACCGCTCGATCCTGGACCCCGAGATGATTGGCTCTGGCGAGAGGTTGTTCGGAGTCAACCTCGATGGCCGGCCCAAGTTGAGATTCCGTCAGTGAACGAAGTCGCTGGAGCCCCAGATGCGCCACTTCCCAGTGAGTCCGCCTCGTGACCGATCGGATGGACGCGTACGGGATCTTCTTGGAAGTCCCCCACGGGTAGTAGCGTCGGACGACGAGGTCCGCGTCGCTGCAAGCCGATCCTGTTCAGTGTCGTATAGCACCGGCTCATTCTTTACCAACAAAAGGCCTACGGATGCTGGCGTTGCCTTGATCGCGCAGCGCTCGGCGGATATGGGGCGGTACCCATTTGATACGTCATGCCTGGAGGGTGGTCAACTTCTTCCGATCGACGGGTCTCGCCGGTACGTGGACAGCCAGCGTGAGGGAGGGATGTGCGCTGACTCGCAGTTCGATGACGTCGAGCTTGATGATGCCAACTCCGGGATGGCGGATGGTGATGGGGCCGGTTATTGACTGCCGCACCTCGTAACGCGACCACCAAGCGCGGAATTCCGTGCTGGCTTCGTTGAGCGCCTCGATGAGCTCCGCGAATCGAGGATCTCCGGCGTGCTGACCGGCGGTGGCACGGAACTCCGCGAGGAGCGCGCGGCTGCGGTCTCCCCAGTTGACCCAGGTGCGCCGGTGCGCAGGGTCGGCAAAGGCCAGCCACATGACGTTCCGACGATCTGGAGGCAGACCGGCGGGATCCCACAGGGTGGCGAAGTTCTCGTTCCAGGCGACGAAGTCGAACCTCGGGCCCAGGAGGCAGGCCGGTGCCGGCATCAAGGTGGCGAGTAGCCGGTCAAGCTCTGCGGTCGCGCCGTCGGGCATCTGGTCGGGCTCGGGTACGGGGAGATCGGCGAGCTGGCGGAGGTGACAGTGGGCCTCCCGGTCGAGGCGAAGCGCACGAGCAAGGGCGTCCACTACGTGTGCGCTGGTGGTGATCTCCCGTCCCTGCTCGAGCCACGTGTACCAGGTCAAGCCGACGCCCGAGATCTGGGAGACCTCTTCTCGACGCAGCCCGGGCGTGTTGCGCCGCCCGCTCTTCGGGTACAGACCGACGTCGTCGGGTTGGAGATCGGCACGGCGGGCACGAAGGAACGCCGCTAGCTCGGCGTGCCTCGACGCCACCGGGTCGGACTGGGCTGTCCGCACGCTCTTAGCGTATCGCCACGCCTGGTAGCAGCACTACTAGCAGTAATGGCACCTGGCCCCTGATAGACGTGACCGCGGCGCGGTCCTACCCTCAGGATTGGGATGCGTGTCTCTCGGAGCGTCTTCGAGGCAGACATCAGCCACCCGTGGGGAGGGCCAGCATCGCTGCTATCCCGCCCGGTGGGGCTGGCGTTCGTCGCTGACCGGTTTCGAGCAAGAGTCCGTCAAGCAGAGGAGAGCCCGTGAGGGCATAGAGAAATGAGCCCCCGGTTCGAGGTCGGGACTGGGCGGTCCAGGTGGGGAGCCAGTGGAGCGATCGTCGGAACAAGCAATGCAGCGTGCTTGGCGATGGCGACCTCGCCAAGTAGGGCGAGGTCGCCAGCGAGCAGGGCTCCCCGCGTCCGCGGTCGCCGCCGGGCTGGCGTTGGCAGCTTGTGGAGGCGGCAGCGGTAGCGCCGTCTCGCACCCCCCAACGACGACAAGCGTCAGACCGACCGTCACGAGCGTCTCGGCACCGACGACGACCACCGACCCCGTCGGGACAGCGGTGCTCCAGGCTTACCGCGCCGGCTGGGCGGCCTTCGAGCATGCGCTGACTGATGCCAACCCCGAGGACCCTGCACTGATGGCGACGATGGTCGCCCCACAGTTGACCGGGGTTCGGGCCAACCTGCTGGCCGATCAGCAGCAGGGCATGGTGGGCAGAGGCACCTTCACTCTCCACCCGAAGATCGCGTCTCTAACCGCGACGACGGCGACGGTGGTGGACTGCGCCTACAGCACGTCAGTACTCGTATACGCGAAGACGGGCAAACCGGTGCCGCCGATCACCCCGCCGGAGAACGACGGGGTGCAGGCGACACTCGTGCTGACAGGCGGCACGTGGAAGGTGTCCAAGCAGACGGTGACGGACGGGAAATGCGCGCCCGGGTCGTGATTCCCGCCACCGTGCTGGCGATGCTGGTGCCGGTGCTGGCTGGCACCAGCCCTGCCTGGGCGGCGGACACCGGCGGGGAGAACACTGCGAACGCTCAGGCGTCGGGTGGCACGCTGACGGTGCAAGCCGGCCATACCTACTGGACGCCGCCGGCCAACTCGTCGTGGGCGACGCCAGGGAAGAGCGACCCGCCCCAGGGCACGCCCAACCCCAATCAGCCCTACGGCTGCACCTACAGTGCGGGCGGCGCCTCGGTCACCGCGTCGCTGGGGGTCGGCGGACCCCAACCCGGGCAGTGGGTGTTCCCGGTATGTGCCGGCCCCGGGGTGCTCAACCCGATGCCGCCGATCTGGGTGACGGGCGCCCAGCCGGCAGCTGGCGTGGTGCAGGTGAACCCGGTGGTCGTGGCGGAGCAGGCGGTGAAGCAGCTTGTCTTCGCCTCGCCGGCGATCGAGATGGCCCCGCCGTCTGGGAGCACGCAGCTGGTGGGGGTGGCGACGTGGTTGTGGATCGCCCCGGGCACCTGGCAGACGCTGACCGCATCGGCGTCGGCGGGACCGGTGACAACGACGGCCACGGCGACGCCGACCAAGGTCGTCTGGGACATGGGCGACGGCCAGAGCTTGACCTGCGACGGCCCGGGCACCCCCTACAGCACGTCCGCCCCGAACGCGACGACGAACTGCTCGTACACCTGGGGACAGGCCGGCACGTTCCAGGTGACCGCCACCCTCTACTGGTCCGTCACCTGGACGGCGACGGGCGCGCCGGGGGGCGGGAACCTCGGCCTCCAGGCCGGCCCGGCCGCGCAGGTCGCGGTGACCGTGACCGAGTCGCAGGCGATCAACACCCCGAACGGGGGAGGCAACTGAAAGGAGGCGACGCGATGGCGACGAGCACTGCTGCACCAACCCGGACCAACGGCCAGCGGGCACCAGAGGGCGCCCGGGCAGCGGGCGGGCGCGGCCCGACGTCGCGTCGCCACCGCCAGCTGCCGCTCGTCGTGGTGGGGGTGCTGGCGGTGATCGGCTTCGCCTTGGCGTTCGCCGATGCCTCCTTGCACCTCGGTAGCAGGGAACAGGTCCTCGTGGTCGCCCAACCGCTCGCCGCCGGGCAGGTGCTCACGAGCGGCGATCTGCGAACAGCACGGGTGTCGACCGGAAGCGGTCTGCAGGTGGTCCCGGTCGCCGACGAGTCGAGCGTGGTGGGCCGCCACGTGGCGGTCCCACTAGTGGCAGGGGCGCTGCTGACCAGTCCCGAGGTCGGGGCCGCATCGCCGGTGGGGTCGGGATCCGACGTGGTGGCGGTCGGCCTGAAGGCCGGCGGCTACCCGCCGGACCTCGCGCCGGGCGACCGGGTGCAGGTGGTGCCGGTCACCTCGGCGTCGTCGGGGAGCGGCGCCGGCAGCGTCACGAGCGGGAGCCCGGTGGCGGCGACGGTGCTGGCGGTGGATGCGGCGCCGCCCGGGTCGGGCAGCCCGACGGTGTTCTCCCTCCAGGTGTCCGGTGCCGACGCCGGCGAGGTCGCCGCGCTGGCCGCCGCGGGCCAGGCCAGCCTCGTCGAGGTCGGGTCGGGGGCCTGACGGTGGGAGTGGTGGCGCTCGCCTCGGTGCGGTCGTGCGGGGTGACCACCCTGGCGCTGGCGTTGGCCGCCACCTGGCCGACGCAACGCAGGGTGCTGCTCGTCGAGCTCGACCCCGCTGGTGGGACCCTGGCCGCGGCGTCGGGGTGGCCGCCCGAGCCGAGCCTGGTCTCCCTGGCGGCGGCGGCTCGGCGCAGCTTCGACCCTGGCCTCGTCTGGGAGCACTGCCAGGAGTTGGCGGGCGGGGTGGCGGTGCTGGCCGGCCCGGCGTCGGCCGACCAGGCCCGCAGCGCTCTTGGGATGCTCGTCGGCCTGGTCGGCCATCTCGGGACGTTCGACGCGGATGTGCTGGTGGACTGCGGCCGGCTCGATCCCGGCCCCTCTGGGGCCGGGGTGTTCGAGGGAGCGGACCGGGTGGTGCTGGCAGCCCGGCCGCGCCTGGCTGACCTGTACGCCCTGGCGACCTGGCGGGAGCCCAGCCCCTTCGACTCGGGGCGCCTCGGACTGGTGCTGGTGGGCGACGGCCCCTACCCCGACGCGGAGATCGCCGAGGCGCTGGGCGTCGAGGTTCTCGCCCGTCTGCCGTGGGATCCCGACGCCGCCGGGGCGCTGGTGTCGGTGCCGGCGTCGGCCCGGGAGCTGCGCCTCTCGCCGCTGGTGCGGGCCGCCCGGTCGCTGGCCGACCAGCTCGCCAAGGAGCTGGCAGGCGCTCCCCCGGCCGTCGGGTGCGGCTCCGGCGAGGTGCTGGCGGCGTCGACGCGGCCGTCGCGGCCGTCGCGGCCTGGAGCGTTGCGGACCCGGGTGCTCGGAGCCTGGCGGGCCGAGCCCGTGCCCCGATCGCCGAATGGCAGCATGCCCGAGGAGGTATCGCAGTGAGCGTTGCGCGTTTGGGGAGGCCACGGTGAGCGCGGACAACGCGCTGGTCGGGGACGTGCGGGCCGAGGTGCTCGCCGCCCTGTCCGGTCGCGAGCGTGACCTGGCCCTGGCCGGTCGCCCGCCGCTCGGCACCGCGGACGAGCAGGCGCTCGGGCGCCAGCTGATCGCCGAGGCGTTGGAACGCCGGGCCACCCAGGCGTTGCGGGAGCGCACGGCGGTCATGGCGGCACCGGAGGAGGACGAGCTGTCCCGGGCGGTCTTCGACGCCCTGTTCCGCCTCAACCGCCTCCAGCGGCTGTTGGACGACCCGGGGATCGAGAACATCAACGCGAATGGCTGCGACCAGGTGTGGGTCCGCTACGCGGACGGGCGGAGCGAGCAGGTGGCACCCATTGCAGGCTCGGACGAGGAGTTGGAGGAGATGCTGCGCACCGCCGCGGCTCGCACCGGGATCGGCGAGCGCCGTTTCGACCGCGGCTCGCCTCGTCTGTCCCTGCAACTGCCGGACGGGTCGCGGCTGTTCGCGCTGATGGCGGTGGCGGCCCGGCCGTGCCTGTCGATCCGCCGCCACCGCTACCTGCGCATCACCCCCGACGAGCTGATCGCCATGGGCACCCTCGACCTGGCGTTGCGCGAGTTCGTGCGCTCGGTGATGCTGGCGAAGAAGTCGTGCATCATCTGCGGGGGCACCGGGGCGGGCAAGACCACGCTGCTCCGGGCCATGGCGGCCGACATCGCGCCGTCCGAGCGGCTCGTCACCATCGAGGACTCCCTCGAGCTGGGCTTGGACCGCTTCGGTGACCTGCACCCCGACGTGGTCGCCCTCGAAGCCCGTGAACCCAACCTGGAAGGCGAGGGCGGGGTCAGCCTGGCCGAGCTGGTCCGCTGGGCGCTGCGCATGAGCCCCGATCGGGTGATCGTCGGCGAAGCCCGCGGCGAGGAGGTCCTTGCCCTGTTGAACGCCATGTCCCAGGGCACCGACGGGTCGATGGCCACGCTGCACGCGTCGTCGTCGAAGGGGGCGTTCTCCAAGCTGGCGACCTACGCCGTGCAGGCCCCCGAACGCCTGCCGCTGGAAGCGACCAACCTGCTGGTGGCCAACGCGGTGCATTTCGTGATCCACCTGGCCCAGGACGGGGACCGCCGGTTCGTCGCCTCGATCAGGGAGGTGGTCGACGCCGAGGGGCCGATGGTGGTCTCCAACGAGGTCTTCCGGCCCGGAACCGACGGTCGGGCCGTCCCCGGGGTCCCGCTGCGCAACGAGACCCTCGACCAGTTGGTGGCGGTCGGCTTCGACCCGGGACTGTTGGAACGGCCGCAAGGGTGGTGGGAGCAGTGACCGCCCTCGCCGCCCTCTGCGGGGCCGGGGTCGGGCTCGGCCTGGTCATCATCTGGGCGGGTCTACGCGGCGTCGACGTGGCGCGCCCCACCCGAGCCTCGACCCGGCCGACGGTGGAGCGGGCCAACCTGCGGGTCGGCCTGGCCGCCGGTGCCGCGGTGATCGTGGGCGCGTCCACCGGTTGGCCTGTCGGCGCCGTGTTGGCCGCCCTGGCCGGCTGGGGCGCCCCGGGACTGCTCGTCGGCACCAAGGGCGCACAGGCGGCAGTGGGGCGGATCGAGGCGATCGCGGGCTGGGCGGAGATGCTGCGCGACACCATGGCCGGCGCGGCAGGCCTGGAGCAGGCCATCGTCGCCACCGCCCCGGTCGCCCCGCGGCCCATCCGGGCCGAGGTCGCCACCCTGGCGCTCCGCCTGGAAGGCGAACGCCTGGCGCCGTCGCTTCGGGCCTTCGCCGACGAGGTGGCCGACCCGACCTGCGACCTGGTCGTCGCCGCGCTGATCCTGGCGGCCGAGCACCAGGCACAGCGCCTCGGCGAGCTGCTCGGCTCGCTCGCCCAGGCCGCCCGGGACCAGGCCACCATGCGCCTGCGGGTCGAGGCCGGCCGGGCCCGGACCAGAACGTCGGTCAAGGTCATCGTCGGGGCCACCGGGGGCCTCGTCCTCGGCCTGGCCATCCTCAACCGCGGCTACCTCGCCCCCTACGACTCAGCCGTCGGCCAGCTCGTCCTCTTGCTCGTCGGCGCGGTGTTCACGGTGTCGTTCCTGTGGCTGGCCAAGATGACCCGGCCGTCTGTCACCGAACGGTTCTTGACCAAGGAAACAAGGCCCCAGTTCGCGATTGCCGAGCGAACCTCGGAGATCCCGACGTGATCCTCGCCCTTGTCTGCGGCGCCGGGGTCGGCGGCGGCCTGTTCCTCGTCGCCCGCGGCCTCTACCCGCCGCGCCCCTCCCTCGCCCACGCCCTCGCCCAGCTCCGCCGCCTACCCGACCCCACCACCGTCCTCATCCCCGAGGCAGAAGGCGGGTACGCCGCCGGGCTGGGCCGGCCCGCGGCCCGTGCCCTCACCCGCTCCGGGGCAGGCTGGCTCGTCCCAGCCACCGTCCGCCGCGACCTCGCGGTGCTCGGCCGCAGCTCCGAGCGCCACCTGGCCGAGAAGGTCACCCTCGCTCTGGTCGGCCTGGTCTTCGTCCCCGCCGTCGCCGCGCTGCTCCTCTTGGGCGGCGCCCACCTCCCGCTCGTGGTGCCGCTGTGGGCGTCCCTGATCTTCATGGTGGCCGGGTTCGTGCTGCCCGATCTCGGCATCCACGCCGACGCCGGGCGGCGGCGCCGGGACTTCCGCCACGCACTGAGCTCCTTCCTCGACCTGGTGGTGGTCGCCCTCGCGGGCGGCGGCGGCGTGGAGACCGCCCTCTCCGACGCGGCGAGCGTCGGGTCGGGCTGGGCGTTCGCCTACCTGCGTCGAGCCCTCGACCAAGCCCGCCTCGCCCGCCAGGCCCCCTGGGCCGCGCTCGGCCGGTTAGGCCAAGAGCTGGGGGTGGGCGAGCTGTCCGAGCTGGCCGCCTCGGTCGCCCTGGCCGGCACCGAGGGTGCCAAGGTCCGAGCCAGCCTGGCGGTCAAGGCGTCGTCGTTGCGCACCCACGAGCTGGCGGAGGCCGAGACCGCCGACCAAGCCGCCACCGAACGCATGAGCCTGCCCGTGGTCCTGCTCTTCGCCGGGTTCCTCCTCTTCTTGGGGTACCCGGCCGTCGAAAAAGTCCTCACCGGGCTCTGAAAGGTGCTCCCGTTCGTGAACCCCGACATCGCATTCACCACAACAGCCACCACAACAGAAAGGAACACCACGAAATGACAGGACCGCCGTGCTCCCCGAACTGACCATCCTGCGCCACCTCCTCACCCTGCTCCATGACCGATGGCAATCCCTGCGGGCCGACCCCGAGGCCGGCTACTCCACCGAAGCCGTCATCGTCACCGCCCTCCTCGCCGCGCTGGCGCTGACCGCGGTGGGGATCATCGTGGCGAAGGTGGTCTCCGCGGCGGGCAACATCTCGACTGGACCCTGACGAGCAGTCTCCATGATGATGATGATGACCAGCTGCCATTCCCCGGAGATCGCACCGTCGGAGCGGCGTCGCCGGCTCGGTGCCCTGCGACGGGACGAGCGCGGCGCGGTGGCGGCCGAGCTGGTCATCGCGACCCCGTTGTTGCTGCTGTTGATCATGGGGGTGATCCAGTTCGCCCTGTGGCAGCACGCCGAGCACATCGCCTCCGCCGTCGCCCAACAAGGGGTTGCCGTCGGCCGCCTCCAAGGCGAGACCGCCATGGCTGGCCAGAGCGAAGCGCAAAGTGTGCTCGATCAGCTGGGTTCGACCGTGCTGGTCGGCTCGAACATCACCGCGACGCGCACCAACGTCACGACCACCGTCACGGTGACCGGCCACGCCGAGAGCATCGTCGGGCTGTTCTCCTTGCCGGTCAAGGCGGTCGCTACCGGGCCGACCGAGCCGGCCGTGGGCACCATCCCATGACCGCCGTCCGCTGCGGATGGCGTGGAGAGTTGCGGCGCGACGAGTCCGGCAGCGTCGCCGCCGAGCTGGTCCTGCTCACCCCGCTGTTGATCCTCATGCTGCTCTTCGTCGTCGCCCTCGGCCGCCTCTCCGGCGCCCGTCTCGAGGTCGACGGGGCCGCCGCCCAAGCCGCCCGGGCCGCGTCGATCGCCCGCGACCCTGCCACCGCCACGGCCATGGCCACCCAGACCGCTACGGCTGCGCTCGGGTCGGATCACGTCACCTGCGGTCAACTGACCGTCAGCACCGACACCGCCCAGTTCGCCCCCGGCGGCTCGGTGGCGGTCACCGTCACCTGCCACGTCGCCCTCTCCGACCTCACCGGGCTGCGACTCCCCGCATCCGAGTCGGTCACGTCGCGGGCCACCGCGGTCATCGACACGTTTCGGACCTCCCAATGACCGCCACCCTCGGTCGGCTGCGCGCCAGGCTCGGCGACCCTGAGTCGGGGATGGTCACCGCCTTCGTGGTCATCTTCACCGCCGCCCTCCTGCTCATGGCCGGGCTCGTCCTCGACGGCGGGCTCGCCCTGGCCGCCAAGGTCCAAGCCATCGACGACGCCCAAGCCGCCGCCCGGGCCGGCGCCCAGGCCATCGACATCCCCACCTACCGGGCCAGCGGCCAGATCACTCTCGACCCCGCCCAGGCCATCGCCGATGCCCAGCACTACCTCGCCGCCGCCGGGCAGGTCGGCACCGTCTCGGTGAACGGCGAGCAGGTGACGGTGACGGTCACCATCACCCAGGCCACCCAGATCCTCTCGCTGGCTGGCATCGACCACCTCACCGAGACCGGCACCGGGAGCGCCACCGCCGAACAAGGCAATGGATAGAACATGAGTAGAGGACTCCTGTTCCGGGTCGGACGGGTGGTGAGAGGTCTCGGTGCGCTCGTGCTCCTCGCCGCCCTCGTCGTCGGCGTCCCTTGGGCGCTGTGGCACTTTGTCGGCTGGCCCCTCCCACACCACATCCCCTCCGCCAGCCAGGTCGGCCGCGCCCTCAACCGCCAGGGCATCCCCGACCAGGCCCTCATCGACGCCCTCGCCGTGGTGGTCTGGTTCACCTGGGTAGTGCTGGTGGCCTCGATTGCCGTCGAGGGTCCCGCCGCCCTCTCGGGGCGCCACGCCCCGCGGCTGCCGGTCGCCGGCATCTTCCAGCCGGTCACGGGCCACCTTGTCGCCGCCATCGTCGTCGCCTGCCTGACCCTGGCGCCGAGACCCAGCCACGAGACGGCCACGCCGGGCTCGGGGGTCGCTGCCGCCACATTGCGTCGACCGGTCGCCGCGCTGGTCGTGCGGGACACGGTCCTTGCAGGCGTCACCCGACCGGCTCCCGTCGCAGCCAGCCCGGTCACACCGGCTGGGCCAGTGGCGGCGAACGGAACGTCCCCGGCCGTGGCCGCGCCGGACAACCCGTCCGACTCGCCGACGACGAGTACCTATGTCGTCCAGCGGGGCGACACCCTGTGGGGCATCGCCGAGCGCCAGCTCGGCGACCCGCTGCGCTGGTCGGAGATCTACCAGCTCAACGAGGGCCGGCCCCAACCGGGCGGCGTCACCTTGACCGACCCGCATTGGATCGATCCCGGCTGGACCCTCCTGTTACCCGCCTCCCCGGCGCCGCTACCCACAAGCGCCGGCCCGACCAATCCTCCCGCCGACGCGCCGGCGACGACGGCTCCAGCGAACACGGCGCCGTCCGCGGCGACCCCGACCACGCCCGTCCACTCGCCGGCCTCGCCGGCCACCGACCCAACCGTGGCGCAGCGTACGGGAGCGACGGGTGGCCCGGTGCGACTGCCGTCGGGCTCGGTGGTGGCCGGCTCGTTCGCCGCCGGCGCCGCCGCCACCATCGCCATCGGGAGACTGCGGCGCCGCCACGCCTACCGCTACCGGCCACCCGAGCCCGGCCGCATTCTCGCCTCCGAGCCGGCCCGTCCCACCATCCACCACCTGCGCCAAGCGGTCACGGGGGATGTGCCGGTCGACGGGTCGGGCCCGGTCCCGGCCAGGCCGGTAGGCGAGGAGGAACGAATCGCCGACCCGGGCCGCCTCGACGTAGCGTCGCGGGGCGACGAGATCGTGACCGTCGAGCTCACCGACCTCTCCGGCGTCGCCCTCGACGGACCGGGAGCCGACGACGTCGCCCGTGCGCTGCTGACCGCGCTCTTGGTCCGGGCCGAGCCGGGCGCGGCCGAGGTGCTCCTCACCGACGACCTCGCCGGGCGACTGCTGCCCGGCCTGGCTCCGAACCGCGCCATCCGTCGGGTGGTGACCACCGACCAGGCCGCTCGGGCCGTCGAGTCCGAGCGCGTCGCCCGCAGCCGGCGCTTCGAGGCCGCCGGGGCAGCCGACGCCACCCAGTTCCGGGCCGAGAACCCCGAGAACCCGCTGCCGTTGCTGCTCGTGCTCCTCGACGCGCTGCCCGCCGAGTCACTCGGCAGGTGGGCCGCACTCGTCGCCGATGCCCCCCGCCTGGCCATCGCCGTGATCTTCCTCGCTCCGTCGCCGATCGCCACCGGACAGCTCCGTATCGACGCCGGCCGTCGCGTGCTCGACGCCGCACCGGCGGACCGCCTCGGAGCGCTGCTCGGCGCGCAGTTGTTCGGGCTGCGCGCCGACGAAGCGACCGAGGTGCTCGCCGCCGTCACCGAGGCGGCCGGCGAGGGCGACTTGGACGAAGACCCCTTCGCTGTCAACGCCACCGTCATCCCCTTGCGAGCTGACGGCCCGTCCACCGACGACCCGCCGACTGATAACCCCAGCGAACCGTGGCCCGAGTCGTCACCGTCTCTCTCAGCGAACGGAAGTGGTGACCGGCAGGTGGAGCGCCCGATCGCCGTGCGGATGTTCGGCCACTTCGAGGTGGCGGTGCACGGCGAGGCGGTGGTGACCGGGCTGCGCAGCCGGGCCCGGGACGTCTTCGCCTGGTGCCTGCTGCGCCCAGAGGGTGCGACGAGCGACGAGGCCGTCGACGCGCTGTGGCCCGACACCGCGCCCGGAAGGGTCCACGGCCAGTTCTGGCGATCCTTCAGCGACCTGCGGGCCCGGCTCCGAGAAGCCGGTGGCGGCGACCTCGAGGTGCTCGCCAAGGCTGGCGAGCACTACCGGCCGTGTGGCACCGAGATCGCCTGCGACCTGTGGGAGTTCCAGGCCGCCCTCGGTGAGGCCGCCCGGGCCGACGATCCCGAGGTCGCCCGGGCCGCGCTGCGCCTGGCGGTCGAGGTCTACCGGGGCGACCTCTTGGCCGGGATGGACCGGCCGTGGGTCGAACCGGTCCGCCAGGACCTGCACCGCCGGGCCCTCGACGCCCACCTGCGCCTGGCCGAGCTCGAAGAGCAGACCGGGCGCCCCGACGCCGCGGTCGAGGTCCTCGAACACGCCATCGAGCGGGACCGCTATGCCGAGGAGCCCTACCGGCGTCTCATGGTCCTCCACGCTGGCCACGGCCGTCCCGGCTCCGTGACCGACGTCTGGCGCCTACTTCAGGGTCGCCTCGCCGAGCTCGACCTCGACGTCGAGACCGCCACCGCCGACCTCTACCACCAACTCACCGCCGACCAGGAGCCCCGACCGGGGCCCGACCGCGTCCGAATGCCGCGATGATCAGCGACTCCCTCGCCCCAGCCCGGACCCCGGCCCGTTGGCGAGCGATCACCGCCACCTCGGTCGCCGCGGTCGAAGTGGCGCTCGCCTGGCGGTTCGGGTGGACGGCGCCGCTCGGCGCCTACTTGTACCTCGGGATGGCGGCGACGGTCGCTGTGGTGATCGATGCCCGCACCCTCACGATGCCCAACGTGTTGCTGCTCCCGTCGTACCCGATCGGCTTGGCGCTTCTTGGCGCCGCGGCAGCAGCCAATGGCCGGTGGTGGCCGCTCGGGCGCGCGGTCATCGCCATGGCCGCCCTCGCCGCCTTCTACCTCGCCCTCGCCCTGGTGGCCGGTGGCCAGCGTATGGGCCTCGCCGATGTCTCGCTCGGCGGCCTCATCGGGCTCCTCCTCGGCTGGGTGGGCTGGTCGGCGCTGTCGACCGGGGTGATCCTCGGCTGGGTCGCTGCCCTGGTGGCCATCCTCGTGTGGCGGCCACAACACCATGGTCAGCGCGCTGGCGTGATCCCCGCCGGGCCGTGCCTGTGGCTCGGCGCGCTCGTCGCCGTGCTCGCCACCAAGTAGCAGCGAGCCGCGAAGGCCAGGGTCAGCCGACGGCTTCGCCGACCACGTCGGCGAGCGCCAGGTTCGCCACCATGCGGGCGAGTCGTCTGGCCGCGGCCGGTCGCAGCACGACCACCCGTACCCCGGCGCCGCCCAGCTGGGCCAGCAGCGCATGGCGCTCTCGCCGGTCCGGCGACAGCCGGCCGTAGCCGTCGACCACCACCATGTCGAGGTGACCCGGCGCGTCGGCCAGCAGCCTCGACAGCCCCGGCCGGCCCGCCGCGCCCTGGTCGGCGTAGGTGGCGACATGGCACCATCCGGATTGGCGGCCAATCTGGGCCGCCAATCCGGCGATCTGCCGGTCCAGCCGGGCCCGTCCGGCCCGTCCCTGCAGCTCGCGGGCGTAGATGGCAACTCGCACAGCGCACCTTCCTTGTCGGCTCGGGTCGATGAGACCTCCACGGGGCGCCGAAAGCAAGGGCTGCCACAGGCGATGAGGCTCCCGGTGGCTGGCTCGGTACGGTCGGTCGCTGTGAGCGTCATGTGGGACCCGACCGCAGCCCGGCGTGTCTACTCTGCCCTCGGGGCGGCTCGTCCGGGAGGGGGCGCTGCGCCGGCAGCTCCCGCCCGGTCCGGCACCGGACTTGGCGCTCTGCCTGTCGGGCCGCCGGCCGCCGCCGGTGCCCTGGGAGCACCATTAGATCCGCTGGCTCGACTTCTGGCTCCGGCCCGGCCCCGCCGTCGCCGCCGATGTGTTGGCTGAAGCGTGAGCGCGTGTCGAGGCCGAGCGCATCGAGGTGGTCGCCTACCTCGGTGGGCGGGGCCGGAAAGGCACCGCCCTGGCTTTCCTGGCGGTCCTCGGCGGAGCAGCCGTCCGGGATGTCGTGGCGTTCGTGCGCCAAGGTTTCGAACCCCGTGCGACCGAGATGCCGTGGCGGCGTCGCGTCGCCGCCCGACTGCCCAGTTGCCTTCGGGTCGGTTGCTTTCAGGGCATCCGCGGCGCGGCGAAAACGGGCGGTGGTCGCCAACGCCTGGCCATATCGACACGACCGGCTGATCGAGGATCAGGCGGTGAGGGCGGCGCGCAACACCGGCAGCAGGGCGTTGGCCCGGTCGACGTGATGGGTGAGGATTCCCTCCAGGTTGGAGAGGTCAAGGTCGGTACCGTCGCTGCGCATCGGGATGAACGATGCGGGCTCGTCCCAGCCGCCGCTGACCTGGGCCCCGTGGGCGAAGAAGAGCGGGTCATAGCGCAGCGCCAGGATGAGTCCAGCGTCATCGGCGTACGCGACGATCCGCACGTCGGCGCCTCGCAGGCTTGGCGTGGCGATCACTCGGTGCTCTTCGTTCTGGGCGTGATCAAGGAGATCGGCGAGTTGCTCGGGCAGCCACTCGCCTGAGAAGTCGGCCAGGCTCAACCTGTCGGCCGCCATGTGGCGAGCTGCGGTCATGGAGGCGACGAACCGGGACAGCTGCTCGCGGTTCACCGTGAAGGCGTCACCCTGCGCTTTCGGGCGGTCGGGGGTCCGCCGTAGGTCGGCGGCACCGGTCTTGGACGGATCTGTGGTCGGCATCGAGATAGCACTCCCTCCTCGAGTGGTTGGCGTCGAAGGACCTACCTCCAGGGACGCTATGACCTCAAGGCCATCGAGTCGGGTGCGACGTTGGAGTCGATCTCAAGGCGGAGCGCCCCGCGGATGCGGCGGAGGAACTCCAACTGTCCGGTTGTGTGGGCACTGCGCCGGGTCTCGATGCGGAAAACTGGCTCGGCGAGTCGGGTATCCGCAGCGTTACCCACCGGTTCTTAGATTAGATGCGGAATATACGCCTCTCTGGTATGCTTTCCGCTGTGAAGTCAAGAGCAGAGGAGGTGGGACTCCGGAGCCCGCGAGGCGCTGAGCGCCGGGTCCCGTCCTGGGCTGCGGGCCTGGTCGCGGGCCTGGCCCGCGATCTACCCACTGTCGTCACTCGCCAGGACGTCGT
Source organism: Actinomycetes bacterium (assembly GCA_021819525.1). Classification (GTDB taxonomy): domain Bacteria; phylum Actinomycetota; class Acidimicrobiia; order Acidimicrobiales; family UBA8190; genus JAKAQW01. The sequence continues at coordinate 18,016 of JAKAQW010000009.1, forward strand.
CGACCGTCTCGCCGCAGCCGGCAGTGACCGCGACGTCGAGTCCGCGATCGCGGAGCTGCGCCGTCTCGGGTGGCTGGTCGGCTTGGCCGTCCACGGCGCGTGGGCGTTCATCCCACCCGGCCAAGAAGAGGTCGTCGACCCCTACATCGATCTGCGGGCGTGGCGAGCCCGAGATCCCGCGGCGACGTTCCGGCTGGCCGGCGCAGCAGCGGCCTGGCATCTGGGCTACCTCGATCGTGCACCCTCGGGTCACGTCCCGCTGTGGCTTCCGGCCGGCCTGCGGTTACCCGACGGGCTTCGCCCCGTCGTCTCGGTGACCCGCATCGACTGGCCACCACCGGCCTGGGCTCAGCTCGGGCCCACCGCAGCTTTGCTGGCCCGGCGAAGGCTCGACCTGGTCTCGTGGTCGAGCGGCCTACCGGCGTTCGGACCGGATGCCCTGGTAGTGCAACTGGCGGCCCGGCCCGGCTCATTCGAACCGTGGTCGGACCTCGTCGCCCACCTCGATGCGCTCGTCGTCGACGTCGATGACGCCCGCCTGGTGAGCTTGCTCGCCGGGCAGTCCGGGTCGACCTGGCAGCGCGCCGCTTACCTCCTTCATGCCGGCGGGCAACCCCAGCGCGGCCTCGACGTCCTCGTCCGGCGCCCACCGGGGGCGATGCCCATCGCCCGCTTCGCCCGCCCCCAGGCGGACCCGCCGGCCGGCGGGGGGTTGTGGGTCCCCGAGTACCGGCTCATGGACGAGCTGATCGGCCCCACCCAACAGCTCATCGGCAAGGCCTAGAGCCAGTGGCCGGTCTGACCCGGGCGCTCATCACTCGCCACGCCGCTGGTCGTCGGGACGCCTACGACGCCGCGCTGTTGGACGTCGCCCAAGACCACCTGCTGTACCTGCTTGCCCAGCTCGAGGTGTTCAGCGCGGACGAACTGGTCTTCAAGGGCGGGACGAGCCTGCGCAAGTGTCGGCTCGGCAATGACGGACGGTTCTCTACGGACTTGGACTTCGCCGCCCCCTCTGATGACGTGGTCCTCCAGGTGTGCGCAGTCGTCGACGGCGCCGCGGTGGGCGGGTTCCACTACGCGTTGCGCTCGACGCGAGGCGACGGCCGGCATTGGGACCTCACGGTCACCCACGACCAGCTCGGATCGCCGAGCATCCCGGCCAGCATGGAGTTCGCCCGCCGCCCCCTCGCCCTCGCCCCCGAACCGCTGGCGTTCGTGGCGCTGCCGATCCATCGGGCCTACCCCTTCGACCTCCCCGTCCTGCCGGTGATCGCCGAAGCCGAAGCATGCGCCGAGAAGCTGGCCCGCTACCGTCGCACGCCACTCGGACGCGACCTCGACGACCTCTTTCGGTTCGCCGGACGCCCGATCGACGAGCCACTCGTCCGGCGCCTATGGGTCCTCAAGGTCTGGGGCGACGTGGTCGACGACGGCCGCGGCCACGGTCCCCTCGACCCGGCCGGTATCTTGACGATCCACCGCCCCGACGAGTTCGCGGCCGACTCCATCGGGGCACTCACTCGCCCGGTCGACGTCGTGGCCTGGGAAGCCCACGTACGTGCCCGCTTCGGGTTCCTCGCCGCCTTCGCCGACGACGAGCGCCGCTGGGCGGCATGCAGCGAACGTCACCGTCGGGAGGTGGACAGGGCGCTGGCCGCCCTCGGCTCCTGATGGCAGCCCGACCGGGGGAGCGGGCCTGAGCGTTGCTCCGGGAGCTGCCTCTACGACGCGCCCGGCCGGGTGGCGCCCACGTAGACCATGCCTCCGAAGTCACTGTCGATGGTGGTGGAGAAGGTGTCTTCTCGGACGTTGGCGCCGGTGTAGGGGGCGTCGACCATGACGCCGGGGGTGACGACGAGACCAACGTGGTCGATGGATTGCGGGCCTCCTCCGAAGAAGACCAGGTCGCCCGGTCCGAGCGGCGTGCCCGCCGGCAGCTGCGGTCCGGCGTCGTACTGGTCTTGGGCGACCCGGGGCAGGCTGATGCCGGCGACCTTGTAGGCAGCCTGGACGAGGCCGGAGCAGTCGAAGCCGACGCCGGGGGTCTCCCCACTCCAGATGTAGGGGGTGCCGACCTGGGCGAGGGCCCAGTCGAGCGCGATCCCTCCGGCGGTGCCGGTGGCCACGGTCTGGGCCTGGGTCTGGCCGTAGGTCTGGGCGAGGGAGAGGACCTCGCTGACGTACCAGGTCGCGTGGTTGTAGTCGAAGATGGCCTGGTTGAGGTTGGCGCCGTTGGCTGCCCCGTTGGCACACAGCATCCGGGCCGCCGCGTACACCGCGTCGACCGGGTCGTACGGGCTGGGCGGGTTGGCGCCCCCGGGCGGGACGGGCTCGCCATAGGCGGCAAAGGTGGCCGGTTCGAACTGCATGGGACCCATGGCGACCCCGGCGAAATTCAGCCCAGCCTGGACTCCCGGCAGGGTCGATTGGCCGTTGTCGGACTCGATCGTGCCGATGGCTGCGAGCACGGTCCAGGGAAGCCCCGGGCAGGTGGTGGCAGCCTGCTGGTAGAGGGCGAGCATCGCCGGGGGGATCGCGGTCGTGGCCGAGGCCGAGGGGGCGGTGTCCCCGCCGCCGAGGAGCGAGGCAATCCCCGCCCCCGCTCCTGCCGCGAGGAGCGCGACGAGGAGGACGAGCCCGCCAGCCGCGGCAGTGAGCTTGCTGGCGAACCCGGAGGTGGCGGTCTCGTCGAGGGCGATGCTCACGCGCCAGCGAGGGACAGCCCGGCCAGCTCGACCAGGCGGACGCGTGCCACGCCGGTGGAGCTGGCGGGGAGCCACACCGGGCCGTCTGGTGCGCCACGGCCGGCGCGGGCGGTGGTGGCGACCGGGACGACCGGGTGGCAGAGCACCCGGCGGGCCTCGGCCTCGCGCCGGGGGCTCGGGAAGCTGAACAGGACCCAGTTGGTATGCCCCGCCGCGGCGGCGAGGCGGGCATAGCCGTCGAGCTTCCGGCCGAGGCGTTCGAGGCGTTCGGTGCCGTTGTCGTACTCGACGAGGAACGGCAGGCTCGTGGCGTGCTCGGTCCACACCCCGTAGCCGTCGGGGCGGACGACCTCGCCCCACTCCGCGGCGCAGCGCCGTTCGGACCACCACTCCTCGAGCCGGCAGCCAGTGCGGGTGCGCGCCGAGCGGGCGAGGGCGCAGAAGAAGCCGTTGGTCCCGACGAGGTGGGCGAGGCGCTGGCTGGCGGCGAGGTCACCGACGAGGCGGCGCCGCCAGGCGACGTCGGCCACCTCGACGCCGTGCTCGGCGGCGACGAGGGCGGCGCCGAGCGGACCGAGGACCCAGTGGAACGGGACCGGGCTGCCACCGCGCCGTGGTCGGAAGCGGTCGAGGACGTCGAGGGCGTACAGCTCGGCGAGGCGCATCCGGGCCCGGCGCTCCCCGGTGAAGCAGACGTCGGCGACCTGGGAGCTGGTGAGCACCCGGTGATCCTCGAGCAGGCGGCAGAGCCGGCGGTCGCGTTCGGTGAGCCGGCCGAGGACGGGGAGTAGCCGGGAGTCGAGGTCCCGCCAGCCACGACGGCTGGTGTCGCTCGGCCCACTGCGATGCGGAGCGCCATCGGGCTGTGGCGAGAGGCGATGCGGAGCGCCTGACGGCGCCGGACCACCTGCCGAGACGGATGCGGACGGAAGCCGAGCTGCCGAGGACCGAGTCGTCGACGACCGAGCGGCGCTGGCTGGAGCTGCCGGCGATGCCGGAGCGGATGGACCAGCTGCCGGCGTGAGCGGCCCGGCGGCTCCAGCCGAGCCCGAGCCAGTACCAGCCGATCCAGAGCGGACCGGCCCCTGGCAGGCATGATCGAGCGAGCTCATACCCACCTACCCCTTGAGTCCACCGGCGCGGCGGAGCCCTCTCCGGCGCCGTGTGCTGGTGGTTCGGCCGGTCCCGAGGGCTCCAATCCAGGTCGGAGCCCCTCGTGGAGCCCCTCGTGGAGCCCCTGACGGAGCCCCTCGTGGACGCTGTCCCGGTCGGAGCGTGGCCTGACCTCACGGGCGGCCCGCGCGGTTCGTGCCGCGGCGATGGCGGTGACCGTGCCGGCGTCGTCGCCGCAGTTGTCCTTGGCGGTGGCAGTTCTCGTTCCGGCAGGAAGCGTGCGTCCGGCGAGGGGCTTGGCAGCCTCGGGGCGGGGCCGGTGATGCGCTGCCCGGTTGGCGGTCCGCACCGCCTCGGCCCGGCCAGGCTGGGGTGGTGGCGCGGGCCGGGTGCGCAGCGTGAAAGCGGGGGTCTCCTCGCCGCCGACGACGAGGCGGGCGGCAGCCGTGTAGGCGCCGAGGTGGGAGAGGTCGTGCTCGGAGACCTCGGGGGCGACGTGGCGGGAGAGGACATGCGCGTCCTCGGGGGACATGGAGAACCACACCTTGGTCCGAGCGTTCGCCGACACTGCTTCGCGCAGCTCACGGGGGAGCTGGCCCAAGTGCTGGTGGGCGAGGACCATGGAGAGCCGGTAGCCCCGCGCTTCGGCGAGCATCTCGTCGAAGCTGCGCGGCAGGTGCAGGAAGTTCTGGGCCTCGTCGACGACGAGGGAGGCGTCGACGCGGGCGGCCTGGCCGAGCCGGGCGCGATGGGTGGCGGTCTGCCACACCTTGGCGACGACGAAGGAGCCCAAGAGCCGGGCGGTCTCCTCGCCCAGGATGCCCTTGGGGACCCGGACCAAGCAGATGCCGCCGTCGAGGACCTGGCCCATGTCGAAGCTCGAGTCGGGGCGCCCGACGACCGAGCGGACGAAGTCTCGGAGCAAGAACGCCCGCAGCTTGTTCATGACCGGGCCGATGACCTGTGCCCTGCTCGCCTCGGACATCTGGTCGTAGGACTTCCAGAACCCGCCGAGCCCGACGGTGTCGGCCGAGACCACCGCGACGCGGGGCTTTCTGAATTCGTCGTCGGAGAGCAGCCGGGGCACATCCGCGAGGCTGGTCGAGGTGCCGGTCGTGGCCGAGTGGCGCAGCAGCGTGAGGCACGCCGAGCGCAGCACGTCGTCGGTGCGCGGCCCCCAGAAGGCCGAGAAGATGGAGCGGAAGATCCCGACCAGGTTGTCGACCGCGAGATCGGGGTCGGGTCCCGACAGGACGTTGAGGACAGGGGCGGCGTCGGGGTCCTCGGGGTCGACGAGCACGGTGCGCGCCTCGGCGCCGTCGGGGAGCCGGTCGCAGAGGTCGGTGATCAGATCGCCCTTGGGGTCGATCACGACCACACCGCGGCCGGAGGCGACGTCCTCGAGGACGAGGTTGGTGAGCAGCGTCGACTTGCCCGAGCCGGTCGCCCCCATGACGTGGAGGTGGTAGCGGGCGTCTGCGACCGCCAAGCTGACCGGTCGGCGCCCGCCGGCTTGGGCGTCGCCGAGCACCTTCGGCGCACCGGTCACCCGGGAGGCATCCGGTCCGGCGACGCCAGCAGCAGCGGGCCGGGCGACGGCCGGCGGTGGGGGCACGGCGTTGGCGCCGGCCCGGGCGAGCCCCGGCACCGAGACATCGGTCGGCAGATGGGCCAGCGCGGCAAGCTCTTTGACCGAGACGAGGTTGCCCCTGCCGAGCCGGTGCTCGGCGAGCACCCGGGCGGGATGGCGCAGCCGGTGCCGCTCCAGGCGGTTGCGTCCCGAGAACAGCGCGAACGCGGTCGCGACGGCGTGCGCCCGGCCGCGCAGGCGGGCTTTGGCCTGGCGGTCGGTTGCGGTGCTGGCAACGGCGTAGCGGATGGCGATCGCCCAGCACGGCTGGGCGGCCTTGTCCAAGATGTCGGCCACGTCCGCTGCCCGAGTCGGGTCGACGGCTGTGGGCTTCGTGGTCGGGCCGGGGGTGACGAGGTCGAGGAGGCGGGCAGCTCGGGTGGCGGGGCGCCCGGCGCGGCGTGCCGTGGCCGTCTTGTGGAGGCGGGCCAAGCGCCGTCCGGTGACGGGCCGGGCGAGGACCTGGACGCACGCGGTCTCTCCCTCGCCGAGGGCGGCCAGGGCGCCGAGGAGCGGGCGGAGGGGGTCGACCTTGTGTTCGGTGCGCAGCATGTACTGCTCGCCGACAGTCAGGGTGAGGCTCCCGCCGGTCGCCACCCCTGATCCCACAAGCGGCGGCGTGGCGGGCAGGGTGTCGGTGCGCGCCCCGGGCCAGGCGGCCTCGACGGCCCGCTCGACGAGCCCCGGCGGGATGCCGCCAGGCACCCACAGCGAGATGGTGAGCCCGGCGTCGGAGGCCACCAGTTCGAAGCCGAGGTGCGGTTGGCCCAAGATCGCCCGCCGCCAGGTGGGGCGCAGCAGGGCGACGAGGTTGGTCCAAAGCGTGGCCGCCCCTTCGGGGTCGACGACTGGCGGGCTGAGCACCTCGACGAGTCGGGCGCCCCGGGCCATCCTCCGGCCCTGGGCGGCCCGTGCGGCCGACAGGGCCACCAGGGCGACGACACCTACGCCGAGGGCGACCGGACCGGCCGCTACGGCCACGTGGGCCAAGACGTGGGCGACGTGGTGGAGAAGGCGGTCGGTGGTCGGGCCGGGGTGGGCGAGGTAGTGGGCCAGTGGTCCCGACGGCAGGTGGGGTGCCGGCGGCGGCTGGGTCACGGGGGCGGTTGGGGCGGTGGTGGGCACTTGATCTCCTGGCTGGCTCTGGTTGGTACGGCTGTGGCGATAAGGGTTGGCGGGTGGGCTCAGAGGTCGGGGATGTCGTCGAGGGCGTCGCTGATGCCGGTGCGGCAGATGGCGTCCTCGGCGGGGCTGGCGAGCGCGCTGAACGCCACCCGGTCGACGCCTGCGGCGAGCAGTCCCTGGCCGCGGGATGCGCCGAGGAGGTAGGCCCGCTCGCCGGCCGACAGCCCGAACGCCTCGGCGAGGGTGTCGATGGTCTGGGGGGCTTGGCGGAGCAGGATCTGGGTGGCGGCGTTGGCGACGACGGCCTGTCCGAGGGGGGAGCCGAGGAGGTCTGCGGCGTCCTGGGTGACGACGGTGAGCCCCGCCCAGTGCTTGCGGGCGGACTTGGCCATGCGGAAGAGGAACTCGGCCCCCGAGCGCTCGGCCATGAGCAGCCACGCCTCGTCGACGATCACGAGACGCCGCTTGCGTTTCGCCGGGTCGGACACCCGCCGCCAGATGGCGTCCAAGGTGAGGAGCGTGCCTGCGGCCTTGAGCTCGTCGGGGAGGTCCCGGAGGCTGAACACGACGAGGTGCCCATGTGGCTGCGTGGTGGTCGGCCCGTCGAACAGCCCCCGGTGCGTGCCCGCCACATACGGGGCGAGGCGGGCGGCAAGGGCCCGGGCTGCCGGGTCGCCGTCGGCGCCGAGCGCGGCGGCGAGGTCGGCGAGCAGCGGCGCGGGGCGGGCGTGGCTGCGGGGATCGGCGGTGATCCCCGCCGACTCGTAGGCCGAGACGATCCCGCGGTCGAGCGCGGCGGCGGTCGCCGGGTCGGGCTTCTCGCCGAGGAGCACGGCGACGAGGGTGTGGACGAACAGCGCCCGGCGCACCACCGGACCCGACTCCAGCGCGCCGCCGGGCTCGTCTTCAGGGGAGTCGTCGCCGCCGCCGTCGTCGCCGGTGCCGGTCAAGGGCCCGGCGTCGAGGTCGAAGGGGTTGACTCGCACGCCTGGGGCGCCGAGGTGCACGTAGGCGCCGCCGACGGTCTCGGCGAGGCGCCGGTACTCGTCTTCGGGGTCGACGATCGCGATCTCGATGCCTTGGTAGAGGGAGCGGAGCGCTTCGAGCTTGGCGAGATACGACTTTCCGGCTCCCGAGCGCGCCAGGATGACCGAGTTGTGGTTGTCCTGGGCGAAGCGGTCCCAAGAGACGAGCCCGGTGCCACTGGCGGTCGTGCCGTAGAGGACGCCGGTGGTGGTCGACAGCTCGGCGGACGCGAAGGGGAAGCTGGCGGCGAGCGCGTCGGTGTCGAACGCCCGGCGCTGGCCGAGGGCGTCGACCCCGAGGGGCAGCGTGGACGCCCAGCCCTGCAGGCTGCGCCAGGTAGCGGGTCGGGCGTCGAGGAGCATCGACGCGCAGAGCGCCCGCACCCGGGCGCACTCGGCGTCCAGGGCCTTCTCGTCGGCGGCGTGGACGGTGAGGACGAGGCCGACCCGGAACAGCTTCTGCTCGCCGCGGGCGAGGCCGGCGGCGAGCTCGCGGGCGTCCTCGGCGGCGACCTCGACATCGGGATCGGCGAGGCGCCCCTTGGCCGCGTCGGCGCGCCGGCCCGACTCCAGGCGGGCCAACTGGCGCCGCAGGCGCTCGGCGGCGAGCGCGGCGGGGACCGGGCCGATGTGCACGGCGACGTCGAGGCGCCCGGGGTGGGCGCACAGCGGCTCCAGCCAGCCCCGCCCGACCTCCCGGGGGTAGCCGGTGACGGCGAAGCTGCGGCACCAACCCTCTCCGACGCGCAGCGCCCGGGGGTGGACCTCGACCGAGTCGGGGCCGAACGGCGTCGCCGGCTTGGCGGCCGGCCGGGGGATGCGGGCGAACAGCTTGCTCATCGGGTAGCTCCTTCCTGAGCGGGGCTGCCGGACGGGATTGGATCGTCGAACGGTCCGGCTGTGGGGGCACGATGGGCAAGGGTGACCGGCTCGTCGATCCCGCTTGCCGAGCTGAGGAGTCCTCCGGGCCTGGGCGGGCCAGCTGGGTCGAGGCTGCGGGCGAGGACACCGCTTGCGGCCACTCCGTCGAGGACCGAGAGGCTGACCCCTGCCGCACCGAGTGCGGTCACCGCCTCGGCGGCCCGGCGCAGGAGGCGCCCGGCCCCTTCTCCGTCGGTGCTGGCCTGGCCGGCCGGCTGGCGGAGCACGACGAGCACCTCTCGGCGAAGAAGGTCCCGGCTGGCGGCGAGATCGGCGAGGAACGCGGCGTGGTCGCGGGCTGCCCGCTCCAAGGCGACGTGGGGAAGGCCCGGTGCCGCGTCGAGCAGTGCGTCGATGGCGGGGCCGACGTCGAGCGGCTCGGCGCGCACGAGGACCTGGACCGGTTCGCCGAGCGAGCTCAAGAACCGGGCGAACCCGGCAACCAGGGCCTCCTGCTCGGCGGGAGTGCGCAGGCTGAAGGTGACCGCACTCGCCCGGCAGATCACGGCCAGGCCGTCAGCACCGAGGTCGACCACGCCACCGACGCCGATGCCGGCGAGCGGGAGGCGCAGCGGCGCGGGCAGCGCCGGCGGATGGGACCCGGCCGCGTTGGCGAGGAAGCCAGGGACAGCCGGGACACCGTCGGGTGCGGGGACGAGGCGCCGGGGCGACCTGCGATGCCGCCACGCCGCAATCACCCAGCGATCGGCGGGGACGCCTTCCATCCGCCCCAGCGCGACCAGCGCGGCGACCGCCCCGACCGGGATGGCAACTGCACCGTAGGCGGCGGGCGGAACGAGATGTCGGGTGCCGGCGTACCCGGCCCAAAGGACTACGGCGGCGACGGCCAGGATGGCGAGCTGGCGGGCGGTCAGGCCCGCCAGCAGCTTGTCGGGCCGGTCGACGTCGGCGGGGATCCGGACCCGGCCGGTGTCCTCGGTAGGTTGCCGGCGTCCGGCGGCGGGGCTCACAGCCCGACTCCTGCGGCGAGCGCCTTGGCGCCTTTGTAGATGATCACGTCTCGCACGACCCGGCCGATCCCGCCGCGGCCCCGGGATCCGGAGAACACGACGCGGCTCACCCAGCCGGGGATCTTGACGAGCACCCAGCACAGGCACGCCGAGACGAGCAGGTCGACGACCCCGCCGGTCGACGCGATCCCCAGGTTGGCCGGGCCGCCCGAGGCGAGGAACACCCGTAGCGCGGTGATCAAGACCAGCGACTGGGCGACCTGGACGGCGAGCGTGCCGGCAAAGGCCCGCCACCACAGCTTGGCCAGACCCTCGGTCTGGGGAAGGGCGTGGCAGACGAGGCAGATCGGGCCGGCGACCACCAGCAGGATGACCAAGGCGAGGCGCACGACGTAGGTGGCGAGCAGCACGACGGCGAGCACAGCGACCACCCCGCCCAGGAGCACGACGAAGATCCCGCCCGAAGCGAGCGAGCCGAGCACCAGCTGGCGCAGCACCACCGCGGCATTGGCCGCGTCGACGCCTTGGCCGAGCACCGCGGCGGACAGCGCATCGGCGGTCGAGATGGCCAGACCGGCCAGTCCCAAGCTGGCGTTCACCGCCACGGCGGCGACAATGATCCTTGGCAGCACATCACGAAGGGCCGTGCGGGTCTCGAACGTCTCATGGCCCATGACGATCGCCCCGCCGGCCAAGACGAAGAGCACCAAGAACGCGTCGGCGATCCCCTCGGTCATCCGCCACAGCTGGCCGACCCGGCTCTGGGCGGTGACGTTCGGGGTGGCGAGGAGGGTGTGGCCGAGCAGGGTGAGGACCGGGTCCAGGGCGTCGGTGACGAGGCTTCTGAACCAGTCGTCGATGGCCGCTTCGATGTGGCCGGTGATGTCGAACAGCCCCGGCGAGGGCTGGGTGCCGCCGCTCACCGTCCCCCCGCTCCCCGGCGTCGGCGTGCTCGGCGTGGTGGTGCCGGACGGGCCGACCTGGATCGGCGGTGGGCCCTCACCGGCGGTCCCCGAGCCCGATGTCGCAGAGCCTGATGTGGTGGAGCCACCCGTCCCCGAGGTCGACGTCTGTGAGCTCGGGGTCGTTGCCCCGGTCGTCGCAGCGGCGGCGGGCGCGCTCGGGCTGGTCGCCGTCGGCGAAGCCGTGCGAGCGGCGGTGAGCACGACCGCCGTAGCGCTCGCCGCCGTCCCGCTTCGGCTGGAGGACGCCGTGTGGTGCCCGGCGGTGCCGAGGGCCAGGACGGCGAACACGACGCCGGCGGCGAGGCGGATCGGGTGCCGGGGTCGCCAGGCGGGGAGGCGTCGCATCAGCCCCCGCCGACGAGGGAGGCGAGGATGGACACGATGAGCGGGGCGAGGACGGCGAGCGCGTAGCCGACGGCCGCCGACTTGAGGGCGGTCTTGGCCTTCTCGACCTGGCCGGGGTCCCCTCCGGCCGTCAGGTAGCGCAGCCCGCCGATCGTGAGGAACAGCGTGGCGACCCCGGCCAGGATCCCGACGATCCAGGTGGTGAGGTTCGAGATCAGCCCGCTCAAGGTCTGGGTGCTCCCACCGGCCGCGTAGGCCGGCGAGGCGAGCACCACGACGAGGGCACCGGCGAGCAGGTCGGCCACGACGAGCCGTCTCGCCATCTGCCGCCCGCCCCGTCGGCCGCCAGGGTGGACTGCGGCGCAGGTCGCCCCGGCGGCACCTCGAGCGGTCGGATCTGCGGTGGCCTGCCCTGTGCCGGCCTGTCCGGTGGCGGGCGCTGCGTGGGTGGGTTGTATGGGGGTGGGTTGTGTGCGGGTGAGACGTGTCGTGGTGGCCTCCTTGGTCGGCGCCCCGGGCGCTGTGCCGGGGTGGGGTTGGGGGTCGCCCCGGCGGGCCGGTTGGACCGGGTTGGGCACTCTCACCTCCTCGGTGGTGGGTTCGAGCGACGCTTGCCCGGTCGCCGGTCCGCTTTCCGGTCCGGCCGGGGACGACTCCCACTAGAAGAACAAGGGGTTTTGGCCCTTTTTTGGACAATCTCGATCGAGGAATATTCATCGGAGGTCAGCCAGGCGGCGAGCTTTTGCTCGGCGCGGTAGCGCCGTTTGACGCACGCCCAGTAGCCGAGTCCGAGTGCGTTGGCCGCGTCTTCGATCGGGACGTCGCCGATGCGGGTCGCCCCGATCAGCTCGGCCTCGGCGGCTTTGATGATCTCGGCGCGCACCGCGTGGTCGAGCACGAAGTCGGGATGGCTCCACGGCTGGGGCGGGGCGGCCGACACCGGGTCGCCGGCGGGCCGGCCCACCTCGGCCAGCTCGGTGCGCAGCAGCCGGGTGGCGCCGATCCGAGCCAGCCAGCACAGCCGCGCCGCGAGGCGCGCCCGGCCCGGTTGGCAGCGGGCGACGGCGCCCAAGAACGCCGCGAGGGTCTCGGCCTCGATGTCGTCGGCCTTGTCGGGACAGGACTGGACGAGCGGCCAGGCGGCGCGGCGCAGCCCGGGCAGGAGGACCCCCGCCAGCCCGACGCTCCAGGCGCCGCCCTCGGCCTTGGCCCGGGCGACGAGGGCGCCGACGACCCGGTCCCGGACCCCGAAGCTCATGGAAGGGTGCAGGAGCATTGCCTGCAACTCGCCGAGGGGGATCGCCCGGTCGGGGAGGCCCGAGATGGTGGTGCCGTCGAGGGCGAGCGGGCGGGGGCCGGTCACGAGAAGATCGAAGGTCTTCTCCAAGGTGTCGAACGGCGAGTCGGTGAGGTCGCGTCGAGAAGACATGGGCGGCTCCTTTGGTCAGGTGAGCCGCCATCGCGCCACGCAGGTAGACCCGGATCAGTCCCGGATCGGCCCCCCCCGGCCTTTGCTGCCCGTTCCCGTGCGCGGGGCCGGTGTGGGAGCGGTCCCCGTCGACCGGCGCATGTCTGCAGGTCAACGGGGTGGGACTCGCGGGTCCCGACCGCGGGACCTGTAGCGGGACTATCGAGCAGGAACGGGGCCGGGATTTTCTTGCCTCGCGTCTCCGTCGCCGTGAGTCCCGCTGGTGGGACCCCGACTCCCGCGCCGACGGAACGCCCGAGGTCCCACATCTGGGACTAGTCCCGCCCCCTGGTGGGACTAGTCCGAGCTTGCGATCCGGTACCGCCGTGGCCGCTCGGCCACCAGCTGGACCTCGCCGGCCGCCACCATGGTGGAGAGGGCATTGGACACCGCGCCGGCCGATCTGCCGAGGGCCTTGCCGATCCCGGACGGCCCGAAGGACTGCCCGGGACGAGCCGCCAGGTACTCGCGGACCAAGGCGCCGAGCGCGCCAGGGGCGAGCCGCTCGCTGGCATCCCCCGCCGGCTCGGATCGGGTTTCCCTGCCGGTCCCGGGGTCGCTCGGGTCGGGCTCGGGAGCAGAGACAGCCTCGCCCGAGGTGGCGGCGAGATCCTCGCTCGTCGCTCCCTGCGGCTGACGGGTCTCGGGGGCGGGGGTGGCGAGCGACCAGCGGTCGGCGATCCGGGCCCCGCCCGAGCGCCCACCGGGGTTGCGCCGGATGGTGCCGGCGGCTTCCAGGCGTGCCAGGCGCTTGGCGGCGGTCGAGCGGCCGATCCCAAGCGCGCCTGCGACCTCGGCGGCGGTGATGTCGGGGAGGGCGGTGAGTGCGTCGGTGATGTCGGTGTCGGTGATGTGCTCGGGGGCTCCCATGGTTGCTCCTTCGTGGCTCGGGTCGAGTTCGGTCCCAAAGGCCCTACCTCCACCCCGGCGGCCACCTCAAGGCCAAAGACGAGCCCGGCGGTCCGCGGCGCCGGAAGGCCAATGACGAGCAATTCTCGAGATCCGATGTCCAAAAAGAGGGCCCGGACCCTTGTTCTATAGGTGACGCTTGTCCGGTCGTGGGCTGCCCATGACCACGATCACCACCCCCCAGCCGCCTACCACCCCACCACTTTCCGCCCAGCCACGTTCCCCCGAGGGCGTACCGCTCGCCGTCTGGCCGGTCGCCCAGACCACCGCCCAGTGGCAACGGGCCGGGCGCTACCTGCCCGAGTGCGCACGGCACCCCGGAAAGATGCTCCCCGAGCTCGCCCGGCGGATCATCGCCGAGTACTGCGAGCCCGGCGCCCTGGTTGTCGACCCTCTGGCGGGTATCGGCACCACCCTCGCCGAGGCCGCCCTGCTCGCTCGGCGTGCCGTCGGGGTCGAGCTCGAAGCCCGCTGGGTGCGCCTGGCTGCCGCCAACCTCGACCACATGCTCGAAGGCGAGCGCCGAGACCTCGCGGAGATCCGCCGGGGCGACGGTCGGGACCTGCCCGAGATCCTCGGTGAGCTCTGTGGTCGGGTCGACCTCGTCGTCACCTCGCCGCCGTACGCGTGCGACGCCGGGATGATCGACAAGCAGGCCTGGCTCGCCGGCGGGCGGCTGTGCCCGCCCGACACCCTCAACTACTCGACCGACCGCGCCAACCTTGGCCATGCCCGCGGTCCCGCATATGCGTCGGCTATGGCCGAGGTCTACGCGGCGTGCCACGCCGTGCTGCGCCCCGGGGGGCGCCTGGTGGTGGTGACCAAAAACACCCGACGGAAGGGCCGCACGTTGGACCTCGCCCGGCTCACCGTCACCCTTGCCACCCAAGCCGGGTTCGCCTACCTCGGCCACGTCATCGCCCTGCACGCGGCGATCCGCGACAGCGACCTCGTCGCGCGGCCCTCCTACTGGCAGACCATCCAGGTTCGTCACGCCCGAGAGCGTGGCGAACCGGCCCATCTCGTCGCCCACGAGGACCTGACCGTCTTCAGCGTCCCAGAGTCCCCTTCGGAGGTAGCCGATGCCCGCTGACATCCCCCTTTCGGTGTGGCCCACCGCCCAGCGCAACGCCAAGGCCCAGCGCGCCGGGCGCTACGTGGAGATCTCCGGGCATCACCCGGCCAAGATGCTCCCCGCCATCGCCGCGCGTGCCATCGCCACCTACAGCGCACCCGGCGACCTCGTCTGTGACCCGATGGCCGGGATCGGCTCCACCCTGGTCGAGGCCGTCCACCTCGGCCGTGACGCCATCGGTGTCGAGTACGAGGCGAACTGGGCCGACCTTGCCCGAGCGAACATCGCCTACGCCCGCGGCCAAGGCGCGACGGGACACGGCGAGGTCGTCTGCGGCGATGCCCGCCACCTCCCCGGTGTCGTCGACCCCGCTATCCGCGGCCTCGTCGCCCTCGTGCTCACCTCCCCGCCGTATGGGCCGTCGCTGCACGGCCGGGTCACCGCCCGACCCGGCCAGGGCATCGCCAAGTCCCACGACCGCTACTCGACCGACCCGGCCAACCTCGCCCACGTCGGCCTCACCGGGCTCTTGGAGGCGATGCGCACGATCCTCAGCGGCTGTCGCCAGCTGCTCCGCCCCGGCGGGTACGTGGCCATGACCGTGCGGCCGTGGTGGCACGACGGCCGGCTCGTCGACCTGCCCGGCCAGCTCGTAGGGGTCGGCGAGGACGCCGGGCTCGTCCTCTACGAGCGCAACGTCGCCCTCCTCACCGGCTTGCGCGGCGAGGGGCTGGTGCCACGGACCTCGTTCTTCGCCCTCGAAGCGGTCCGCAAGGCCCGGGCCCGCGGTATCCCCCGCCTCGTCATCGCCCACGAGGACCTGCTCGTGTTCAGAATCCCGCCCGCCGCCTCGGGTTCGGCGTCGATGAGGCTTCTTCGAGAACCCCGAGATCTCGGCGACCCGCCCACCAGCCAGGCCGAGCCACACGAGCTCGCGGCATGAGCGCCGCGGCGCGGAGGAACCCCCCGGCGCGTGGGGGCGCCGCCTGTTCGGGCTCGGCTTGCCGGACGGCGGTGGCGGTCAGCGCCGCCCCGGGCGCCCTCCCGGCGGGGAGGGCCGGGGCCTTGACTTCTCGCTCCGAGTTGAGGCCTCCTCCTGTTGAGCCCGGCGCCATCAGAGAACGGGCCAGCAGAGAACGAGTCAGCAGAGGACGAGGACGAGGAGCAAGACGAGCGACGATGACCACGATCAGACCCACACCGGAGTACCGCCGGTGACCCGCTCGACCACTGCGCTGCGTCGCAGCATCGAGCGCGCCGCCGAGGCCAGCATGGACCGCTTCGTCACCCAGCGGGAGGCGGCCGAGCTCGCCGGGTGCAGCAAGGACACCATCGTCCGGACCCGCCAGGCCGGCCGCCTCCCCCACGCCCGCCTCGACGGCCACACCTGGATGATCCCGATCGCCGACCTCGTCGTCGCCGGTCTGTACGACCCGGCCACCGGGGCGATGCCCGACGCTCCGCCGCGGGCGCGAGAAGAACCCGAGCACCCGGGGGCCGTGCCGACCAGCATGGAGCTGGCCCGTGCCCAGGCTCGCATCGCCGCCTTGGAGGACCTCGTTGCCCGCCAGGACGCCGAGCTGGCCTTCTTGCGCCAGCTCGCCACCGACACGCTGGCAAAGAAGGCGAGCTGATGAGCCGGCCGCTCGCCGGGTCGGTCCGCCGCCGCCAAGGCGGATGGTGCGCCAGCATCCCCGAGCACCACGGCGCCATCCGCCGGCGAGAGGAGCGTTTCGCCACCGAAGCCGAGGCCCGGATCTGGCTCGCCCAGGCTGTCGCCGCGACCCGGGCCGGCCGCCCGGTCCCCGACCCGGTCCGCTCGACCCGAACGCCGTCCCGGACCGGGCGTCGCGCCGAGCCGGCAGCACCGGTGATCCGTCCCGATATCGCCTCGGTCGCGAACGCCTGGATGGCCGCCGCCTATGAGGATCTGCGCCGCGGCGGGCCCGAACGCGCCGAGCGGGTCCGGCGCATCGTCGAGGCCTACCTCGTCCCCTGGTTCGCTCCCCGCACGACGACCATCGCGGACGTCACCTACTTCATGGCCCACGAGTGGCTGCTCCAGCTCGTCGGGCGCACCGACACCCAGCCGGCAGCGACGCTGCGGGACCAAGCACCCGAGCAGGCTCCCCGCACGGCGGGTGCTGCGGGGGAGGTGGGCCTGGCCGAGGCGGCCCGGATCTGCGGGCTCAGCCTGCCGACCCTGCGCCGGCGCTGGCAGGACGGTCAGCTCCCTGGCGCCTACCGCGACAACAAGGGACACATTCGTGTGCCCGCCCGGACGCTCCGCCACGTCCACCGCGCCAATGGCCCCAGAGCGACCGGGCTGTCGAAACGCTACGTGTCCGACGCCTTGTGGATCCTGCGCAAGATCATGGCCTTCGCCCGAGCCAACGGCCTCTTCCCGCCCGGCTTCGACCCGACCGAGGGCCTCGACGCGCCACTCCCTGACGCCGCTGTCGCTCGAACGGGCCGTCCATCTGCCCAGCCCCGCCCGCTCGCGCTCCCCGAGTGCGCCCAGATCGCCGCCCACCTGCACGCTGTCCACCAGCTCGTCTTCTGGCTGCAGCGCATCATGGGGCTGCGCATCTCCGAAGCCTTCGGCCTCCTCGTCGGCGACGTCGTCGACCTCGGTGAGACCGGCATGCTGGCCGTCCAGGGCCAGGGCGGGCGGACCTTCCAGGTGCGCGACGACACCGGGAGCATCGTCGCCGTCGCCCGCAAGGCGACCGCCAAGACCGCAGCCGGCTCCCGGGTGCTCGTCGTGCCCGCCAAGCTGATGGAGCTGCTCCGTGTCGCCGTCGAGGCGTTCCACACCGACCCCGACACCGGTGAGATCGACCCGACGGCTCGTCTCGTCCCGGGCATCCACCAGTTCAGCACCGGTGGCCAGCTCGGCTACCACGAGGCCCTCGCCGACGCGGCGCGCAACGAGGACCTCGGCACCGAGCACCTCGGCTTCCGGGTCTCATCCCACCTGCTGCGCAAGAGCTGCGCCACCGACCTCGCCTGGTCAGCTGGCATCGAGGACAGCGTCCGGCGCCGCTTCATGGGACATCGGGCCGGCGAGGACGTCTTCGGACGGATCTACACCCTCGACCATCCCGACGTCGCCCCCCTCGCCAAGGTGGCCGCCCTCCTCGACGACAACATCACCACCCAGATCGCGACCCTTCTCACCCCGACCACCCGCGCCGTCCACTGGGGGAAGACCAACCCGCTGTGCTTCCGCGCCGATCACGTCAGCGCCGTGCTCGCCGCGGCGGGTTGGCAGGTCGAGCCCGGCGACCCCGACGACCCGCTCTGCGACGCCAACCGGGTCGCCGAAGAACTCGGCATCGTCGCCACCACTGCCCGGCGCTGGATGACCGACGGCACTATCCGAAGCGTCGTCGCCCCCGACGGTGACGGCGTACCACGACGGTACAGCAGGATGAGCGACGTCTGGGCGCATCGCGACCAGCTCGCCGGGGTGATCCGCCTCTCCGACCTCGCCGAGCAGCTCGGCGTCCGCTACGACGAGATCTACCGCTCCATGCGCCACCTCGGCCTCAACCCCGACCAGCACCCCACCAACCGCGAGCTCACCCTCACCGACGAAGAGGCCGAAGCGCTACGGACGGAGCACGAGCGGGTCCGCGCCCTGCACCGCCGCTCGATGAAGCTGCCCGCCGCCGCCCGCCAGCTCAAGCTCAGCTTCACCACCGTCCGCCTGCTCACTGGCCGGGGCGACCTCGACCTCGACCCCGAGACCGACACCAGCGGTGCCCGCTTCGTCACCCGAGCCTCGGTCGAGGCCTGCTGGATCGCCCGCAACGAGGCCAAGCGACGCAAAGCCCAGCCCCAGGCCACCGTCTCGTTTGCTGAGGTGATGCGGTTCACGGGGCTCGGCCGACGAGACGTCGTCGACCTCGTCCGGGCCGGCATTCTCGAAGAGCTTTCCGGCCGGCGCAGCATGTGCGAGATCACGACGACGAGCGTTGAAGAATGGCTCCGAAGAGAAGATCATGATGGGGTCAGGCCAGCCGGATAGCCAGGCGTTTCACGATCTTTCCCAGTCCCGGGGTGCTCCGGTCGGCCACAGATAATATGCATGGCTTTACATCCACGCATCAAACACGATGTTCAGCTACATTTGCTGCATGGAGATCGGAACGGATGTCGAGCTTGACGATGACCTGGTCAGAGCCCTGGTGATTTGTGGCCGAGAGGCTCACCGTGTGGCCCAGGCACATCACAACGATCCAGGATCGAACGGCTTCACCTTCGGTACCGACCGCTACCAACGGGCGACTCAGCTCGCGGTGGAGGTGTTGAACGACCAGGGTTTCCGGGTGGTGCGACGAGGGGCCGGACTTGTTGCCCGACGGGGGGACCTCGAACTGCAGTTCGCCGTCGCCCGCGGCACTGATCTGATGGATCCCGCCAGCTTCGATGCCGACTCGTCACCAGCGCGCCGCAAAGCCGGTGCTTCGAACGCCACGCAGTTGGCCTTCGACGGTATGCCCCAGCGCGAGGCAGCCTCGATCATTCACATTGTCTGGAGTGGCACGCCGGAAGCGGGGCAGACTGCCGCTCACGCCGGCCGCCTTGTCACGGGCGCCGGTGAGCGACTCGATTGGGCCGTCCTGGTTCGCCTCGATGACCTTGCCGCTCGGAGTCCCGACGAGTCGTCTAGCACCGCCAACGTCCCGGCCTATACCGACCAGCCCGAACCCGCCTTGCACCTTTTGCCGCATCCCGATATTGCCCGGTCGGATGAGGGCTGAGGAAGCGGCCGCCGCCTTCTCCGGCGAGCGGCTCCGACTCGCGCGCTTTCGTGCGGGCCTTACTCTCCGCGAGGTCGCAGAACGTGTGGACGTAAGTCATACCGCCGTCTCGCAGTACGAGAACGATCGCAACCGACCGACGTCAGCGGTGCTGGCTCGCCTGGCGATGGCGACGGGAGTGTCCGCCGGCTTCTTCGCCTTCGGGCGCCGCCCAATCTCTAATGGAGGCTTGGACGGCACGCACTTTCGAAGCTTGCGGTCGACGACCCGGCAAGGCCGTGCGCAGGCATGGGGATGGTCGGAGCTAGTACTCGACATCGCCGAGATTCTCGAACGATACGTTCGATTGCCGGAGCCATATGTGCCATTGATCGCGATTGGTTCTGAGGCCAATGAGACGGAACTCGCCGAGGCGGCAGCCGAACTTCGCCGTGCGTGGGACTTGCCTGACGGCCCGGTCGGGCACCTCGTGCGGCACCTAGAGGCAAACGGAGTTCTCGTAGCCCGACTGGAAGTCGCAAACCGGGGCATCGATGCCTTCAGCCACGCCCAAGGTTCCCGTCCTGTTGTCATCCTGGGTAGCGACAAGGGAGACGCTGCCCGGAGCCGATTCGACGTAGCCCATGAGCTCGGACACCTTGTGTGTCATCCCGACGCCGATCCCGGAGGGGAGCAGGAGCAGCAAGCGCACGCGTTCGCGGCCGAGCTGCTCATGCCTCGGACGCATTTCGCGCGGATACTCCCTCGCCGGTTCGACCTCGGCGCCTATGCCCGACTCAAGCAGGAATGGGGCGTCTCTATAGCCGCTCTCCTGTATCGCGCCCGAACGCTCGGAGTCATCGGTGATGCCGCCTATCGCAGGGCCGTGATGATCATGAACAAGCAGTACGGCCGCAGAAGCGAGCCGTACCCACTCGGGCGTCCCGAGCTTCCAGCCTTGCTAGCGACTGCGTGCCAGGTAGCGCAACAGGCCGGGATCAGCCGAGAGCAGATCGCCTCCGAAGCGTGCCTCCCCGTCGAAGACCTAGACGCCATCGTCGGCGACCCGGATCCGCGACCTCTCGTGACGGTGTAGCAGGATGCCTGGCCGCCGCGTCTTCTTCAGCTTCCACTACGAACAGGACGTATGGCGCGCCACGAACGTACGCAACTCCGGCAAGGTCGACGCCACCACCGCGGCCGGCTGGAGCGACGCCTCGCTCTGGGAGGAAGCCAAGCGCAAAGGCCGACGCGAGATCGAACGACTGATCGGTGCGGGACTGCGAGGAACGAGCGTAACGGCGGTCCTGATCGGTGCCGAGACCGCCAACCGGCCCTGGGTCAAATACGAGATCGAGAAGAGCATCGAACGAGGGAACGGACTACTCGGCGTTCGCATCCACCGAATCAAGGACCAGGCCGGCCAACGCAGCCAGCGAGGCGCCACCCCCGCCGCCCTCAGCGACGGTGGCTTCCATATCTACGACTGGGACCGCAACAACTTCGGCCGTACGGTGGAGTGGGCCGCAGTCGCCGCCGGCAAGGACTGCCTGAGCCACAAGAAGCCGAACTGCTTCTCCTGCAGCCGGCACTGGTGGTCGTAGCCATGCCACCGGAGGACGAAGCTCCGAGCCTCGACGCGAAGCTCAAACACCTGGAGTTCATCCAGGCGGTGATCGCCCGGATGGCCACCAACTCCTTCCTCTTCAAGGGCTGGGCCATCACCATCGCCGCCGGACTTGCGGCCTTCGCAGCAGTCGAGTCCAGAACCGCGCTGCTCGTCTTGGCGCTCGCATCGACCGTCATGTTCTGGGGTCTCGACGGCTACTACCTCTGGCTCGAACGCTGCTTCATCGAACTGCACAACAGGGTCGCCGCTAAGCCGCCGGCCGATATCGACTTCGAGATGACCCCCGACAAGACCGACGCCGCTAAGCGGTGGCTGACGACCTGTCTTTGCCGTCCTCACCTGTGGCTGTTCTATGGCACGATCATCGTCGTCGACGTGATCGGGATCATCCTGATAAGGAGCAAGTAGTGGCGCGTCGAGTGTTCTTCAGCTTCAAATACGAGGATGTATCGCGAGCGATGGTGGTTCGCAACAGCTGGGTGGTCCAGGGCCGCGAGGCTGCCGGCTTCGTCGATGCAGCCGCGTTCGAGAACCTCAAGAGACAAGGTGACGCTGCCATCAAGCGCTGGATCGATGGCCAGCTCAACGGTACGTCGGTCACGGTAGTCCTCGTCGGCGGCCTGACGTGCTCAAGCCGATGGGTGAAGTACGAGATCGAACAGAGCAAATACTTGGGCCACGGCCTTCTCGGGGTCGACGTCTCCAAAATTCGTGATCTCCAGGGCGGCACGTCGAATTGCTGCGGGCAGCTGCCCAATGGCTATCCCTTCTACCAGTGGAACAACAACGACGGCTACCACAACCTCGGCGCCTGGATCGAAACGGCAGCGAAGGCGGCCGGCAGGTGACGTCCGGAGCTGGCGACTCGGCGAGCTGCGACTTCTGCGCCATCGGTCGCGGCGAGGACCCTTCAGTGGAGGTCGTCTGCGAGGGCACCGACTGGGTCGCCTTCTTCCCTCTCGACCCTGCCACCCCAGGACACACCCTGATCATCCCTCGTAGACACGTACCCGACCTATGGCAGACCGAGCACCCACTCGGGGCTGAGCTCATGATTGCGGCGATTCGTGTGGGGAAGGCAATCGATAAGGCCCTAGCTCCGGAGGGTATGAACCTGATCACCTCGGCCGGGCAGATCGCGGAACAGACTGTCTTCCATCTCCACCTGCACGTCGTCCCCCGGTGGCATCGAGACGGTTTTGGCGACATCTGGCCACCAGCAGGCAGGTACGAAGAGGCCGACCTCCGCGATGTCGCTGACCGGATCCGTGGAGCGTGCGCTGATGCCACGTAAAGGGTGGGGTCGTGAGCCAACCGCACATCGCATCCAAGAAGCCGGAGAGCCGCGATGCCGTATGTAACGAAGGCGCAAGCAACGGCGGCTTCTAGGTCCAGTTGGGGAACCCGTTCTGTCGCCGAGAATCAGATGACCAAGTCCGCCTCTACGCCCATCACGACCAACTTTCAGGTTTTCCTGTCGCACGCTTACGAGGACGCCGAGGTCATCGCCGGTATCAAAGTCTTGATCGAACAAGAGGGCCTTAGCGTTTACATCGACTGGATCGAGGACGCCCAGGCTGATCGCAGCCGCGTAACGCCACGCACCGCAGACCTGCTGCGACAACGCATGAATCACTGTCAGTTCCTGCTGTTCGCGACCTCGAAGGCATCGCCTGACTCCAGGTGGATGCCCTGGGAGCTCGGCTACTTCGATGGGATGAGACACGACCACGTGGGCATCCTGCCCATTGTCGAATCGGCCGGCGGCAGCTTCAAAGGTCAGGAGTACCTCGGCTTGTACCCAGAGTTTCAGCTCGTGGACTTTGATATCGGTCGCCATTTTGGCCGGCTCACTGGTGAGAAGGAGGGCGAGACTCTTGAACAGGCGGTCCGACGAATCTGATCTGACTCTCTACTTTCCGCGTTCCTCGTCGACCGCTTGCTGAACCAAACGTTCGATCGCCTCGTGCAGAGCTGAGGCTTCAGCCTCGAAGGACTCGAAGTCGTCCTCGATCGCCGCGTAGCGGGCGTACATCACATAACGCTCGGGAATATCCGTCAGCGAAGCCACCTGGCGGCGCGAGAGCGGTAACTTGTGTCCAAGGACGACGAAGCGGCGCTCGCGAAGCTCGTTGGGCGCAGGCAGCTCGTTCTTCCAGTCACTCTGGACGATCCTGTAGACGTCGTCCGGATCGTCGTATTCGTCCGGCATGGCGGCGCGGACCATTGAGACAGTCTCCTCGAGGTCATCAAGCCGACCGTCCAAGTGATTGATCAGCGCGGTGCGGATGGCAGAAACGTTCATGCCGACAGATTCTCGGAGTTGCGAGGCAATGCGAGTCGTGATGTCTTCTTGGAAGAGTGCATGCGCCGTGACGCCGAACCGTGCTAGGTCTTCGTAGGATTCTGCGGAGGACCACGAGCGCTGGAAGCGCCAAGTCGCAAGGACGGCGCACGCGACGTCGAAGTAGATGAGCGTCGCGGGCTCAAGAACCTCCCGACGCAGCTGAAGGCGGTGGTAAAGGTCGTTGCGGTAACGGTGGAGCTTCTTCACGATGGCGGCCACTGGGGGATCAAGCCGCTTCCGTTCAGCGAGGAAGTTGACCTTGGCCCGGAAGCGTTCTTCGAGATCCTCCATCTTCCGCTCCGGCGGGATCCGAGACTCGATGTCAGTCAGCAGTGCCATGAACTCCGGCTTGTCGCCATGGAAGGGTTGCATGCGCTGCATCTGGAGCCGCATCGCTACGTTCACGTCCTGAAAGAACGTCTCGCTCTCGACCTCGCGGTGCAGCATGACTTCAACCACGTTGTCGAGGAGGAGAAACGCCAGGCGTAGATGCGGGAGTCGACGGATCTTCGCGAGTCGGCCCGCCTCTTCGATCTGAACGGCAACCAGCTCAAGGTCTAGCACCGTCCCAGGATGCCACCTCGGGCTGTAGGGCAACCACCAGATGACCTGTAGTAACTACTCGGCGGGATACCCCAGCCTCGTGAACACTGGGGATGGATTGGCGGCCCCGATAGAACTGAGCCCCGCTACACCTTGTCGAACCACTCCAACACCAATCGCCGTGACCGACTCGCCCAAGTTCTTTTCCTCGAAACGCCTGAGCACCGGGAAGGAGTCCAACACGAAGCTCAGCTCCTCTCTCGTCATCTCGTAGACAACCTTCGCGACGAGGGCATCGATCTGGGCGCGAGCCGCCTCGCGTGACACGGCGTCGGTGAGTGCTTCACCTGGCACGACACCCGCGGGTACCGGCTCGCACCACCCGTACTCGCTCATCGCGTTCCAGTAGGGACTCATCTCTGGTCCGACGCACGTGAGACGCAAGGCGAGAGGTCCGAGCAGTCCGGTGCGGGGATCATCGAGGGCTAGCCGCGGTATTGGAAGGCTGTCGACAACTGAGAGGGTCATATGGGCCCCGGTGAGTTTGGCGCGGGCAACCCAGTCGGTGGTGAATGCGTTCAGCACTGCGAGTATCGGCATGTAGGCCCACTGCTCTTCCGCAGGAAACAAGAGCGTCGGCACCGGATCGCCACAGATGACAGCCGGTGGAAGCAGAGCTGCCGTCAAGCTCCGACGATCGCGAGCGCTGGTGACATTCATGTAGCCAACGCGATAGTGGTTCGTCCGGTCCCCAAGTTTGGCGGGAATGTCCGCCCGCGCGACGTACCACTGGGGGGTGATGGCCTTCTTCGGGTCGCCGAAGGGTCGTTCCTGCCACACCGCGCTGTTGCCGTGGCCGGACACGTAGGTCTTCGCTCGATGGTCGAAGTGCGACCATCCGGCCTTCGTAGACTGGCAGACCGGACGGATCGTCGGTGAAGAGATCTCGGTCGTTGCCCATGTCGACCTCACGCCGGAAGTCCCGGTACGGCAACCCCGGGATGTCACGCCCGAACGGTGGCCAGTTGGCATAGATTCGCTGACTCATGTCGAGGGCGGCGGCGTTCCGAACTTCTGGGATGGCATAGGTCAGCGGCTCCTGATGGCGGATCGAGTCGGCGTCGATCGTGAGCGAGGAGACTGCTGCCAGTTCAGCCGGGTTCTCCATCCCGAATTTCGTGATGAAGGACTTCGTCCTTCCCCCGGCCATGGCGACGTAAGCGGCGAAGCGGGCCATGTCGATCTGGAACCACCGCTTCTTGTAGTTGCTGAATCCGTAGAGGGCCGTGAGCTGGCAGCGATCGAGTAGGTGCTTCCTGATGGCCGAAGCGTTGGCGCCTCCGTAGAGGCCGCCGGGCGTGATTTGTGCGGTGAAGCCGCCGGGTCGGGTCGTGCGTAAAGCCGTCTCCACGAACATCCGGTAGACGTTGAAGTCGCCTTTGCCAAGGTTGCCTTCCGCGAAGAGAGTGTAGCGACCGCTCCCCTTGAAGAAGTGCACAGAAGCAAACAGGTCCCGTCGATACTCGCTCCACGCCACGGCGATCGTCTCGTCGGTCAGCAGCTCCTCGATCACCGCGGTCTGCTCTCGAGATCCGAGCGATCGCATGCCGGGCTGGTAGCGGGCGAAGAACTCGCGCTGGTCTGGGCTGAGCGTGTCCCAGGGGGGATTGCCGAGGACGAGGTCGAAGCCGCCCTGCCAGCCGTCTTCTGCCTCCGGGTCCGCGACGAAGACGTCCGGGAATGCGAGATGGGGATGGAGGAAGCGGTGATGAGCGGCGAGATCGACGACGAGTGCGATCGCATCAGGGCTGTCGGTGCGGTCACCGGCGATGGCCCGCAGCGTCTGGTCGGTGAGTGCCGGGTGTTCCGGGGTCTTTGGGGCGAAGAAGGCAGCACACCAGGTGTCGGCGACGAGCTTGGCGAGCTGCGTCTCTCGTGCTGCCTGCAGCTCGGCCCAACGGTGCTGCTTTCGTTGGATGCCGTTGACCGTCGTGTCGTCCTCGGTATCGATCGCCCGCACGGCATCGGCCAGGTACCCGGTGGCGGAGAGCGCCGAGTCTCCGAGGGCCAAAAGCCCCTGGTTGCGCTGTCGGCGCTCCGCCACGTTGGCCTTCTTGCGAGCGGTGGCCGTCGACTTGTCGTCACCTTCGATGGGCTTGAACGCCTCGTCGGGG
>JAKAQW010000111.1 GCA_021819525.1 Actinomycetes bacterium
TCCGATCTCTGGACCACAGCCACCTCGGCGCCGACCAGGTCGGCCAGGGACCCTCGCCGCACCGCGCGTCCGGCGGTGACCAGCTCGACGGCGAGGATCTCCTCGGTGGGATCGCCGAGCAGCTGCCCAGCGCGACGTTCGGCCTCCGCCGCCGGGTCCGGGCTCGCGAGAAGGTGGGCGGCCACCCACCACAGCGGACCACACCACGGGTGGCGCTCGAGCAGCCGCCGGCACGACGGGAGCAGAGCCGACGGCTCTTCCTCAGCCACCTCGGCCAGCGCAAACGCGGCATCGGCAGCGACCTCCTCGGCCGGCGCCCAGCAGTCCTGGGCCACCCAACGCAGCCGCTCGATCGCATGCACCGCTTCGACCTTACCGGCTGAGGGTGCGCACTTCGATGGCGCGAACCGAATGTTCCCCACTGCTCGAGATGCCATAGCCGCCACGCCTCGGCGTCTGGAGATCACCTGCGCCAGCAGACGGCTGGTGCCACCGTCGCGCTCGAGCTACGGCGATCGAACGGCTACGACGCGAACCGGTAGGCTGGCGCCACGAGCAGGTAGGTCCAGTCGCGGGCACCTCCCAGCCCGCCGATCACAAGGGACGAGCCGTGAAACCGATTCCCGTCGTCTTCCACATCTGGAAGCTCCAGATCCACACCTACGGCATCGGGCTTGCCATCACCTTCTGGTTCGCCTTCCGCTACTTCGAGCGGCGGTTGCGAAGCCGGGGCTACCCGTACCAGTGGTTGACCGGTGCTTTTGTCTGGATCATCGTGGCCGCGGTCATCGGTGCCCGGGTCATGCACGTCATCCCCAACTGGTCTTACTACTCGGGCGATCCGATCCAGGTCTTCGCCATCTGGAACGGTGGCCTGTCCTCGTTCGGAGGGATCATCTTCGCGATCCCCACCGGTTTGTACCAGGTCCACAAGCACTGCCCGTCGCTGGCGAAGTCGACCGCGATGGACATGATCGCCCCGGTGCTCATGGCAGCCTGGGGCCTCGGGCGTCTGCTCGGCCCGCAGCTGATGGTCCGGGGCGGCGGCCACCCGACCACCCAGTGGTTCGGCATGTACTACGCCGACCAGGTGGGCAAGCGCCTGCCCGTGCCCATCTTCCAGAGCATCGAGTCGTTCTGCCTCTTCGGGATCGTCCTGCTCGTCGAGCGCCGGATCTTGCGTATCGGCAAGCCGCGAGGGTTCGTCACCGCTACCACCGCGTCGCTGTGGGGGCTGGGCCGGTTCTTCGAGGAGCACCTGTGGCTCAGCTACCCCGGCCATCTCGGCTCCGAGCTGGTGCAAGGGGCCGGCCTGGCGCTGTTCGTGGCCGGTGCTGCGACTGCGTTCGCCCTGTGGCGCCACCGCGACCAGCTGCCTATCGCACCCGGGCCCAACCTCCACGAGCGAGGCGAGCACGAGGGCAGCGACGAGCACGAGGATGTGCTGGCCGGTGCGACGACCAGCGATGCTCGGCCCGCTCCCGTCGGTGTGGCTGCCGTTGCGAACGGGGCACCCACCTTCGGTTCGCCGGCCGGCACTGGGGGAACTGGTCCATCGGGCGCCGGCACCAGCAGCCTGGACGAAGGACCGGCCCACGGCGGTCCCGAGACGGCCCCGGCCTGAGCCAGCGGACACCGACCGCTCACGGCATCGCCGCCGGCGTCACGCGGTGCGGCTCTTCGAGGTTCCGGCCGCGAGGACAGTCGCCAGGCCGACGGCAGACTGGCACGATGTCTAACACATCGCACCATCGGTCAACACCCGATCACCCTGCACCGGGCGGCGCGAGCGCCGAGAGCCGGCCGGTCGACCACGGTGCCTGGCTCGCCGCCCGGCTACCGCCGGCCGGGCGGGTCCATCGCGGCGCCGGCCGGGTGCCGCCCAGGGACCTGCGCGGCACTACGAGACGGCCGTGGCCACTGCGGACCGCCGACCTCGATGTCTGGGGGCACGCCAATAACGCCGTGGCCTGGGCCGCAGTCGAGGCGTGCGCTTCGGCATCGGCATCCCCAGCACGTCGCCGAGGCCGGCTTCGACCGGAGGGCTTCTGCGGGTACCTCGCTCGGGCCGAGGAGCTCGGTTTCGAAGGCGCGTGGGTCCAAGAGTAGCTCCTCGGCCGCGCTCGGCTTCCTGGCGGGCCGGCGTCCGGGGGCGAAGCTCGGCAAGACGATGCTGCTCCCGGGCCGCAACCTCGTCCGTCTCGCGAAGCAGCTCGCCACGGTCGACCGGCTCTCGGGTGGCAACCTCCTCGTCACCTTCGTTCCCGGGCTCGCACACGGCCCCGAGCGCACCATCGTCAGCCGGGACGATCCCGTCTTCGCGAGCTGTCGCCTGGCGCACGTGAGGGTCGCCAGGGCGACCATGGTGCCGACCGTCTGCTCGACACCGAAGAGCTGCTGCCATACCTCGGGTTCTGCACGCCGTGCTCCTTGCCTTCGATCCGGTTTCGATAGCCCGATCTCGTAGACCCGAGGCGGCGTGCGCCGTGTCTTAGCACTTCTGCGTACTCACGGAAACGACAGAAGACCCATTCTTGCCCGTCTGCGGCCAAGATCCGCCATTCGCCGTCGCTGGTGACCCGCCGACGATGAGGAGACGATCCGCGAGACGGTGGTGGCCTACCCGCAGGGTGGCCGGTAGGGGGCCTGGATGTAGCGGGCCCATTCGGCCCGGGTGATCGGATCCCCGACGGACGAGCAGACCCTCCGAGCGGCGTCGGCCGGTCGGTAGCGCCACAGGTGGATGGTGTCGTCGCTGCCGCTGGCGGCGAGGCTGTGACCGCCGGGGCTGAAGTCCACGGCGAAAGCTTCCTTCGTGCCTGCGCTGAGCGTCTCTTCGAGCCGCGGATGGGCCGGGTCGGAGATGTCCCACACCCACACGGCGTGGTTCGTGGTGGCGGCGGCCAGCGTGCGCCCGTCGGGGCTCACGGCGATGGCGTAGACGTAGCCTGTCGGACCGCTGAGCGGCCGGCCGAGAAGGCGAGGGCGGCGTAGGTTCGAGATGTCCCACATCTCGATGGTGCCGTCGGCGCTGCCGGCTATGAGCGTGCGCCCGTTAGGGGTGAACGCGGTGTCGTACGCGTAGTCGCTGAACCCGCCGAGCGTCGCCGTCAGGATCGGATGGTGGAGGTCGGCGATGTCGTAGAGGCGGACCTTGTCGTCGGTGCTGGCGGTCGCGAGGAGGCGGCTGTCGCCGCTGAAGGCGAAGCCGAGAACCAGGCCGGTCGTGCCGGTCAGAGTGGGCAGGGGCCGGGGACGCGAGGGGTCGCTGACGTTCCACAGCCGCACTTGGCCGCTGTCGTCGCCGGCGGCGAGGAGCTTTCCGTCGGGGCTGAAGCCGAGCTGCTCTATGTAGGGTTTGTTGCCTTCCAGGGGAGGCCCGAGCGGCTCGGGACGGGAGGATCGACCGGTGATGTCGAAGATCTGGATCTGCGCCTTGGAGTTGGCGACGGCCACCAGGCGTCCGTTCGGGCTGGCCGCTACCGCGCCGGCTACGGGGCCGAACCCGGCGGACGGGATGACCTCGCTGGCCTTGACCAGGCGGGCGGAGTTCTCGACGTTCCACATCGTCGCGTCGCCGTGCGGGCCGCTGCTGCCCGCGACCAGACGGCGGCCTTTGCCTGTGTAGCCGAGGTAGTACACGCGGCCCGGCTCTGTGTAGGTGCTCGGCAACGGCAGCGCCCAGATGCGCGTCACGCCGCCAGAGTCCCCGGTGACGAGGGTGTGGCCGTCGGGTGCGAACTCGACGCTGGTGACCGGGTCGGGGGCCTGGAAGGAGCTGACCACGCTCCAGGTGGCGGTGTCATAGAGATGGATCGAACCGTCGGCGGAGGCCACGGCGAGGGTGTGGCCGGCGGGGCTGAACGCCGTGCTGAAAAGCTGCGAGGTAGCCGCCGTCAACGGGGGGCGCGCCAGGTGGAGATGACCGTGCGGGCCCAGGTTCCAGATCCGCAGCTGCAGGTCGTCGCCTCCTGTGACGAGCTGCGAGCCGTTCGGGCTGAACGCCACCGTCTCGATCCCGGCCGTCCCCGAGCCGCTCGCGACGGCCGGCTGGGTCGCTCCGGGCTTCCACAGCGCGACGGTGCCACCGGCGCCGGCGGCGGCGAGGAGCCGCCCGTCGGGGCTGTAACTGACCGTCTTCACCGACGCGCCCGCCGGAGCGTGCAGCACCGGCTGCGGCTTCGGGGGGCCGGACCCGGCGAGGTCCCACTGGCGCACGGTGCCGTCGGCGCCCCCGGCGGCCAGGCGCCGGGAGCGGGGGGAGAAGCACACCGAGTAGACGGTGCTGGTGAACCCGCGCAGCACGGCGAGCTCACGGGCCCGTGTCGGGGACGTCACGTTCCACAGCGTGACCGTGTGGTCGGTGCCGCCGGCCGCGAGGAGCCTACCGTCGGGGCTGAGCGCGACAGCGAAGTCGTGCCCCGATCCCGGCCCGGCACGAAGCTCCGCGAGCCTGGTTGGGTGGGACCCGCTCAGCCCGTACAGCGCCACGGTGTCGTTGGCGGACTGGGCGACCGCCAGGAGGCGCCCGTTCCCGGACAGCGAGACGAACTCCGGCCCTACCGGGCCGAGCAGCCGGGTGGGGATCTCACCGGCGGTGGCGTCCACGAGAGCGGAGCGGGCCTGGGTCGTCGCCGAGATGCGGTAGGCGGCCAGGGCCAGCTGGGCGGCGAGCGAAGGGTCGGTCGGAGCGAGCTGGCGGGCTTCTATGGCGACCTGGCGGGAAAGGGCCTGGTCTTTCGCCCGGGTGGCGGCGTCGCGGGCGTCGACGGCTATGGCGGCGAAGACGATCGCTGCGACGGCCAGCACCGTCAGGGCGCCGAGAAGCTGCTGGGTGCGCCTGGTGCGACGCCGGGCGGCCCGCTGCTGCTGGTCGCGGTAGGAGAGCGAAGCGGCGAAAAGCTCCGCCTCGCTTCGGCTGAGCTCCAGGTCGTGATGCGCCTCGCTCGCCCCCTCGAGGGCGGTTTCCAAGCGGGCGCCGCGCAACAGCATCGACTCGTCCCGGCCGGCCTCGACCCACGCCCGGGCCGCGTCGGCAAGCTGGTGGTGCAGGCGCAGCCACTCCCGGTCCGTCTCGACCCACTCGCTGAGGCGGGGCCAGGCGCCGAGCAGGGCGTCGTGGCTCATCGAGACAGTCCCTGCGTCGACGGTCACGAGGCGGGAGGCGACGAAGCGTTCCAGGACCGTCGCCAGCGGGCCGGCGCCGTCGCGGGGTTCTTCGAGCTCCGACAGCTCCAGCCGGCTCGCCTTTCGCCGGGTGGGAGGTCCTTCGGCGTCGAGATGTACCAGGCGGGCGAAGAGCCGCCGGGCCGATTCGCGCTCGTCGGGGCTCAAGCCGGCATAGAGCTCTTCCGCCGCTTGGCGGACCGCGCCGCGCAGCCCGCCGGCCGCCCGGTAGTCGGCGATCGTCAGGTAGTTGCGCCCGGCGCGCTGCCAGGTAGCCAGCAGAGCGTACGAAAGCAGCGGCAGGACGCCCTGGGCGTGGGCGAAGCCGTGCGGGCTGCCCGGCGCCAGGTCCGCGAGGACCAGGTCCACCAGGCCTTCTTCGACGGCGGTGCCGGTCACCTGCGCCGGGCCTTGGAGTGCTTCGCGCAGCTCCTCCTCGGTCAGGGGGCCGAGGAGGAGCTGGGAGTGGCGCAGAGCTTCCAGCAGGGCGGGCTCCTCCGAGGCTGCCTGGTAGAAGTCGGCTCGCAGGCCCAGCACCACCAGCGCGTGGTGCCTGTAGAGGTCTTCGAGGCGACCGAACAGCTCGGCGCGCTCGGCGGCGGACAGGGCGAAGGCCTCCTCGAACTGGTCGACGATCACCAAGGGCCGCTTTCCCTCCGAAGCGGCGGTCTCCCAGCCGGGAGCAGCCGACGACAGCTGCTCCGACGTCACCGCTACCGGCTCCCAGCCGCCCTCGGCGGTGTCGAGAGCCCCGCCGACGACCGCCGTCGCCAGTCCCGCCATGAGCAGTGAAGATTTCCCCGAGCCGGACGGCCCGACGAGCACGACGGCCCGACAGGGCGACGACGGGTCGTCTCTCAACCGGCGCAGGCGCTCCAGCAGCTCCTCGGTCACCGCCCGGCGGCCGAAGAAGAGCTCGGCGTCGGACTGCCTGAACGGCTCCAGGCCCCTGTAGGGGGCCAAACCCTTCGGGCTGCGCCCGTCGGAGGTGAGCCGAGCCCGAGTGAGCGCAGCCATCCACGGTTCCTGCTCTTCGGCGCCGATCAGGCCGCACGCGTCGAGGACCGAACGGTACAGAGCGAGCTGGCGGGGCCCTGGCAGGTGCCGGCCGGCGAAGTAGTCACCCAACGTCGCTGCCGGCGCGTCGAGGGCGTGAGCCAGGTCCCGGACCGTCAGACCCGCCAGGGAGCGCAGGACGCTCAGGGCGTGGGCCAGATCCTCCCTGGTGTGGATCCCTCCCGGATCGGGACGATCTCCGTTCCCCAACGATGGCCCCCTCGTAGCGTCGCGCCAGAAGTTGCGCTCCCGATGCTACACAGTCGCCCTGGTGGGGGCCGTGCCCTGTACGAGGTTGTACGAAGTTGCCGGTAGACACCAATTCCGGCTGCCGGCTCAGTTACTTTCGGCCTGAGAGCGACCTCCGCACGCAGGTGGCGGCCGCAGGGGTGACAGCTACCGGCAGGGCACGTCGAATCGACGCCCACCCGGCCGGTGAAGGGGTGAGCACCATGAAGATCCGGACCGGTCCTGCCATCGCAGCAGCGGCGACGATGCTGGCCTTGCTGGGCGGCCTCGCGCCGCAGGCCGCCGCGTCGTCGACCGGCTTGTCGTCGACGGGCTACACCTGGAGCGGTGGCGGCTCGGCCCCCGGGAACTGGAGCGCCGGGGCGAACTGGTCCGGTAATGCCGCGCCGAGCGGCACGGTGGGCACCCTCACATTCCCCCCCCTGACAAGCAGCGCGTGCTCCGCCAGCCCCCCCACGACCGCCTGCTACAACTCGGTCGACGACATCTCGGGGCTTTCCGCCGCCGGGCTCGCCTTCAGCGGCGGCCCCTACTCGGTGTCGGGGAGCGACACCCTGGCGGTCGGCTCGGCAGGCGTGAGGGTCTCCGGGACGAGCTCCTCCTTCCTCAGCGAGTCCCTCTCCATGCCGCTCGCGCTCTCCGCGGGCCAGACCTGGACGCTGAACGGGCCGTCGGCTCTGTCCTCCTCGGGCGGTATCAGCGGCGGCAGCAACGCCTTGACCGTCGACATGTCCGGCGAGTCGTTCCTCGACCTGGCCGGCAGCAACGAGATGGGGACCTTCCAGGCCGTAGGCGCCGACAGCTCCTACACGGGCATCGGCGTGACCGGCCCGGGCGCCTTCTCCAACGGTGAGATCTCTCTCTCGCCGAGCTCGAGCAGCACCAGCGGTGATCTCAACGCCACCGACGGCAACCCGGTGGACCTCAGCTACGTCGCGGCGAGCGGGGCGGCGAGCATCGGGGCCCTCGACTCGACCGGCAGCTTCGTCAACGTCGGATCGGGGACACAGACCCCCGGGGTGCTCGCCACGGGGGCGGCCACGTTCGACTCTGCCAGCGCGCTCGGATTCTCGCTCACCGGGCCGACCAGTGGGACCAGCGCCACCGCGGGCAGCGACAACGCCGAGCTCACCTCGGCTGTCAACACGGCCAACACGGCCGACACGGGAACCGTCGACCTCGGCGGCGCGCAGCTGGTCGTGGACAACCAGTACGGCGTCACCTCCACCTCCGGCTCGCCGCCGAGCAACGTGTGCTTCACCCCCAACGTCGGCACCGTCTACACCCTGGTCTCGGCGCCGCAGATCACCGGTCAGTTCTCGGTGACGAGCCCGACGTCCTACGGAAGCGTCCCCCTCGCCGACGGCGGGACCGTCGACCTGCAGCCCTGCAGCGGCGCCAGCAGCTCCACCGTGGCGCTGAACGTCCAGTACAACACCACCACCACCCCGAACACCGTCACCGCCACGGCGGTCACCGCGACCACCACCACGCTCACCGCGTCGTCGTCGCAGGCGAACTACGGCCAGGATGTCACCTACAGCGCGACAGTCGCCCCCAATGCCGGTAGCGGCACCCCGGGCGGGTCGGTCACCTTCTCCGCCTACCCCGAGAACCCGCCCAGCGCCACCGGGATGCCGAACCCCTACGGCAGCCCAGTGACCCTCTGCAGTGGGGTCACCCTCAGCTCCGGCGCGGCGTCGTGCACCTCGGCCGGCGCTCCGGTCGGCACCGACTTGATCACCGCCACCTACACCCCCGGTACGGCAAGTGATTCCAGCTTCGGTGGCTCCTCCGGCGCGACGATGGTGCTCGTCCACTACACGACGACCACGACGGTCACCGCCAGCCCGACCAGCGCCGGCGCCGGCCAGGCTGTCACCTACAGCGCGGCGGTCACCAACACCAGCGCCACCTCCACGTCGGTGCCGCCGAGCGGATCGGTGGCGGTGGCGGTCGCCGGGGGGCCGGTGTGCACAGCAACGCTGTTCGCGTCCTCCACGGCGAACCAGTCGAGCGCGTCATGCTCGTCAGCCGCCGCTCCCGCCTCGGTCTCCACCTCACCTGACCAGGTGACCGCCGTGTACGACCCGGGGTTCGCCCCCTTCTCGCCATCGCAGGGCACGGCGACCACGGGCCTCGACGCGACCGGCGCGGAGTCCTCGACGTCGATCACCAGCCCCAGCACCGGCAGCACCGTCACGGCGGGCAGCCAGGTCACCTACAGCGTGAAAGTCTCCTCCGGGACGGGGGGCGCCACCCCGACCGGCACGGTCGCGTTGAGCGTCGGCTACCTCTTCGGCGCCGTCCCGCTCTGTACGGTCACACTCTCCTCCGGCGGGGGAAGCTGCACCTCTATAGCCGCTCCCGCCTCGCCCTCGGGCTCGTCCGGGCCAGTGATCGCCGTCTATTCGGGCGACTCCACCTACGCCGGCTCCTACGGCCAGTCCAGCCTAACGGTGAGCGGCTCCTACGACTTCGTGGTCGCTGCCACCAGCCCGGCGTCGGCCGCGGCCGGCGGCTCGGTCACCTACGAGGCGGCCGTGTACAGCTCCCCGACCACGACCACGACCACGACCACGACCGGACCGGCCAGCTTCGTGACCCCGAGCGGAACGGTCAGCTTCAGCGTCGGCTCGACGTCGCTGTGCACAGGGACGCTGCAAAGCTCGACCAACCCCAGCTACGCCACCACCACCTGCTCCGCCACCTCGGCGCCGGTCGGTGAGGACACCGTCACCGCCCTGTACTCCGGCGCGTCCCACCTCGGCGGCGCCGTCGCATACCCGGGCCTCGCGGTGAGCGGCACTCCTACCACGACGAGCCTCACGGCGTCGCCGGGCAGTTCCACATACGGCCAGAGCGTCACCTACTCCGCCGCGGTGTCGTCCTCGTCGGGCACACCCAGCGCCGGGACGGTGTCGTTCAGCGCCGGGTCGGCGGCCCTCTGCACGGCCATCCCGCTGAGCAGCACAGCTACGGCCAGCTGCGTCACCTCGTCCACCCCGGCCGGCAGCGCCGTGACCGTCACCGCCGCCTACAGCGGCGGCAGCAGCTTCGCCGGCTCGCAGGGCAGCACCCAGGTAGCTGTGCCCAAGGCGTCGACCACGACAGCGGTGTCGGCGAACGCTACCAGCGTCAGCTCCGGCCAGACCCTCACCTACAGCGTCGCGGTGACACCCCAGTACAGCGGCTCGCCGACCGGAGCGGTGGCCGTGTCGGTCGGATCCACGCAGGTCTGCACCGTCACCCTCACCGCCGCCGACAACGGCGCCGGCTCGTGCAGCTCCGCCTCGGCGCCGGTCGGCAACAAGCAGACCGTGAGCGCCTCCTACGCCGGCGACTCGGACTTCACCACCTCGAGCGGCACCTCCTCGAGCACCCTCACCGTCAGCCAGTCCTCGCCGCCGTCGTCGTCGGGGCCCGCCGCGAGTGCCACCGCGGTGTCGGTGTCGCCCCCGAGCGTCGACTACGGCCAAAGCGTCACCTACTCCGCCACCGTGAGCGGGTCGGGTGCCACGGTGCCGGCGGGGACGGTCAGCTTCAGTGTCGGCTCCACGCAGCTGTGCAGCGCCACCCTCTCGGGCGGCGCCGGCTCCTGCACGTCGGCCGGCGCCCCGGCGGGGACCGACACGGTGAACGGCGTCTACTCGGGCAACACCGACTACTCCCCCTCGAGCGCCAGCACCACCCTCACGGTGAGCGTCCCGCCGCCGTCGCCCCCGAGCGGGTCGACGTCGTCGACGAGCGGCACCTCGACCAGCCCGAGCGGGACCGCTACCGCGACTTCGGGCAACGTCTCGGCCTCGGCCACCGGCGCGGGCTCTGTGACTGTCGCCAGCTACTCGGGGAACCCGACCGCCCAGGCGGTCACCGACTCGACGGGGGCCTTCTACGACGTCCGTATCGCCCCCGGCAGCGAGTTCACCTCGGTCTCGATCACGGTGTGCGATCCCGGCACCGGCCGCTCCTTGGAGTGGTGGAACGGCAGTACCTGGCTGCCGTTCAGCGACCAGTCGATGTCCAACGGCTGCCTGGTCGCGACCGTGACATCCTCCACCTCACCCACCATCGCCGAGCTGACCGGCACACTCGTAGCCGTCAGCTCGGCGCCCCCGTCCTCCCAGGCCGCCCCAGCGCCGACCGGCTACTGGCTGGTCGGCGCCGACGGGGGTGTGTTCGCCTTCGGTGATGCCCGGTTCTACGGCTCTTTGGCCGGGATGAGGCTCAACGCCCCGATCAAGGCGATGGTGGCTACGCCTGATGGCAAGGGCTACTGGCTGGTCGGCGCCGACGGGGGTGTGTTCGCCTTCGGTGATGCCCGGTTCTGGGGCTCGCTCGCCGGG
>JAKAQW010000112.1 GCA_021819525.1 Actinomycetes bacterium
TTCTCGATCTGCGATGGGCACGAACCAGATGGACCCCAAGACCCGCATCCCTGCCGCCCGTGCCGGTTTCGCCCAAGGCAGGCAGGAAGCAATCCTCGTGATGCTCTCCTGACGATTGCACGTCGAGCGTTGCGCGTCCCGCCGTCGGTGTCACTCCTGGCGGACGCAGTCCAGGAATCGCCCGACCACCGCCGCCACCGCACAGCCGCCTGGGCGGGTCAGCCTGGTGCTTCCTCCATGGGCGGGACCGGCTCGGGTGGGGGTGGTCCCACGTAGCGGGCGGAGGGTCGGATGATCTTCGGGTCCATCGCCTGCTCGAGGATGTTGGCGCTCCAGCCGATCACTCGGCTCGAGGTGAAGGTCGGGGTGAACATCTCGGGCTCGATACCGCAGGCCGCCATAACGACGCCCGCGTAGAACTCCACGTTGGCGTAGAGGTCTCTGCCGGGTTTGAGCTCGGCGAGCACCTCGACGACACTTCGCTCGACGGCGACGGCGAGCTCGGCAAGGGGATCGCCAAGACCTCGTGCGACGTCTCGCAGCATGCGCGAGCGGGGGTCTTCGGTGCGGTAGACGGCGTGCCCGAAGCCCATGATCCGCTGCCCGGAACGAACCTTGTCGGTCACGACCGCCCGTGCCCGGTCCGGGCTCCCGATCTCGTCGAGCAGCTCGAGGGCACGGCTCGGCGCACCGCCGTGCAGCGGGCCGCTCAGGGCACCGATCGCCCCGGTGATGCAGGCGCCGACGTCGGCACCGGTGGACGCGATGACCCTGGCGGTGAACGTCGAGGCGTTGAAACCGTGGTCGATCGTGGAGACGAGATAGCGCTCCAGGGCCTGGGAGTGCTCGGACGAGGGTACAGAACCGGTCAGCATCCACAGGTAGTTCGCCGCGTAGCCGAGGTCATCTCGTGGACCGACCGGCTCGGCGCCTGTGCGCAGGCGGAACAGCGCGGCGAGCAGCGTCGGGGTGAGCGCAGCGACGAACAGCGCGTCAGCCCGCCGCTCTGAGGCGTCGAGGTCGTAGAGGGGACGACACCCGCGCTCGGCAGCCGCCAGCGACAGCGCGCTGCGCAGGCCGTCGAGCGGCGCGGAGGCTCGGGCGATGACCGGTAGGACCTCGGCGACGGCCGGCGGGATGGTGCGCAGCGGCCGCACCTCATCGGTGAAGGCCGTACGCTCCTGCCTCGTTTCAGGAAGGGTCCCGTCGACGAGCAGACGCCAGACGTCTTCGAGCGGGCGGCTGATCGCCAGCTCGACCGCCGAATATTGGCGGTAGTGGTAGAAGCCCTCGGCGCCCCGGACGTCTCCGACTTCGGTGTCGGCCACCACGACCCCTTTGAGCCCGCGAGGGACCTCCGGCGGCGCGAGCGTGGACAGGCGGGCCAGGTCCCGCAGCGAGATGACACCGACGAGCTCGTCATGTGCGACGACCGGCATGTGGCGAAAGCCGCGGGTCCTCATCATCTCCAACGCGCCGGCCGCGTCGAGGCGCTCGTCGATCGTCTCGACGGGCGCGCTCATCACCTCGCCGGCGGTCACTGTGGCCAGTTGCCCCGAGGCCGCTTCCCCGAGCACGTCGCGCTCGGTCACGATGCCCGCGGGTGCGTGGTCTTTCACGATCACCACCGACCCGACGCGGTGCTGGTGCATCCGCCTGGCGATCTCGACCAGCGGCTCGGAGGAAAGACCGGTGACCACCGGTGACGTCATGACTTCGCGGATCAGTGCCATACCTGGAGCGTGCACCGCCGGCCGTCGATGATCAAGGTTGATTATCATCAAGTCCATGCAGCCGATGACCGCCGCCCAGGTGGCCACCCGGCTCGGCGTCAAGGTCGACACCGTCTACGCGTATGTGAGCCGGGGGTCCCTGCGCAGCTGGAAGGACCCGGTCTCCAAGACCAGCAGGTTCGATCCGGACGAGGTGGAAGCGCTCGCCCGGCGCGGCCGGCCCCGCCGCACCAGCCGACCCCCAGTCCTCGACTTCACCATCGAGAGCGAGCTGACCGCCATCGGCGACCACGACGTGTCCTATCGCGGGCGAAGCGCCTTCGAGCTCGCTCGTTCAGCGACCTTCGAGGAGGTGGCACACCTGCTGTGGACCGGCCAGCTCGACGGAGGGTCGCCCACCTGGAGCCCGCTGGCTGTCGGCGGCATGGATCTCCCCGCAAACCGCGACCGGCTCAGTATGGCCGTGGTGCTGGCAGCTGCGGCCGACCCGTTTCGCGCAGACCTGACCAAGGCGGCACTGCCAGTGCGAGCCGGCTCGCTCATCGCCACCATGACCGAAGCAGTCGCCGGACCCCCCGGCGAACGGACGGCCCGACTGGTCATGGGCGATCGGCCGCCACTTCGCGGCAGCATCGCCGGGCGCCTCTGGGCACGCCTCGCCACGGGGCGCCGCACCCCGGGTCTGGTCGAGGCCACGAACGCCGCCCTGGTGCTGCTCGCCGACCACGAGCTCGCCGCGTCGACGCTTGCAGCCAGGGTCGCGGCCTCGACGCGGGCAGATCCCTACGCCGTCGTGCTCGCCGGGCTCGCCACGGTCTCGGGGCCGTTGCACGGTGGGGCGTCACGCCTCGCCTACCAGCTTCTCGAATGGGCAGCTGCGATCGGGCCGGACGCGGCCATCGCCCGTGCCCTCGAGCTCCACCAGCAGGTGCCTGGCTTCGGCCATCCCCTCTACCCACTCGGGGATCCACGCGCCCGGGTGCTCCTCGACGCGGTCCGTGCAGCGAGCCCGGGCTCCCCGAGCCTCGTGGCCGCAGACCGTGTTGCCGCCGCCATCCGAGACCGGGCCCAGCTCGAGGCGAACATCGACTTCGCGCTCGCGGTTTTGGCCCGAACTGCCCGCATGCCCGAGGACGCGGGAGAGGTCATCTTCGCCATCGCCCGCACCGCAGGCTGGATCGCGCACGGCATCGAGGAGTACACCGAACGTCCGCTCCGCTTCCGGGCGCGGGCTGCAACCCACCGCTGACCCCTCATCGCCACCCGCCAAGCCGGCGGCGTCATCGGCGTCGCCCTCCTCGGCACCCTCGTCGCCGCCAGCACCGACTTCCCCGGCGCGATACAGCTCGCCATGGCCATCGCCGCCGGGGCATTCGCCCTCGGGGCCCTCGTGACCGCCGTGACTGTCGCGACCGTCGTGCCCGGCGGGCACGAGCATCCCCCGGTGCCCCGCTGAACACGAGACAAGGCCCAGGATGCCTTGCGTTCGTCGGGCAGCAGAGGTCTCATCGCCTCGTGCAGACGAACCCACGCACCGAGCAGGCAGGAGCCAGGTGGCGAGTCGGGATCTACGCCCACGACCCATCCGGACGATCAGGACGGGCACGCCTCGACCGCCAGGCGGCGACGCTCGCCGCCGAGGTGGCCCGCCAGCGGGGATGGCGCCACGTCGCCACCTACGCCGACCACGGCGGAGGGCGCGTGCGGGCGGGGTTGTGCCGGCTGCTCGCCGACGCGCCGGGCCATCTCGACCTTGTCGTCGTCGACGCCTACGGGCGCCTCTCGAACGACCGCCGCCAGCTCGCAGCGCTCATGGCACGGCTCGGCGGCGCAGGGGTGACGGTCGTGGTCCTGCGCCCGGCCGCCGGGCGGCGCCTGGCACGCCTCGTGGCGAACCTCGCCCTCGCCGACCTCGTCGCCGGCGAGCTGCGCTGATCGGCCGGACCCACAGAGCATCCCACCAAACCCACGGAGGAGCGGCTCGGCTCCTACGGTCTGCGACACTTGGCGTGTGCCTCCCGAGCGCGACCTCGCCGCCTTCGACGCCCGAGCCACGAGCCACGAGACCGGCTGGCTCGGCCGACTGCACCACGACATCGCCGAGCGCACCGCCGCCCTCGCCGCCGACACCTGCCCGGGGGTCCAACGGATCCTCGACGTCGGCTGTGGCACCGGCTACCTGCTCCGCCGCCTCGCCGAGCGCTACCCCGCGGCCTGCGAGCTGGTCGGTGTCGACCCCGCCCCGAACATGGTCGAGGTGGCGACCACCACGGTCGCCGACGACCGACTGTCGTTCGCCCTCGCCACCGCCGAGCACCTCCCTTACCCTGACAACCACTTCGACCTCGTCGTGTCGACGACGTCATTCGACCACTGGTCGAACCAGGCAGCCGGGCTCGGCGAGTGCGCCCGGGTCCTTCGAAGCGGAGGCCAGCTCGTCCTCGTCGCCCAGTTCTCCGCCTGGCTTCTCCCGACCCTCCTCGCCGGCCGGCGGGGCAAGGCCCGGACCAGACAGCGCTGCAACCGGCTGCTCCAAGGTGCCGGGTTCGGCTCGCTCGCCTGGCACCACCTCTACGCCGTCATCATCAACGCCGTGACCGCCACGGCCTGACACCCACGGCCGAGACCCACCTCCACACCGAGCTTCGCCGCCATCTCGGTGCAGGCGGCGCTCAGGTGGGCTTCGTGGTGCGCACCGATGTCGCCTGTTACCTGGAGCGCCTGGTGAAGATGGGTTGGCAGCCCGACGACGAGGCAGGGACCTTCACCCGCCGGCTGGACCGAGCCGCCGCATCGAGACGGTCTTCGAGCGCTTCAGCCGCCACATCGAGACCATGGTCCGCCACAGCGCCCGCCTCGATCCCATCGACTGGCAGCAAGGACTGGGGCTGCTCGCAGGGCGCGCCGAGCACAGCCCGCTTCGCTGGTGGCTGTACGGCAGCGGCGCGCTCGCGGGGCGGGGCAGGCATCCCCATCGAGCAGGGCGATCTCGACCCTCCCCACGAAGACGAAGACGCCGCCGAAGCCCACCTCGAGCTCGTCTCCTGGCACGGGCTCCCCATCGCCGTGCCCCACCTCGGCCTCCAGCTGGCCGTCGCCGAACGACGGGGGCTCTCCGAGCGCGCCGCGCGCATCCGCGAGGCGATGCGCCCCTGAGCAAGAGGGCGCACGGTCGCCAGGCCACCGCGCGTCCGGCCAGCGGGCTCATCTGGCGACGAGCAGCACGACCAGGGCACCCAGCCACAGCCACGGCACCGCCGGGATCGAGCCCCGCTTCCGGGTCGGGACGCGGCCCAGCACGACAACGGCGACGAGCGCTGCCGCCCAGCCGAGCAGCACCCCCGCGAAGACCGCCGGGAAGCCCGTCCAGCCGAGGAGGAGGCCGGTCAGCCCGCCGGCGGTGACGTCGCCGAGACCCATCTTCTTCCCTCCGGTGCCGAGAGCCAGTGCGAGGTAGAAGCCGACCACGCCGGCCATTCCGAAAACCGCCCGGACAAGCGGCCACCACTGCCCGTCAATCCCAGCGGCCACGGCGAACAGCGCGGGGCCGGCCGGGTAGGCCGGCAGCACCAAGACGTTGGGAACCCTGGAGGTGGCGGCGTCGACCACGGCTGCAACCGTGAGCGCTGCGCCGAGGAACAACGTCGCCGGGAGCGCCGGCGACCACCCGAGCCGCCAGGCGAGCGCGACCTCCACCGCCACGAGCGAGGCGACGGTGATCGACCGCCACCGGAGCGGCTCGATGGCCGGGAGGAGGCTCTCGAAGCTCATCGGGACCGGACCGGCTGCGGGATCACCGGCTGCGAGCTCACCGGCTGGAGGGCGGTGAGCTGGCGGTACAGCGCCGCGGTGGCCGGCTCGACGTCGAGGTCGAGCTCTGCCAGGCGGCCTTGGAGGAGCCGCCAAACCTCGCGCACCGCGTCGAGGCGACCCTCAGCGCCGTGCAGAGCCATGAGGCGGCGGTAGGGCTCTTCGGCGTAGCGGTCGAGGGCGATGGCCCGCTCCAGGGTCTCGACGGCGGCGTCGCCGCGCCCGGCCTGGTCTTCGAGCTCGGCCAGGCGCAGATGGGCGTCGAGCGCCCGGCGATGGAGGTCCTGGCGGACCGGTTCGACCCAGGGCCGGTCCACGCCGGCGAGCAGCTCCCCCCGGTAGGCGGTAACCGCCCGGCGAAGCGCTGCCCGCGCCGTCTCTGGGTCCTGGGTATGCGACGCCTCTTCGAGGCAGCGTTGGAGCTCCCACAGGTCACAGGCGATCTCTGCAGCACAGGGCCGGTAGTGCTCCCCGGCCTTGGCGAGCACCTCGAGGTCCTCGCCGCCCGCCTCTTTCAGGCGCGCCCGCAGATCGGAGAACGACCGCCAGAACTGGCCGTGGACGCGGCCCGGCTCGGTGTCGGGCCACAGGGCCTCGACGGCCTCGTCGCTCGTCGCACCCTCGGGGCGCAGGAGGAACCAGGCGAGCAGGTCCCGGGCTCGGCTGCGCAGCCCGGTGACCACCGGCTCGCCGCACACGCTCACCTCGAGGTGGCCGAACATGCGCACCGTGACCGGCCGGTCCGTCGCCTCGCTCGTGGGCTCGCTCTCGTTCGGGGTCGGCTCGGGCCACGGCTCTGTCCTCGGCGTGTCGAGCACCCGACCGACGGCGGACGTGTCGTCGTCCACGTCCCCCGCTTCGGCCGCCTCGCTGGTCGCGCCGAGCACCTCTGCGGCCTCGTCGGCGCTAAGCCCGAACAGCTCGGAGCCGGCGAGCGAGCCAAGCCGTTCGGACGGCTCGGCATCGAGGACCCGGCGGCCGGAGTCGACCCGAAGGGTCCCCGTGGCGACCGGCGCCGGGGAGAGGAAGACAACGGCGATGGCGAGGCGGGAGGCGTCGGCAACGAGGGTGGCCCACCGGCCGAGGGAGCCCGCGGGCACGTCGTCAAGGAGGACGAGCAGCAGCGGGAGCGGGTGCTCGGGGTTCTCCGAGCGGAACTGGACGGCGCTATCGGCGTCGAGCGCCCCGAGCAGCCGGATCCGGGCGACGCGCTCGGACTCGACCGCCCGGGCGACCAGGTCCGCCGAGGCCGTCCGGCGGATGCTGCGGCTCGAGGGGAGGCCGGGGAACAGCCGCTCGGCGGTGCCCTCGTCGCAGAGCACCTCGGCCGCGCCCGGCCCGGCGCGCACCACCAGCGCGGCGGCGAGCGCCCGGGCGATCTCGTCGGCCGCCGGCCCGTCGAGCGCCACGCCGCTGAGGTCGTCGAGCTCGACCGTCAGGGTCTCGCCGTCTCGTGTCCCGACGTCGACGCGGCCGGGATGCTCGCGGCGCTGGTCGTCATCGACGGGCATGGGCGGGAACGGGCCGCCAAGCGTGGGGACCGGCTCGTCGCCGACGGCGGCTCGGCGCAGGTGTGCGACGGTCGGGCGGAACGGCTCGGTGGCCCGGGTGCGGCCCGGTGCGGGTGGCCGGTAGCGGTAGGCGTGGCGGCGGCGGAGCTGGCCGATGGCGACCGTGGCAGCCACCCCGGCGGCAAACGAAGCAGCCACCACCGATCCCGACGGCAAGCGGACAGGCTCGCCGTGACGACTCTCACCTCGATGGCCGTCCGCAGTGGCAGTCTTCGGCGTCCCGTCGACCCGAGGGGTCGTGCTCATGGGCGGGGTCGTGCCCGTCGGCGGAGTGGTGCTGGCTGGCGGAGTGGTTGGCGGGGTCGTCGTCGGCGCGGACGCAGCGGGTGGGACCGGCGCGGTCGGGACCGTTGGCGGCGAAGACGCCGGAGCTTGGGCGGTCGGCGGTGTCGCAGCGCTCGGCGCCGGCAGGAGGAGGGTCCAGCCGGGGTCGATCCAGTGCGGGTCGTCGAGCACCGCGCCGCCGGGCTGGGGTCGGCCCTCGTTGAGGGCGTAGATCTCAGACCATCGGAGCGGGTCACCGAGCTCGCGCTCGGCGATCCCCCACAGGGTGTCGCCGCGCTGGACCACGTACACCCTTTGGGCCACTGCCGGCGCCGGTGACGCCGGCGCGGGGGCACTGCCGGTGGGAGCGGCGTCTGCCACGACGGGGGCGGCTGACAAGCGAGACGGCGAGAGCGGCGCGCTGAACGCGGCGTCGCGCACGACGAGCGCCGGGACTGCCCGGTGCGCGAGCAATCCCCCCGGGCGCACCGAGAGCTGCGCCGTGGCCTGGGCGGGACGGGGGGCGAGGGCGAGGCAGGCGACGACGACCGCGGCGACGAGCCGGCCGGTGAGCGGCTGGAGGGTCCCTGCGACCGGGAGCCGGCTCGCCTGGCGGCCCGCCAGCGCGGCGGGGATCTCGGCGGCGAGCGAGGCGAGGAGGCTCGCCCAGGCGAGCCAGACCACGACGGCGAGCGCGTCGACGAGGACCTGGGCGGGGATGCCCTGGTGGCTGAGTGCCCGGCCGACCTCGCCGGCCGTCGGGACGTGATGTGGGAGCGGCCAGCCGACGAAGTGCCACAGCGCCCAGGGAACACCCGCCACCAGGGCGACCAAGACCGCCAGCGCACCGAGCCCCTTTGCGAGGTGGGCCGCTCGCTCCTTCACGGCTCGGCCTGCTCGGCGGTCGCGCTGCCGCTGGCGGTCTCGGTGAGCGAGTCGATCCCGACCAACGAGAGGATCTGGGTGGGCTGG
Organism: Actinomycetes bacterium; assembly: GCA_021819525.1. Taxonomy (GTDB): domain Bacteria; phylum Actinomycetota; class Acidimicrobiia; order Acidimicrobiales; family UBA8190; genus JAKAQW01. The sequence goes on from JAKAQW010000112.1 coordinate 8,351, forward strand.
CTGATGGTGACCGTGACGGTCACCTGGTCGCCTGTGACACTCACGGTGCCGCTGCGCCCGGACCGGGCGAGGAACGCCTCGGCCTCGGTGCTCGCCTGGGTGGGGTCGAGGGTGATCTCACCGGTCGAGCGGTAGAGGGGGACGTCGATCGCCTGGGCGCCGGCTCGGGCCGCGGCCTGAGCGTCGTCGATCGCCTGCACCTTGGCGGCGAGCGCGAGGCCGCCGTCGAGGACGAGGCCCGCCATCACGATCAGCGCCAACATGAACACGACGACGAAGGCGGTGACCATCCCCTCCTCGGGCTCGCCGAGCCGGCCGCGCAACCGTCCAAGGCGGAGCCGTCGAAAGCCAGTCCGTCGAAGGGTGGCGGTCATGGGCCTGTGACTGCCCGGTAGGTGTCGATCACCGAGCTTGCCGTCGAGCTGAGCGCCTCGCTCGCGGGAAGGCGCAAGCCCACGAGGTCGGAGAGCGCGACGTGGCAGGTGACGGTGACCGCCACCGAGCCGCCGGGGACGAAGTCTGCGGTGTCGGTGGAGATGCTGAGCCCGGCGCAGGTGACATGGTCGGATCCGAGGGCGGTGGTGGCCGCCTGGGTGGCCATCGCGGTCGCGGTGGCGGGGCTGCGGGCGATGGACGCGGCCCGCGCCGCCTGGGCGGCGGCCCCGTCGACCTCGATGCGCGCCGAGACGACACGGCCCAAGGCCACGACGAACAGCAGCATCAGAAGAAGCAGCGGGGTGAGCAGCACCAGCTCCAAGGCGACGGCGCCCGACTCGTCGCCGAGGAGCCCGTGCCAGAGCCGCCGGGCGGTCACGGCGCCTGGCCCGGGTAGGTGAAGCTCTCCGATGCGCCCGAGGCGGTGGCAGCCACGGGCAGGGAGAAGATCCCGACGATGCTCTCGGCGTGGCCGGTGACGGTCACCGTGGTCATCTGGTTGGTCTTGGTGACGGTGATGGTCGTGCCGGAAAGGACCGTCGAACCGAGCTGGTCGAGCACGCTTTGGGCCTCGGCCTGCCCGGCCTCGGCGCTCTCTCCTTGGAGCCGGCCGACCGAGACCCCTTGCTGGGCGACGGCCGTCGCGATGTGCACGGCGTGCTCCCAGAGGGCGAACTGGATCACCCCCATGATCAGCAGCAGCAGCAGCGGCGTGGCGATGACCAGCTCTGCTGCGACCGCGCCACGTTCGCTCCGCCAGAGCACACCCCGGTGCGTCCGGCGGCGTGAGGGTGGCCCGGTGCGACCAGCGTGCTGAGCTGCATGGCCCGGCTCCCCGACCACGGCCCCGATCACGTTGCCCATTGCCGTCGCCGTCGCTGTCGTCGCCATTGTAGGGATTCCGTGAACATGGCGAATGGGCCGCCTTGTTGGCGACGCTGTCCTGGGGAAACGGCGACTGATCCCCCCCCCGGTTGCCATGCGCTGCCTTGCAGTGGGGCATCGAACTTGGCGCTGTCTTTCAACATGGTCGGTTTGCGTCATATGAATGAGGTGAGGTCGAGGTGTTGGAGCGCTCGTCGGCGTAGCTGCTCAGTGAGCCGCGAACTAGCTGGTAGAGGCCATTGCGATCGGCGGTCTGATTGTCCATCGGGGTTCGCTGTGGCTGGCGTGTGACCGGCTCCATTCGCCATGTCGCAGGCCCATCCGCCACGCGTTCGCCAAGTACGCGGCGTATTCGCCATCTTCTCGGCCTCCCTACAGCCATGTAGGGATTCCGGGTTCGTGTCGGTTTTGGCGGGGTTCTTGTCGGTCCGTTCCTGGGAGAACATCGTCCGGCTCCTTTCCTCGTCGCCATCGAAGGACCATCAACTTGTCGGTTTCCTCGGTCATGGCCAGGCCCTCTCATCTGGCCGACGTGAGCCGGACGTGGTCGGGTTTCGGCGGGTGTGGCTCTGGGGCGAATCACGAAGCGGCTGGTCAATGCCATGACCTGCGTCCATGCGCGGGCGCTCGGATCGGGCGAGGGCTGACAGGAAGGGGGCCGCAACCGACACGAACCCGGCCTGGCCCGACATGCGACCGACAACTACCCTGCCGAACCGACATGAATTCTGCTTCCCTACAAGCCATCAGCGGGGTCAGCCGCCGCTGCCGGTCGAGATGTTGTTGGCGGCCGAGACGACCTTCGCGACGATGATCCCGACCGCGGTGAGCGCCAAGGCGGCGAGGAGCGCGGTGACGATGACCGTCTCGGTCGTGTACCCCCCTTCGGAGTCGGCACGGAGGGCCTCCCAGCGGCTGTGGAGGACCGCGTAGAGATGGCGGAGGATGATCAGCTCTGTGAACATGGTGCTCGTCCTTTCATCGCTGGCTTGGTTTCAGTTGGCTCGGATCGAGGCGGCTACTCACAGGG
>JAKAQW010000113.1 GCA_021819525.1 Actinomycetes bacterium
TATGCCGAACAGCAAGCGCCTGACCTGGGGATCTTCACAGGTACAAGCGAAGACAGCGCTCAAACCCACCCCACGCCGTATTCCCGAGGATCGAGGCTAACGGGGTTCCAAGAGACTGCTAGGGTCGGTTTGGGACTGCGACTAACAGGGGTGAGGGGTGACGACACGCTCGCGGAGGACCGAACAGGGGGTGCTTGACGCCGAGGCGGTGGTGGCTCGCTATGGGGAGTCGCTGGCGGGCCAGCCCCTGGCTGATCGAGTCTGGGGAGTAAACGCTGATCCCTACCAACGCCGAGCAGCACCTTCGACAGCCGCAACCGGACCAGGTCGACCTTCTCCTTGCCACGTCCGACGTCCAAGCCGATGTTGAACGTCTTCCTCAACAGGGCCTCCAGCTGGGCCACATCGAGGATCACTGGCAGATCGGTTGTCATGGAACAAGGAGGCTACGACGCTGTGCTCTACCACGGTCGTCCCTGCCACCCCTCACACCACTATCTATGGCCACAAACTCGCGTTAGTAGCCGCATTCTTTGCTACTTTGGCACGTTTACCCCGGAGACCCGTACTCCGCACGCTGCTAGCAACAGCGCTCCGGCGGCGAGGCCGGCTACACCGACCACGAGGTGCGCACGCGGTGAACGCTGCCGTCGCCGAAGCCGCCGGCTGATACGGGTCATGATCCCCGTCATAGCGGGCCAGCCTTCCGTCGTGGCCGGGAGGCCTGAAACCTATAACGAGCTTCGACGGCCCTGCCCTGGGTATCAGGCGACCTGGACGCCGTCTTTGATGTGGTCGGGAACTTCTTGCGGGAACGAGACCACGAGGTGGCGATCCAAAGCCGCCGCCACCCGTGCGAGGGTGTCGAGGCGGTTCTTCGCCCCACCGCCCTCCTCGAGCCGGGAGATGACCGACTGGGTCGTCCCCATCCGCTCCGCCAGCGCGCGCTGGCTGAGGGCGGCCTGGGTCCGCAAGTCATAGATCAGCTGTCCGAGCGCAAGGTCCTGTTCGATCGCCGCTCGTTCCTCGGCAGAGGGGCTGGCGCGGCGAGCCTTCACGTCCTGCCAGCGGGAGTAGTTGGCCATCACGACCTCCTCAGGGATAGCGCCGGGCGCACTGCGCGGCGATCTCGCGGGCTCTGGCGATCTCGGTACGTTCGTTGGTGCGTTGTTTGCGAAACGTCGTCAGCAAGACGATCGTTCCCGTCGACGTGAAGCGGTACGAGATCCGCCGGGCCGTCGGGCCGAGGCTGAAGCGGAGCTCGAACAGCCCCTCCCCGAGGCTTCGCGACAGCGGCATCCGAGCAGCAGGGCCGAGCTCGGCCAGCCGATCGACGACTACAACCGCCCGCTTCCACTGCGCGTCCTCCAGAGCGAGGATCCATGCCACGACCTCGTCGTGCAGCTCGACCTCCGGCACACGACGCAGTATCGCATCTATACGATCATCGTACAAGAGCGATGATGAGCACCGCTCCTTCACGTCCCCTCATGTACGTGATAAATGGCTATTCTCACGTCCATCGGCGTAGCCGACCAGGAGGTTCACGGCTCACCGGCTGCTCGACTCAGACACGTTATCCGGTACATCGGCGAGGAAGGAGCATGCTGGCGGGAACGAAGCAGCGCTCGGAGACGACCATCGGGTCGGCTGTCGACGCCTTCTTGTCCTCGCCCCGGCTCGCCAACTCGAACACAGCCCGGGCGTATGCGGCCGTGCTCGACCGGGTGACAAGCGACCTCGGCTCTGACCGGGTGCTCGCCGAGGTGTCCGGCGACGAGCTGGCCGAGGTCGTGGAGCAGGCGTGGGGCAGAGCCGCCCCCGCCACGTGGAACCGCAACCGGGCCGCTGTGTCCTCCTTCCTCTCCTGGTGCGCGAAGAACCGCTACCTGGCCCCTGGCCTGCCACCGAGCCTCGAACGCCGGGCAGAGCCCCCCCGACGAGACCCGGGCGCTGCCCCGTTCGGCCATCGAACGCCAGCTTGCTCGTCGTGACGTGCCCCTACGGGAGAAGACCCTGTGGCGGATGCTCTATGAGAGCGCGGCAAGAGCAAGTGAGATCCTGGCCCTCGACATCGAAGACCTCGACCTCGACACCCGGCGGGCGAAGGTCATCTCCAAAGGCGGGGCGAGCGAGTGGGTCTACTGGTCATCTGGCACCGCGCAGCTCCTGCCACGGCTCCTTCGTGGCCGCAGCCGTGGCCCGGTGTTCCTCTCCGAGCGCCGCCCATGACCGGCTCGGCGACCTCCGGCTTGTGACCTCTGCCCCGAGACCGGCAGAGCGCGCCTCGGCTACGACCGGGCCCGGGTCCTCTTCAAGGCCCACACCGGCTGGGAGCTCCACCAGCTCCGCCACTCAGCAGCCACCCACCTCGGAGAGAAGAACGTCCCCCTCCAGGCGATCATGGCCAAGACCCGGCACCGCAACCCTCGCAGCGCCATGCGCTACATCCGCCCCGGCGCCGAAACCGTCGCCGAGGTCACCGAGCTGCTCGACCTCGGTCGACGGCACCGCTGACGGGTCGCCTCGCCTCCCGCTGTGTCTCGCTGTGCGTCACCGAGCACGACCCTCGTGGCGTCTCGATCGGTCAGGCGGTGCGGGTCAGGTGCTCAGCTACGGCCTGGCGGATGATGTCCGCCTCGCTTACGTGCTCGGCCTCGGCCCGCTCGTGGAGCTGATGACGCATCTCGGGCGGGAACCGAACCGACAACGACTCCGCAGGCGACGATCCGATGCGCGGCCGGCCCGGCGGCCGGGGCCGCAGCCGATCGAGGTCGAACCCGGCCTCGGCCTTCTCAGCTAATCGAGCCAGCATCTCGTCGGTAACGAGTGTCCCCTTGCTTCTCATCGGGGGCCGCTCGGTCGGTTCGTCGGTCATGGTTCTCGGCCTCCCTCGCTCCTCGGCCACAGGTGGGCGTAATTCGCCCGCATCCCCATGGCGTGGACCACCACCACGTCTCCGTCGTCACCGACCACCAGGGCCAGCTCCAGCGGGAGCCCGGCCCGATCCGGGCCGAGCGCCACCACGGTGTCGATCCCAGCTTCGGCATCGGCATCGTCGTCCATGAACACAAGGTGATCCACGGCGTGACGAATGTCGTCATCAGGGACCCCATGCCTGCGGGCGCTCCCGATGATCCACACCGTCACGACGATTATCGTACCGCGAAACGGGCCATGGAGCGAGGTGCCCTGGCGTGTGCCAGCGCTACCATGTGCATGTCGGCTGGCCCAAGGAGCTAGATGTGACGACCCGGGCGGTACACGTGCCTTACACTGTCGAACAGGACGAGGATGGCGTATGGTGCGCCCACGCCCAGCTACGACCCGGTGTGGGGGCCAACGGCGAGGGCGCCACAGCCCCAGCCGCGATAGCGGACCTGCGCGAAGCGCTCACCGGCCTGGTTGGTGAATTCGGCATTCCCGACGAATTGACCCTCACCATCAACGTGGCCTAATGCCACCAGTGCCCTCCGTGTCCCCTCCGTGTCCGGCGAACGGGTCGTCGGGGCGCTGGAGAAGGCAGGGTTCGCGGTCGCGAGGATCACCGGAAGTCATCACATCATGCGCCACCGAGACGGGCGCGGCACGACGATGCCGGTACACCCTGGCCGTGATCTCGCCAAGGGTACGCTGCGCGGCATTCTCGCTGACACCCACATGACCATCGAGGAACTGCGGCGGCTCCTCTGACGTCCCGGCACTCGGGTCAGGCCGCTTGATCACAGGCGTTCGTCGAGGTGCGCCGGCTCCTACCGCGAGAGCTGCTCGGGTCCGTGGTGCTCTGGTGGCGGCTCGTCGTCGAGCTCGGCTCGCTCGCCTCGTGCCAGATGATCCTCCACGTGGCGCCCAGCGGTCTTGACCGCGGTGTCGTCGGTGGCCTTCTGGTAGTGCTCCTCGAGCTCCCGGCGCAGCGCGTCGAGGCGCTCCACCGCCTCGGTGAGCTCGGTGGTCGCTTCACCAGCGCTCTGGTAGGACTCGACGGTGCTGGCCATCTGGCGCAGCAGCAGCACCCAGCCGAGCGTGTCGTCTTGCACCGCGAGCTGAGCTGCAGTACCGCCGCCGCCGCCCGCGACGCTACGGGCGCCAGGTGCAGCCGGCTCATGGGATGGGGCTACCTGGCTGAGCAGATCGGCAGCTGCGCCGATCGGTCCAGGTGTGGAGCCTTCGTAGCGTTCTGCGAGCGCGCTGAGCACGCCGGCTATCTCCGGGGCGGCTGCCTGCCAGCTCACCATGTCCTCGACACCGATCGCGCCGAGGCGGGCCGACAAGCCCGCCACGCGCGCTATGTCAGCCTCGGCGATCTCCACACCGGTGGCCGACTGGCCTCTCCACAGCTCCAGTGCCTCGCGTTGCGCTGCCGGTGACTGCTCCCACCACTGGCGCAGCTGCGGCAAGGTGAGCCCTTTCCCGAGCCGCCCGCCGCCATACCACAGCGCTGGGCGCTGGTCCCCGCTGCGCAGGGCGACGGAGTAGCCCACGACGTTGGTCTTGTCAGCACTGTCGTAGCGGGGACGAACGGCCACCCCCGAGCGCCGCAGCGCGGTGATGAAGCCAGCTTCGCTCGTGGTGCCAGCTGCAGCACCACGCACGATGCGCCCGAGGCGCACCCGGTCGGGCACCTCGCCGGCGCGCTCTGCCCGGCGATGCTCCCCTGGGCTGAGCCCTGGTCGACCTCGACCTGGGCGGCCGGCGACGACATGAAGACCGAAGCGATCTTCGAGCTCGGCGCACAGCGCGGAGATCTTCACCTGGTCACGCCACAGGGGTCTCCTGGTTAGCGACGTCAAAACGGCGGCGAACGCTTCCACTAAGAACGATTAGTAGAAGCAGATCGAGCCTGGAGTTCTACTAACGCGGTTCTGGCGCTCTCGGAACGGCCCCATCCGGCTTCCAATAGCGGGCGCAGCTTCATTCCTGGCCTTCAGACGCTCCTCGACGGGAGGTAGCCGGGGCATGGGTACCGCTAACGGGCTGATCACCACGTTAGTGGTAGTCCTCACCGCCGTGTTGACCTGGTTGACCAGACCACCCCCTTTTCGTCCGTTGTTCCCGGAGGGCCGAGACCCCGACTGTCCTCGACCGCCGGGTCGGCGGGCGCTGACCAGCTTTCGTGCACAAAGAGTGGGACTCGGTTGCTGGCACGTTCATGCTGGCCCAGCCGCGAACGTGAGTACCGTCTGACCGCTGCGCCATTCCATCCCCGGCGCGGTGATCCTCCATCCAATCGCGTAGAAGCCTGGCTGTGGTGCGACGAGGCGAACAGGAGAGCCGTTCGGTCGACGCAAGACCACGTTCAGACCTTGCCAGATCGGCATCCGATTGAGTCCGCGCGCTTCAGGTCGTAACCTCTGAGCGGGAGGCCGCCCATGCCCCGCTCTGCTCCGCAGTCCGTCGCCGTTCCTGCCTTCGTCGGGCTCTCGATCCAAAGCGCTCGCGGCCTCGCTAATTCTGCCGACGTCGTTCTCACCAGCGGGCGCCTGGATGGTCCCCCACTCGGTGCTCTCACCTGGCCGGGCAATTGGGTCGTCACCGGACAGGACCCATCAGCAGGCACGGTCGTCGAACGTGGCTCATGGGTGGTGATCAGCTTCGAGAATCGTGGTGGAGGAGACGCTGGCGACCGTGAGCCACGGGTGCCACGGCCACCGGACCGACGGCTGGAGGAGGAGCTGCGGTATCCAGGGGCGAAAGCAGCTGAGTGACGTGTTCTGCTGCCGGCGGTAGGTGGCAACTCCGTCGCTGTCGGTCGGTGATGTTCGGGGACGCGTGCTGGGAGGGAGGGGCGAGATCGAAGGGTCGGCCCGCCTCGCGCCGAGGTCAGGCGGGCTCCCACGCCGCCATGATCTCGTTGAGCTCTGGCGTCGGCTGGCCACGCCAGCGGCCAAGGAACCGTCGGGCGACTGCGACGTCGTGCAGCCACAACGTCGCATCGGGGATCCACCCGGCGAGCATCGTGTAGGCATCGCCGACGGGGAGGGCGAGCCCGCAGGAGGCGACGTAGCCGCCGACGGTGACATGTACGGCGTCGTAGTGCGCCATGACTCCCTCCCAGTTGGGGAGGAGCCAGGGTCCGGTGACGCCACCCCAGTCGCGCCATTCGCCGTCGTGAGTCCCTGTGGCGTCCTCGGGGAAGCGTTGAACGAGCCGACGCCAGTCCTCGGGTTCGGTGATCTCGTACACCCGTGCCGACGGATCGATGGCGAGCGAGAAGATCCGGGCTCCGGTCGCTTCGAAGGGCTGGTGGGTGTCGATGAACCCGAGCAGGGCCGTGGTGGGTAGCGGGGGGACTGCCCGGGTCGTCCAGGTGAGCGGGGCGAAGCCCGGCGCCGACCACCACGTGGCGCCGATCCGGACCCCTGGCCGTGGGCGCGGACGGGGGCGACGCAGGCCCTCCTCGCTCATTGCCCGCTCACGAGCGACCGTCTCGTGCACGAGGCCGTCGATCCCGCCCTCTCCGATCTCGGGCAGGTCGTCCCAGACCAAGAGCCGCTGATCGGCTCGATCGACCGGCTCCCACCAGCCGAGCGGCCCCGCCGCGGCGACGAGCGCGTCGGCCACGGGCCGAAGCTCTTCCCTCGCCGCCTGGCTGAGCGGCCAGAGCCCTTCGTCCTCGCCGCTGAACCCAAAATCGAACGTGTCGCGCGCCAGGGCAGCGAGCAGTGCGTCGGGACCCTCAGGGAGTGACACCCACGCTAATACGGCCGAGGAGACGGCGCGCTTCGCTTCGTCCCTCGACAACCCGTCGAGCGTGAGCTCGGCCATCGGGTCGACGAGATGCAACGCGAACTGTCGACCGAGCGGGGATGCCAGCAGCTGGTCGATGCGGCGGTCCACGGCCATCGACCGATGGTATCTGCTCCCCCAACCCGCGATCCCTCGCTGGGGACGTCGTGGGTCGCCTCCGTAGGGTACCCGACGAAGCCAGCCGGACATCCCTCTTGGTGTCGGGCTTGCCCATGGACGAGGCGGCGTGGCGGAGCTTGGCCGCCGTCATGCATCTTCGATGTCGTCACGCCTCACCTTCCCGTCATGTAGCGGATGACGTGCCCATGGCGGTCAGCTGCGAGGTTGGCGGAGCGCGAAGCCTGAGTAGCTGGACGCGGTGATCGAGAGACTGGTGTGGCCGACGGGGGTAGTGCCGTCGTAGAAGGTGACGTGCACTGGGATCGGGCAGCTACCGTTGCAGCTGCCGGTAGCCCGGCCCATCGGCAGGACGTAGTAGGCCCAGTGGCCGATGTGGGTGGGGAGCACCGCGCTGCGCTCGGTGCGGCCATCGCTGGTGGCGCTCAGGCTGGTCACCCAGTCCGGCACCATCCCAGAGAGGAAGTTCTCGCCGTCAGGTGCGCTGTCCCAGCTCATGGCAGTCGCGGGGCTGCTCGATCCCGACCCGGACACCTCGGTGTGCTCGAAGACGAGCGAAGTCCACGCGTTGCCCGGTTCGATCGCGGCGGAGAACACCCACGGCTGGCCGGCAGTAGTGCCGTAGGCCAGCTCGGTGCCACCGGCGGGAACCTCCGGGGTGGTCACAGGCGGTGAGCTGTGGACACCGGGCGAGCACAGCCCGGTGGTCGTGTCGTGGCCGGCGACGATGCAGTTGCCGATGGCTGGGTCGTAGGTGACACCGTCGGCGATCTGCTCCACTTGGGCGACGCTCAGCCCCGACGCGTCGATCACGAAGCCGAGATCCGTGCCCTCGGGCCACTGGAGCATCACGGTGGGCTGCACGGTGGTCGACGCTGGGGGCACGGGCGGGCCGGTGGTGGGTGGCATGGTGAAGGTGCCACCGCCGGGCAGCTGCACCGTGCATGACTTCATGCCAGAGGTCGGGCAGTAGCCGGTGATGCTGTACGAAGTGAACGGCCGGCCGTGAGAGGTGCCGTGGGTGACGGTGACCTGGGGGGTGGTGACAAGCGTCATGGCCAGCGCCCGGTGCCCCTGCACAGTGGTGGAGGTGGCAGAGGAGATACCGCCGGTCTTGCGTGGCGGCGACGTGAACACGGGGTTCACGGTGCTGTCGGTCACTGTCATGGTGAACGACTCGGCACCGCTTGGTCCTTGCCCGGTATAGGTGATGGAGCGCGTGTAGCTGGCAGGGGAGATCAGCGTGTTCGTCTGGCGGTCAGATGCCAAGTGCATAGCTGGGGGGAGATGGCCGAAGCGTACCGCCTGGTTGAGCAGGTGCGGCGGGCCCGAAGCGGTGAAAGCGGTCACCTGGGTGCTCAACCCGACTGCCGGCGGGGCCGTCGGCTGGAGCACGAGCCCGGCGACGATGCCGGCGAGGACGACGCTGAGCGCACCAGCGCCGACCCGGTGGCGACGGTGACGGCGCCGCACCCGGTGGCGGAGCTCTTCGACGTACACCCATCCCGTGGAAGACGCGAGCTGCCCGACCTGGCCCCAGCGGGCCAGTGCCCGGCAGAACGCTTCGTCGACCGCATCGCGGGCCAGCTCCAGGTCCCCCGCCACGAGCACGAGCGCGGCCAGTACCCTCGTGTGCTCGCGGCTGTACCAGGTGGAGAAGGCGAGCTCGTCAGAACACGGCTGCATCGCCCGCCACCTGGCCGGTTCGGACCCGTCGAGCCCGGTCATCGTCGTTCGCGCCCTGTCGGTCTGCTGTGCATCATCACCTACTCGAGTCACGAGCACCGGGAAATGCTGAGCCGGGCTGTGGCTACGGGCAGCTGCGGCTGTGAGACCGGAACCCGATATCCAGCGGCAGGCGACGAGGATCTGGTCCAACGTGCGTCGCAGCCAGGAGCGGGCGCGCCGCAACCCTTGGTCGGAGCCCTACAGGTCGTCGCGCAATACGTGCCAAACGAACGGTGACCCGGTCCTTTCCCCCTGGATGGCTCTGTTGCAGGCCAATCTGCGACAGCCGGTTCGCGAGAGCCGGCCCTAGCCGGTCAACTACCTGACGACCGGCGGAGAGGACGAACGGCTCCCGGTAGGCCGACCTGGTGCAGGTACGGTGAAGCGTCTGCTGGGGTCCGTCGAGGTGCTACGGGCTCGGATCGAGGTGTCATCTGGTGGGGTCTGGAGCCCAGCGCGCCACCGGCCACCGCGCCTCCGATCCCCGCCGCGATCACCAAAGCCGCCACCGACCCGACCACCCAGCGTACAACCCGTCGGCGCCGCAGCGCCCCCGAACCACGCGCCCGAGCCATCACGGAAGACTACCAACTCGGCTGGAGGGCGGGAAAACCGTGAGAGGCAGATGACGGCGCCGGATCCGGCTACGGCCTCAGGGGCCCGGGCGACCGGCATGCGGACGGCGCCCCGTGACGGGGTGTCGGTGAGGTGTTCAAGGTGGCCAGCGAGGGTCGGACCCTGCACCAGCTTCGCCACTCCCGGCTCACCCACCTCGCCGAGTCAGGTGTCCAGCTGCCGATCCTCATGGCAAAGAGCCGCCACACCAGCCTCACCAGCCTCACCAGCCTCACCAGCCTCACCAGCCTCACCAGCCTCACCAGCCTGGGGGTCCTACGCCAAGCCCACCTTCGACGCCGTGGCCGCTGCCACAGCCGCGCTCGACCCGGACCGGCGGCGGTGAGCCACAGCGAGGCCAGGTTCTCAGCCCTTGGCTTGCCTCCCACGGTTTCTCCCGCTCTCCCTGCCTACGCAACAGGACCGCCAGACGGCCATCGAGCGCCTCACCGTCGACGATCAGGGGGCTCGCGGTCGCGAGAAGTCGTTATAGTCTACCCTCCCCTTGACGGGAGTGTCCAGGGGAGGCTAGACTGTAGTGTGAAGCGACGGGAGATCGTGAAACGGATCGGCGCCCAGGCCAAGGCCGCGGGTGTCACATGGGAGGTGCAGCGTGAAGGCGCCAACCACACGGCCTACCGGCTGGGCGCCACCATGATCCCGGTGCCTCGTCACGTCGAGATCGGCCCCGGGCTGAGCGAGGACATCTTCGAGCAGTGCGAGCCCGAACTGGGTGAAAGGTGGTGGAAGTGATGGCGAGCTATCGGGCCACAGTGACCCGTGACGGTCGGTTCTGGCTCGTTCGCGTCGATGGGGTCGGTTCGACCCAGGCGCGACACCTGCGTGAGCTGGACACCATGGCGAAGGATCTCATCGTGGTGATGACCGGCGACTCCGAGGAGGTCGTCGTCGAGTACGACATCCGTCTTCCCGCCGAGGTCCAGGACCATCTCCGGCGTTCCGAGGAGCTACGGGCGGCCTCGGCAGAGGCGCAGGCGGCGGCTGCCGCCGAGGTTCGTAGTGCTGCAAGGCAGCTGCACGAACAGGGCGTGGCGCTGCGCGACGTGGGTCAGCTCCTCGGTGTGTCGCATCAGCGAGCTCACCAACTCGTGAGTTGAAGAACGGGCGAGAGCGCACCCCCCCTGGTGACACCGACCCGAGCACTGGGCCTACATCGCCGAGCACGCGGACGAACTTGCGACCGGGCGAGCCATGGGGCCAAGCACCCGCGCTGCTCGTTTGCGGCTGGTGACAGCTACCTCACCGACGCCCCTACGCTGGGGATCCTGATGGCTGCCGTGCCCCTGGTCGACGTCGGCGTCCTCCTCGCCGCGGTGCTCGCCGCCACCATCGCCGTCGACCTCCTCGAAGCCCCCCTGCTTGCGAGCATCCGCTCCGACACCACGGCGGTCAGGATGGCGACGCCGTGAGCACCGGCCCGGGTCGGTCGCGGGCGCCGTGGC
>JAKAQW010000114.1 GCA_021819525.1 Actinomycetes bacterium
AGCGGCACGCCCGAAGACATCGCCGTCATGCTCGCCTACGCCCACAAGGTGGCCATCGTCCCCGGCTACGGGCTGGCCGTCGCCCAGGCCCAGCACGTGGCCCGTGAGCTGGCCGACACCCTTGCCGAGCGTGGCATCGAGGTGTACTACGCCATCCATCCGGTCGCCGGACGCATGCCCGGGCACATGAACGTCCTGCTCGCCGAAGCAAACGTGCCCTACGACCAGCTGAAGGAGATGGACCAGGCCAATCCCGAGATGCAGACCACCGACGTGGCCCTCGTGGTAGGCGCCAACGACACGGTGAACCCCGCCGCACAGAACACCCCGGGCAGCCCCATCTACGGCATGCCCATCGTCCACGTCGACCAGGCCGGCTCCGTGGTCTTCCTGAAACGGTCGATGCGCCCGGGCTTCGCCGGCATCGACAACGAGCTGCTCTACGACCCGAAGACCACCATGCTCTTCGGCGACGCCAAGGACTCCCTCACCAAGCTGGTCACCGCCGTCGAGACCGTCTGAGGCGGCCCTACTGCCGCGACGTGCTCGACCGTCGCCCGGCGCCGTGCTGGGGCGGTGTGCTCGACGGTGGCCAAGAGACGCCCTACTGCCGCGACGTGCTCGACCGTCGCCCGGCGCCGTGCTGGGGCGGTGTGCTCGACGACGATGCGGCCGCCAGCGCCGTGTCGGCCAGGTGAGCGAACACCAGCTGACCCTGGGTGGTGCGCCGCGTCCCGCTCACGGTCACAGCCACGTCGGCCACGCCCACGAGGTGGGCGGCGTCGTTCACCACGACCATGTCGCCATCGTCCAGGTAGCCCACCGCCTGGCGTGCCATCCGTCCGGCGCGTACCAGGTCCACCACGAACGACTCCCCCACCGGATGCTCCGGGACCAGATCCTGGGCCAGGCTCCGCAGGTCGATCGCGGCCACACCGCGCTCCTCGGCTGCCCGCATCGAGGCCGACGAGCAGGTGACCACCCGGCCCCCCATCTTGGCGGCCACGGCGGCGACCCGCTCTGCGGTGCTGGCACCCTCGGGAGCCTCCGCGGCTGCCACGGCGACCGCCAGGCCGCCGCGACGCAGATCGGCCAGCGACTCGAGCGCCCGGCCAGCCCGGCGGCTGGTCAGCGGGTCAGGGCCTTCGGCCAGGAACCGCACTTCGTCGACCACGAAACGCGGGACGGTGATGCCCCCGCCGAGCAGCCCGGCGCGACCGAGGACGCCCAGGTGGCGGTCCATCAGGGCTGCAGTGTCGACCACCAGGGTCTCGCCCACCAGGTGATCGAGGCGCGGATCGAGGAGCCGGGCGATGCCCGCGGCACGGGCGACGTCTCTCCCCTTCGACGCCCCGAGGCGGACCCCCAAGAAGCACAGCACCCAGGCCAGCACACCGACGGCAGGCAGCACCACTGCTGAGTGCACGAGCGCCAGCATCGGCACCCCCAGGACCAGGCCGAGCAGGAGGCCGGCGGTGCCCACCACAGCCGCCGCCAGCACCTCGGCGGCGGGCAACGCCCGGAGCTTGGCGACGGCACCGTTCATGCCTTGGTCGACGACCCGACCGACGATGCCACCGAGCACATAGGCCATCGCCGCTCCCAGCAGCACCCCCACGAGGGGCGCCAACCCGCTCTGGTGGACGTGCTCACCGACCTGCAGGCCCGCCACTGTCCCGAGCACCACCACGAGCAGGCGGAACATCTCCACGAACACCACGTCGCGGCTCTTGCGTCCCGGTGCCCGGGGGCGCCTGTCGATGGCATCGAGGCCGCGCACGCTCATCACCCTAATACCACTCGACGCATTCACGGAACTACTTGATGCGTTCTTACCTCTGCCAGCACCGTCCGCACGGCGCCAGCCCGGCGCCGAGCCGAACGCACCGGCGGCCTCTACGCCCCCACGATGCTGCCGGCACCGGCCGCACAGCGCCAGCCCGGCGCCAGCTACACCAGCCGCGCGACACCCGGCAGCGTCGGCTGCCAGGTGGAACCGCCGTCGACACCACCGCGTCGACACCACCGCGTCGACACCACCGAAGTGCACTCACCAGCAGTGTCCGCGAGGGCACGGTGGATCCGCTGCCGACGTCCCACTCCCCCATCTACTATCGCTGTTGGAGCCGCACCGCCGGCGCCGGCGCCGGCCACGAGAGCGAGGATCGCCGTGACATCGAACCCCGTGCGCGACCCGAGCGGGCAAGCACCTGCCGTGCACGCCAAGCTGAGCGCCGCGGGCGCCGGCGAGCGCGGCGACACGGTGCTGGCCTTCGGCGGCGTGGTGTGGGAGCGGCCCGATGCGCAAGGCGAAGCTCGCGTCGTGGTCGTGCACCGCCCTCGCTACGACGACTGGAGCTTCCCCAAAGGCAAGGCCGAGCCTGGCGAGGCGCCCGAGGGAACCGCTGTGCGCGAGGTGGAAGAGGAGACCGGGCTCACCTGCCGTGTCGGCGCGAGCCTCGGGCAGGTCTCCTACCCGTTGGCCGACGGCCGCATGAAGGTCGTCGGGTTCTGGGCCATGGCCGTGACCGGTCGGCGACCCCGGCTCGCCGACGACGAGGTCGACGCCGTCGCGTGGTGGACGGTCGAGCAGGCGGAGCGGCGCCTCACCCATGCCCAGGACATCGAGATCCTGCACCGCTTCCTCGAGGCCCGCCGTTCGTAGCCTCAGGAGCCGACGCGGTGCACGGCGAGGATGCCGTCGGTGCCTCGGAGCCGCACGAGCACGTCGTCGGGGGTGCTGGTGGCGGTCGAGAGGACCATCAGCGCCGTGCTGGCGGTCCTCGACGGCCCGACGGCCATCGACGAGATCGACACGCCGGCGTCGCCGAGGGCTTGGCCCACGACGCCGATCATGCCAGGACGGTCGTCGTTGCGCACCACCAGCATGTGCTCCGCGGGTGGGACCTCCACGTCGTGGTCGTCGACCATGACGAAGCGCGGCTCGTCGTTGGCGCCGGCCAGCGTGCCGGCCACCGAGTGGCGCTCCGAGCGCACGGTGACCAGGTTCACGAAGTCCCGCGAGGTGGCGGTGGAGATCTCGCGGACCTCGAGCCCGCGCTCCGCCGCGAGCTGGGGGGCGTTCACGTACGACACGGGCTCCTCGGTCCCCGCCGCGAACAGTCCTTTCAGCACTGCCAGCGTGAGGATCGACACGTTCGACGACGACAGCGCACCTTGGTACTCGATCTCGACCCGGCTCGGCAGGGTGTCGTGCAGGCAGGCAAAGCTGCGACCCAGCACCTCCGCCAACCCGAGGAACGGCTTCACCGTCTCGGACACCTCGGCAGCCGCCACGTTCACGGCGAAGGGCACGAACTCGCCGGCGAGCGCCAGCACCACCTGCTCGGCAATGGTCACCCCGGCCTTGTCCTGCGCCTCGGCCGTAGACGCACCGAGGTGAGGGGTGACGACCACGTCGCGACGGGCCAGCAGCGGCGACCCGGTGGGCGGCTCGACGGCGAACACGTCGAGCGCGGCGCCGGCCACCTGGCCCGACTCCAGCGCGTCTGCCAACGCGTCCTCGTCGACGATGCCCCCACGGGCCGCGTTCACGATGCGCAGCCCCGCTCTCGCCTTGGCCAGCAGATCCCGGCCGACCAACCCCCGCGTCTCCGCCGTCTTCGGCAGGTGGATGGTGAGGAAGTCCGCCTGGGCCACCAGCTCGTCGAGCGCCATCAGCTCCACCCCCATTGTCCGGGCCCGCTCCGGCGCCACGTAGGGGTCATAGGCGCACAGCCGCATGCCGAACGCCTGGGCACGCTGGGCCACCAGGGCGCCGATGCGGCCCAGGCCGACGACCCCGAGCGTCTTGCCGTGCAGCTCGACCCCCTCCCACTTCGAGCGCTCCCAGCGCCCGGCCACCAGGGCGGCATGGGCCTGGGGGATGTTCCGGGCCAGGGCCAGCATGAGCCCCACAGCGTGCTCGGCTGCCGACAGGATGTTCGACTCGGGGGCGTTCACCACCATGACGCCGCGGCGGGTGGCGGCCTCCACGTCGACGTTGTCGAGGCCGATGCCCGCCCGGCCTACCACCACCAGATCCGTGCCGGCGGCCAGCACCTCGTCGGTGACCTCGGTGGCCGAGCGGACGACCAGGCCGTGGGCGCCGACCACGGCCTCGAGCAGCGCCTCGGCCGACAGATCCAGCTGCACGTCGACCTGGCAGCCAGCGGCCGCGAGGACTTCGAGCCCGCGGTCGGCCAGCTTCTCGGTGACGAGCACCCGAGCCGGTGCAGATGTGCTCACTCGGCGCTCTCGAGCAGCTTGCGCAGCCGGGTGACCCCCTCGACCAGGTCCTCGTCGCCGAGCGCGTAGGACAGGCGCAGGTAGCCAGGCGCCCCGAAGGCTTCGCCGGGGACGACCGCCACCTTCGCCACGTCGATGGCCACCTCGGCCAGCGCTGCCGAGCTGGTGACCTCGCGGCCCCCGACCCGGCGTCCCAGCACGCCGTGCACCGATGGGAACGCGTAGAACGCCCCCTCCGGCTCGCGGCAGCGCACACCGGGACATTCGTTCAGCATCTGGTGGATGGTGTGGCGGCGCCGGTCGAAGACAGCCCGCATGGCCGCCACGGCGCTGAGATCGCCGCTCAGTGCAGCCAGGGCCGCTCGCTGCGAGACGTTGGCCACGTTCGAGGTGGCCTGGGACTGCAAGTTCGCCGCCGCGGTGACCACATCGGGCGGCCCGATCATCCACCCCACCCGCCAGCCGGTCATGGCGTAGGTCTTCGCCACGCCGTTCACCACCACCCACCGGTCGCCGAGCTCGGGGGACACCGCGGGCAGCGAGACGAAGCGGTGGTCGCCGTAGACCAGGTGCTCGTAGATCTCGTCACAGAGCACCCAGATGTCGTGCTCTGCCGCCCAGCGTCCGATGGCCTCGGTCTCTGGCTGGTCGAGCACCGCGCCGGTGGGGTTCGACGGCGAGACGTGCACGAGGACCTTGGTCCTCGGAGTACGGGCGCGCTCGAGGGCGTCGACGGTGACGTGGAACCCGCGTTCCTCGTCGGTGGGCACGGACAGCGCCACTCCGCCCGCCAGCGCGGCGGACTCGGGATAGGTCGTCCAGTACGGCGAGGGCACCAGCACCTCGTCGCCGGGATCGAGGAGGGCGGCGAAGGCGTTGAAGATGGCGTGCTTGCCGCCGTTGGTCACCAGCACCTGGCTCGGCTCCACCGACAGACCGGAGTCGCGTGCCGTCTTCTCGGCGACAGCCGCGCGCAGCTCGGGCAGCCCCGAGGCCGGTGTGTAGCGGTGGTTCGCCGGGTCGTGGCACGCGGCGGCGGCGGCTTCGACGATGTGGGCCGGCGTCGGGAAGTCCGGCTCCCCGGCACCGAAGCCGACCACGTCCTCGCCGGCAGCCTTCAGGGCCTTCGCCCGGGCGTCGACGGCCAGGGTGGCCGACGGGGCGAGCGATCCCAGGCGGACCGAGACCCGGCGCCGAGCAGCGGGCCCGGCAGCCTGGTCGGCCGGCCGGGCGGTGGTCGGTTCCACAGGCGACGTCATGGCTGCCATGCTTGCACACGTGACCACGACCCCCGACATCACGATCCCCGACGCCATGAAGCCGGCCGACGGCCGCTTCGGCTGCGGCCCGTCCAAGGTCCGCCCCGAGCAGGTGACAGCGCTCGGCGCCTTGGCCACCACCTATCTCGGCACCAGCCACCGCCAGGCACCCGTGAGGTCCATGGTCGGCCGGGTGCGCAGTGGGCTGCGCCAGCTCTTCGCCCTCCCCGACGGCTACGAGGTGGTCCTCGGCCTTGGCGGCACCACCTGCTTCTGGGACGCGGCCACCTTCCACCTGATCGAGCGACGCAGCCAGCACCTCTCCTTCGGCGAGTTCTCCTCGAAGTTCGCCGCCGCGGCGGCGGCGGCTCCACACATCGAGGAGCCAGAGGTCATACGCGCCGTCCCCGGCACCCGCCCGGACCCCCGACCCACCGGCGACGTCGACCTCTACGCGTTCACCCACAACGAGACCTCGACCGGGGTGGCGATGGAGATCTGCCGCCCTGAAGGTCCCGACACCGCCGACGGCAGTGCGCTGGTGGCGGTGGACGCCACCTCGGGCGCCGGCGGCCTGCGGGTCGACCCTGCGCAGTTCGACGTCTACTACTTCGCACCGCAGAAGTGCTTCGCCTCCGACGGCGGCCTGTGGCTGGCGCTCATGTCGCCCGCCGCCTTGGCGCGCGTCGAGCGGATCGCCGCTACGAAGCGGTGGGTGCCGGCCTTCTTGGATCTGGCCATCGCCATCGAGAGCTCCACCAAGGACCAGACCTACAACACCCCGGCGCTCGTGACCCTGGCCATGCTGGCCGACCAGGTCGAGTGGATGCTCGGCCACGGCGGGCTCGAGTGGGCAGCGTCGCGCTGCGACCGCTCGGCGGAGATCCTCTACGGCTGGGCAGAGGCCTCGGACTTCGCCATGCCGTTCGTGGAGAAGCCCTCGGATCGCAGCCACGTGGTGGGCACCGTCGACTTCGTCGACGCCGTCGACGCCGGTGCCGTCGCCAAGGTGCTGCGAGCCAACGGCATCGTCGACACCGAGCCGTACCGCAAGCTGGGCCGCAACCAGCTGCGCATCGGCATGTTCCCGGCCATCGACCCGAACGACGTCGCCGCGCTGTGCGCATGCATCAACTACGTGGTGGGGGCGCTGGCGGCTTGACGGCAAGGTAGGCCAGAGAAGCGGCGCATCCCACTGCACCGTCGTCGGGGCTCGCCCCAGCGTGCCGGTGCGCGCCTCGCTACCGGCGAGAAGCGGCGCGTCCCACTGCACCGTCGTCGGGGCCCCCTCCGAGGAGGCGTCAGAGGCAGCCCTGGGTGGACACCGCCGTCGTGGCAGCAGCGCCCGCGTAGGCATCGGGTTCCACCTGCGACGCGGCTAAGGAGAACCCGGTGTCGACAGAGCCGACCTCCTTCGCGAACGTGACCCCGTAGACGGTCCCCGAGGGATCGAGCAGCGGCCCGCCGGAGTTCCCCGGGCGCACCAGCGCCCGTATGGCGTAGATCTCGCGAGTGACCTGGGCGTCTTGGTAGATGTCGGGTCCGGTCACGCGCTCCTCTTCGCGGATCCGGGCCGGGTCGACGGTGAACGGCCCGTTCTCGGGATAGCCGACCACCGCGGCGTTCGCCCCGGGCGGCGCCGGCTGGGGAGCGAACTGCAAGGCAGGGAGGTGCAGCCCCGGGACGTACAAGATGGCCACGTCGACATGCGGGTCGTAGAGCACCACGGTAGCCGGCGCTTCGACGGCGGTCCCGGCACCGTTCTGGACGATGTGCACGGAGCGGGCGCCGGCCACCACGTGCGCGTTGGTGAGGATGTGGTCGGGGGCGATGACGAACCCGGTGCCTTCGCTCTCCTGGGAGCACTCAGGCTCCACCGCCACGATCTTCACGATGCTGGGCGCGGCGGCGTCGACGGCGGAGAGCGGAACTGCCCCCGGGGTCGGTGCCGGGGTCGGCAGCACCGTCTCCACGCCGAACGCGCTGAAGATCGGCGGGAACGTCCGGCTCTCCGCGAGGCGCAGCAGCCCCGAGAACTGGGTGGTGACAGCAGGGGGCATCACCTCGTCGACATGGTGCAAGATCACCGAGTCCTGCACCTGGCTGCTGAGCGTGGTGGCGGGCAGCTCGGAGACGGCAAGGGCCAGCACCCACACCACGAACAGCATGGCGGCGACCGACGCGAGCGCACCGCCCAGCGCGTCGAGGCGACCGATGGCCCGGGCCACGATCCCCCGCCCCAGGTGGCTGCGCACCCGGACCGCCACCGCCCGGGCCAGCTCCTGGAGGACCACGGCGACCACCACCACGACCACCACGCCGACGATGCCGGCGGTCACCTCCGAGCTGAAACGGCTGGCCACCAGCGGCGCCAACTTGGCCCCGAGCAGTGCACCACCGACCAAGCCGGCCACGCTGGCCACCGTGACGAGCAGTCCGTGGTGGTAGCCGCGCACCGCGAACAGCAGGGCCAGGACGACGATGACCAGATCGAGCCAGTCCCCGCTCATCGCCTACCGCCGGGGCCGGGCATCGTCGACTACCGGGGCCGGGCATCGTCGACTACCGGGGCCGGGCCCGGCGGCCCCGCTGCCCACGGCGACGTGACGCCCGCCGGGCCCGCTGCCACCACCGAAGCCACGCCCGGCGGTCCCGCTGCCCACGGCGACGCGACGCCCGGCGGTCCCGCTGCCCACGGCGACGTGACGCCCGCCGCTCGAACTGTTCGCGACTGCGCTGCGCATCAGTGGGAGAGGATCAGCCGACCCGCGGCGTAGTCGACGGTGACGTCGGCGAACCGGCTGAGCTCGTTCGAGCCGAGGATGCCGACCTTGCCCGGGGCGCTGGTCCCCAGCGGGTGGCGCAGGGCCAGGGCTGTACCGGCCGGCAACGTGACCGCTCCACTCGTCCAGTGGCCGACCTGCACCATGCTGGCTTTCGACGTGCATCCCACGGCGTCGATGGTGACCGAACGGCGTACCTGGTGCAAGTGGAAGGTGCTGGCCAGGTCCTGGCTCACCACCGACTGAGATGCTCCTGTGTCGACCACGAACGGGTACGGGCCGTGCCCCTCGACGTCGACCGGTGCCACCACCACCACCTGGCCATCCTGGTGCACCACCCGGACGGCGACCGACGGTCCGGCGGGCACCACGCCGAGGCGGACCAACCCGCTGCGGTAGTCGATGTCGAGCGACGAGAAGCGGTACCAGAGATCCGAGCCGAGCAGCCCCTGGATGGCGTCGCTGGAGGTAGAGGAGGACAGGTGGACGGTGGACACGTCGATCGGGGGCAGCGACACCTGGCCCACCCGCCAGCGGGTCACCCGGTCGGTGCCCGACGCGCTGGTGCAACCGGCTCCCTGCAGCCGCCCCGAGCGCCGGCGGACCACCCCCAGGTGCAAGGCCGCTGCCAGTGGCGCGTTGATCGCCGATATGGCTGCGCCGGTGTCGATCAGGAACGGGAACGGTCCCTTGCCGTCGATACGCACCCGGGCGACGAGCAACGCCTCGTGCTCGGAGCCCCGCACGACCCGGACGGCGATCTCGCCCTTGGGGGCTCTTGCCGGCAGAGCCGGCGGCAACAGCGACCCCGCCACGCCGCACGCAGCGAGCAGTACTGCCGATGCCACGCTCACGGCCACCAGGCGGGCGAGCGCGGCTCGGCGGGAACGAGGGCGGCGCGATGACATGGTCGACATCATGGGGTGCTTCCCAGTGTCGCCGCTGGGCACGCCCTGCGGGTACCGCCCCGGCTCCGTCGTCGCCACAGCGCGCCGGCCGGTGGCTGGCACGAGCCGGGATCGCCCGACATGGGTGGACCACGCCGCCACCGTGTGCGGCTGGTCACGCGCCACCGTGTGCGCTGCTCACGCCGCCACCGTGTGCGCTGGTCACGCCGCCACCGTGTGCGCTGCTCACGCGCCTCTGCGACAGACCCTGATCCTGACGCTGCGGCTGGCACGGACCTGGGGCGTCCGGCGATACTGGTCGGTGCCATGGTCCCCACCTCGAAGGTCGCTGTCCACGACATCGTGGTACCCGCAGATCCTGCCGGGCGGGAGCTGTTGGCCAAATTCTTCCGCGCGCTCGGGGACCCGACGCGCTTGGCGCTCCTGCAATTCTGCGTGGCTGACGAGCGCACCGGCACCGAGTGCGTCGCCCATGTCGGGCTCTCCCAAGGCCGAGTCTCCGCCCACCTGGCCTGCCTCGTGTCGTGCGGCATGCTGTCGCTGCGCCGCCAGGGCCGCTTCGCCTACTACCAGGTGGTCGATCCGCGTGTCGTCGACTTGCTGGCATGCGGCCAGGCCACCGTTGCCGACCATGCTGCTGGTGTTGCCGCCTGCACCAGAGTGGAACCCGCGCGTTAGCGCTCGCCCTCCGGTCGCCGACCGCTCGGACGGCTTGTGCTGCTCGAGCACCATCTCCGACGCTCGAGCGCCTCGCGATGGCATTGGCGCACCCGAGCGACGTCGAGGCCAGAGCCGAGATGTCGCTCGGGTGTCAGTCGTGGTGTCGCCAACACCGAACGGCTGGCCGAGCACTCGAGAGAACCTGGCGTTCCCACCCCGGTGCGCGGCTTCGTGTCGTCCCCGACGCGCCGAGGCCCCGCGGCTACGTGGGCTCGGGCCGTAGGTACCCGCAGGCTTCGGAGCGGGAACCGGGTGTGGCGCCCCGAGCCGTACGACCAGGTGGCAGGCTCGCCCACGAACCATGCCAGGTACCAGGCTCGGGCGGCGCTCCAGGTGACAGATCAGGCAGCGCTCCAGGTGCCGAGCTCGCTGGGCGATCCAGATGGCCAGTAGGCGACGCGCCCGGGCAGGGTCGCGGTACGTGGAGTACCGTGCGAGCATGGCATCCGACTTTGCGGCGTCGGTGTTAGCGGGGGGGCGTCCACGGCCATGGGTGGTCGCCGGGGTGGACCGGTCGCCGTCTGCCGTGCAGGCGCTGCGGTGGGCCGG